>JAIRSO010000005.1 GCA_031255415.1 Oscillospiraceae bacterium
AGAGCGGCGCGGCGGTCAAGCGCGGCGAGGTACTGCGCGCGTTCGCGGACAGGTTCTGGGGATGGTATCGCGGGCTGGAGTCCGGCGGCGGGGAGTTTTTCCGCGAGGCGTTCATGCCTGAGTACGCGTCGCGGTCGGTGACGCTGGGCAGGGAGGTCTCGGTCGCGGAGGAAGCGCAGACGTATACCGCGCGCGCGGAGGCGATCGGCGAGTCGGGCGAGTTGATCGTTCGCGCGGACGACGGCGCGGTTCGATCGGTATGGGCGGCAGACGTTTCCGTTCGATGACGCGCGCCGTTCGCGGATTAGCTCCCCCGTTCGCGGGTAGGCTCCCCCATCGCGGACAGACTCCCCCGTTCGCGCGCAACCGGGGGAGCCTACGTTTACATACGCGTAACCCTTTACATCTTGTTCGACTTGATGAAATCCACAACCTCGTCCACTTTGCAGAACGCCAGGCATATCACCGTGTCCGCGCCGCCGTAGTATATCGCTATGCGTCCCGTTGCAGCGTCCGACAGCGCCGCGCATGGGAATGCCACGTTCGGCACATCCCCCACCTGCTCATATATCTTCTGCGGGCTTAGCAGGTACGGCGCGGTTCTGGCTATCACTTTCCACGGTTTATCGATATCCAGCAGACACGCGCCAAACGAGTACACAAACCCATTGCAACTGGTCAGCACGCCGTGGTAGAACAGCAGCCAGCCTTCGTCTGTCTCGATCGGGATAGGCCCCGCGCCCACCTTCGTGGACTGCCAGCCGCCCGCCGTGCCCATCACGTATCTATGTTTGCCCCAGTAGATCAAGTCGGGGCTTTCCGAATAATAGATATCCCCGAACGGGGTATGACCGTTATCGCTGGGTCTGGACAGCATCGCGTAGTTGCCGCCTACGCGCCTGGGGAACATCACGCCGTTTCTATTGAACGGGAGAAACGCGTTCTCAAGCTGGGTATACGTCTTGAAATCCTTAGTCTTAGCCATGCCGATGGTCGGGCCGTGGTAGCCGTTGCACCAGCTTACGATGTATTCACCGTCGATCTCGCAGCATCGCGGATCGTATCCATAGACGAAAGGCCCCACCTCGTCCGCGATCGGGTTTGTCAGATTGAACGGTTCAGGATCGATATCCCACTTCAGCCCGTCCTGCGAGCGCGCGGAGTGTATGCGCATCTCCCTGCGCTTATCGTCGATCCGGAACACGCCCGCGAATTTCCCTTGATACGGCACGACAGCGGAGTTGAATATCGAGTTCGCGCATGGAACGGCGTCGCGCGGGACGATGGGGTTATGGTCGTATCTCCATACCACGTTCGACTCGCCGCGAGGTTTATCTTGCCAGGGTATATTGGGCAGCGGACTGCCGATGATCCTTGCCATTGTGACGGCCTCCTTGCGTAATAGTGCAATGGGTTAATTGTAGGCGGACGGACGCGCGCCGTCAATTCCTATCCGCATTTTGTTTAGCCGGAGCGGGATAGCGCCAGCAACGGCTTGCGTTCCTACTCCACGATCACGATTGAAAAGAGAGGTCGAAAAGGCCGCCGTTCAACCGGCGGCCTTTTCCACGCCCATCGAGCGCGATCAATCCTACAGAGCCTACCTTGGCCTGCCCGACCAGACTGGCGGCCTCCACGGGTTATACGGGTTAGTCGGCCAGGCGGGGTATCCGGTGGTCGGCGGGTACGATTGCCCAGGCCGGTATGCGGGCGGTTGAGGCCACGGCGACGACGGATACTGCGGGGGCTGGATAGGCGTCGCCGGGAAAACCGGATAGTATACCGGGGGCAGGACAATGATCGGCGGCTGCACCACGACGGGCGGCTCATACACCGGAACGTCGTTGATGGGAACCAGGTACGCCGCGTAACCGTATAGCGTCCTGCCGTTCCATTCCACCTGGATGAAGTTCTCAACGCGGCCTGTAGCTTTCATCGTCGTGCCGCGCGGAGGATACGCCGCGATATTCCAGTTTCCAGCCAGGCTGGGCGTAGTGCGCAGGTTCAGGCGCTTGCAATCCACGATCTGAACCGTCACGGGCCAGCGTCCGCTGAACGATCCCCATTTGTCTTTAATAGGCGGATCAATTCCGGCGAACGCGGTCGAAGCCACGCACATAACCAGCAGCGCAACCAGCATCGCCGGCAGCATCCTGGACGTCATACGCTTTTTCATAAGATCCCTCCGTAGTCCCAAGACGTTTTATGATACTGTACCAATCCAAGACCATCCCCTTATATATATACTCCGTCCGGCTGTAATATCCAGCCAACTACATTATACCAGAAATTCCGCGCGGCAGTCAACGGCTAATACAATCCTTCCGCCTCACAACCGATAGCTGGTAATGTGCGCCTGCACTATCGCCATCTGGATCATGAAATCCCGATCCTCCGGACGAAGCGCGAACCACAACCGCGCCTCCGCAGGCGCGCCGCGCGCCAGATCGCCGATGAACGCGGCCTTGCTCGCGTACTCATCGCGCGCCTTAATCCCCATCTTCGGCACGATCACGATCGAGTCCTCGAACACGTCGTATATATCCGCGAGCGTCGTATACGGATGGGTATACTCAACGCCCATCAGGTTAACGCCGCAATCGCGCAGGCCGGGCAGATGCCGCGCGAACGCTCCGCCGCACCTAAGGAATAACCCGCCGAACCTCCCGCCTATCCGCAGAGTATACGGAATTCCAAACTCCGCGTACTCCTCCGGCGTAAGCCGCGACATGAACTCCTCCGTCATCACAACGCCCAGATCGGAAGGCAGCCATATATCGGGCTGAACGCCGCCGCAAACGCGGTTCTTCGCCGCCGCGATCGAGAACTCCATCAACGCAATGAGATGATCGGTAACGCGGTCAAGGAAACGATGAACCGCCTCCGGCCTCTTCGTCATCGCCGCGAGGAAATCATTCGGTTCCCACAGCGTCGCGGCTGCGTCGAGAGGCCCTCGAAAGTCGATCGTCGTCGTCCATAATTTGTCGAATGGTTCGATCCGCAGTATATCGCATACGTCAAGGTACAGTTTCGCGGCGCGCGCCGCGTCTCCGCTCGATGGCGGATCAGGATCGCGCAGAGCGTCCGCCTCGTCCGCGTTACGCGCGACCGGATCAATCGTTAGCGATCCGTCAGCCGCGCGATACCTCCGCCCGCCCCAGTACGACGCGACGCTGTATTTGCCATAATCCGCCGTCAGCCGGGGCATGTTGTAACCGGGATACTGTCCGCCGCGCAGGATGATTCGCGCCGCGGATTCAGCCTGGCGCGCTGGATCATCCAACATGGAATAATCCATAGCGGGAATACAGGCGTAGACGCGCCGCGCGTCGCCGCGCCACACATCCATCATATGCTCCTGCGTCGCGGCGAGCCGGGCGCGTGGAAACGCCTGGTCGAACGTCAGCGTTTTCATGGGCAACCCTCCCAGAACGATTGCAGCCGCGCGGCTAGATCGGCGTTGGCGGCGCACCGGGTGAACCGCGTCCAGTGCGCGGGGAGCAGGTCGGCGTACTCGTCCTGCCCGTAACGCTCGTCGATCAGCAGCAGCGCGCCTATATCCCGCGCGGAGCGAATAACCCGTCCGGCGGCCTGTATTACTTTATGCATGCCGGGCACGCGATACGCCGCGTGAAATCCGTCTCCCAGCCGTTCGTCATAATAAGCGTGCAGAGTCTCCTGCTCGAGGTTAACCTGCGGCAAACCGACCCCCACCACCGCCGCGCCGGACAATCTCCCGCCCGGCAGATCCACGCTCTCGCCGAACGATCCCCCCAACACGATCATCCCGATCCGCCGCGTCCCCTCCTGGAACATATCGATAAACGCCTGCCTCGCCGCCGCCGCTTCCGCTCCCGCCGTCCTGGGCTGGGACACGAGCGACAGCTCCGGCGCGGCGCGAACCAGCTCGCCGCGTATCATCTCCAGATAGGCGTATGAAGGGAAACAAAACCACAGGTTGCCGGGCGTGTTTTCAGCGAAAACGGCAAGCGACTCCGCCACCGCGCGCGCGGACGATTTGCGGCGCTGGAAACTGGTGGGGTGAGCCATCCACAGCGTCAGCAATCGTTCGGGCGGGAACGGCGAGGGCAAAGCCAACAGCGCGTCGTCCGCGCAGCCGCCAAGCATCGAGCGTATAACGGGCAGAGGCGACAGCGTGCCCGAAAAGAACACGCTGCCGCAAAGCTTCTCCGTGCATAACGCGATATGCGAACCCGCGTCCAGGCACAGCGCGGTTAGCTCGGCGCGATTCTTTTTTCCGGATTCATCGCGGCGGATCAACCAAGCGAACGGTATCGATCTACTGATCAGCGCGGCGCGAAGCGTCGTCATCGAGCGCAGCAGAGCGTGGGTCGCGGGCAGGCGCGCCAGCGGCAGAGCGGCAAGCGATAGATCCAGCGCGTCGGATACGGCGGGCAGCAGCGCGCCCGGCGGAGCGTCCAATTTTTCATGCCCGCTCCACGCCGGGATGGACTCTATCGTTTGTATAAGCGTCGTCATCGCGGCGTAAGCGTCGGACTTGCGTCCCAGCGCCTGGCCTAGCTCGCGGCGCGAGTACCGGAGCGCCTCGGTCGATACGGTCGCGGAGAGCATACCCCGCGCGCGCTCGTCCAGATGGTGCGCCTCATCGATCAACAGCGTGACGGGTTTATTCACGCGGAACACGCGCTGAAGCCTCACCGCCGGATCAAACGCGTAATTGTAATCGCACAGCGTCACGTCCGCGCTCTCGGCTAATGACAATGACAACTCGTGCGGACATAGCCGGGCGGATCGCGCCATGGACGCTATCGCTTCCGCAGTCGCGTTCTCGACCAGCAGGAAGTCGGGCAGGGATTCAGCCAAACGATCGTAGAACCCGACGGCCTCGGGGCAGTCGGTCATCGCGCACTGGAACGGGCCGGGGTTATCGCGCGCGTGCGGGCAACACAACTCGCGCGCCGTCAGCACTACCGAACGCAGGCGCGCTCCCTGCGCGCGCATCCGCTCGAGAGCGTCCAGCGCGGCGAGCCGCGCGGTAGTCCTCGCTGTGAGGAAGAATACCTGCTCGGTGTGTCCGCTGGCTAGAGCGCGCACAGCGGGAGTGAGCGCGGCGCTGGTCTTGCCCACCCCGGTAGGAGCCTCGACGAACAGCCGCCGCTTGGACGCGATAGCCCGCCTCACGTGCGCGGCGAACGTCCTCTGTCCGGGGCGCGGCTGCTCGTATGGGAAGCGCATGCCGCGCAGCGACTCGTCACGCGCGGCGCGGCGCGACAACCCTCCGGCGATATACGCGCAGTATGGCTCCGCAGCGGATCGGAACGCGCGCTCCAGATCCTCCCGCGATAACTCCGCGTCGAACGCGCTTAGCGTGCGTCCGTCCTGCGCGGCGTATATCAGTCGAACCCGCACCGCGTCCAGAGACTCGGATTGAGCGAGCATATGCGCGTATAATCCCGCCTGCGTCCAGTGTTCGGGCACGGGCGCGGCGCAAGGCTGTCCGGCTAGCTTGAACTCCTCCACTACGGGCGGATCGCCCGGCGCGAGCCGGTCTATGCGTCCCGTGACGAGAAGCTCCACATCCATATGCGAAAACAACAGCGACACGCGGCGTTCAGCCACTCCGTCGGCCGCGAGGCTCTGCAGGAGCCTATGGAGTTTCGCTCCCTCGCGCATGCGGCGGAAACCAGCGCCGGGCAGCAGATCGTGCCCCGGGTGCGCGAACGCGGCGAGCGCGCGCACCGATACCGATATGGTCAGCGCGAATCACCCAAACGCGCGTTCATCTCGATCCTATCCCGCGAAACATCGTTTGCGCCTTGAGCAAGTCCGCCTTATATATATCTTCGTTGGGCAGATGTTCTAACAGCATGGGCATATCTGGATCGGCCATATCGGCGCGGCGAGCGTATTCCAGAAGATCCATCGAGCCATCGCCTATCCTCGATTCCAACAACCGTAACGTAAACTCCGGCGCGAGGGCGACGTCCTTCAAGTGGCAGCTTCGGACGTACCGGCCTAGTTTATCGAAACACTCCCGCGCGTACTCCCCGCTATCGAACAGCTTTTCCGCGCTGGTGATCCAGTTGGCTAAATCCATATGCACCGCGAAGCGTTCGCGATCCACCGCCTCGATCAGGCGCAGGTATTCGTCGGGATCGCGCGGGATCATCCACGGCATGGGTTCCAGCGTGTAGTATGTGCGGGTTGGCTTGACCGAATCGATGATATCGCGGACAGACGATACGGTTGCGTCCCAGTGCTCGCGCGAGTAGTTTTCGCGATACGCTCCGTCCCAGCGAGGCCCGGCGGAGCCTGCTATGTTGACGCAGCATCGCGCGCCGATGGAGTCCGCCAGGCGCAGCTGGGCTTTGCATCGAGCAAGCGCGTGCTCGCGGATCGCGGAGCCGGGCGACACGGGATTGCACCACGCGCCTACTTCCGCTATAACCAGGTCAGCGTCGCGCGCGGCAGCCGCGTAGTCGGCGGCCATATTCTCCCCCGCGGTGTGATCGAACGGCAGCACTACGGCCTCGCATCCCAGCTCCGCGTGCGCGTTAGCCCAATCCTTCGCGCCGGACTCGGTTAGTATCGCCGATATACCCAGTCTCATCTATATATCCCCCCAGACGGATAGTTATAATTAACGCGAGTATACCGTGTCCGGCGTGAATTGGCAAGCGCGAGGGCGCGCGCGTGAGATGAGCCGCGAGAGGATTACAACGCCCGCCCCGTTTGGTTTCTTGTGAGATTATGCGTGAATGGTTGGGTTTCGCGGTTGAAACTCCTCTCCAAACACGGTATAATATCGGTATAGAGCGTATGGACACGACGACTCAGGAGGGTTGATATGGCGCGGTTGGTGTTGCTGCCCCAGTTGGGGATATCGGATGAGAGCGCGGTGGTCTCATCCTTTCGAGTAAAGAAGGGCGATACGGTGCGCTCCGGCGCGCCGCTGTTCGCGATCGAGACGGGCAAGAGCGTGTTCGAAGTGGCAAGCGAGACGGACGGAGTCGTTCTAGCGATACTGTGCGACGAGGGCGACGAACTGCCCGTCAAGGCTCCCGTAATGGCTATCGGCCAGGCGGGCGAGGTCTACGAAGGTGAAGCGGAACCGAACGCGGAAGCATCCGCTCCATTAAGCGCCGATCCGCCGCGAGACGCGGAACGCGCGCTGGCCTCGCCGCGCGCGCGTACTTTGGCGAACAAGGCCGGGGTAGACGCGGGACGCGCGTCCGCCACCGGCCCGGAAGGATTGATCATCGAGCGCGACATACAAAAACTGTTGAACGAAGGCGGATCAAGGGCGGCTCCCGCGCCGAAAGCCGCCGAACCGATCAAGGAAACCGTTCCCATCGAATCCACACCGACAATTGATTACATCGACGCTCCCATGTCCGCGATGCGCAGGATCATCGCGAAAAACATGTCGGCCTCGCTGGCGAACGCGGCGCAGTTGACCCACTCGTCCAGTTTCGACGCGGCGGAGATACTCGCCTACCGCGCGCGCTGCAAGAACGACGATATAATGAAGGGCGTGACGCTGGGCGATATGGTGCTGTTCGCGGTATCGCGGACGCTGGCTCAATTCCCGGATATGAACGCGCATGTGATGGGCGAGACCATACGCAGATTCAGCGGCGTGCATCTAGCCGTGGCGATCGATATACCGGGCGGGCTGGTCGTGCCGGTCATACGCGACGCGCACAGGAAATCATTGCTTGAGATATCCAACGAAACCAAGGTTCTCGCGAAACAATCGCGCGAGGGAACCCTGCCCCCCGAGAAGCTCGACGGCGGCACGTTCACCGTATCGAACCTGGGCAGCCTGGGCGTGGAGCGCTTCACACCCATAATCAACCCTCCGCAGGCGGGGATACTGGGCGTTAACAATATCACCCTGCGTCCGCGCCGCAAGCCGGACGGGACGGTGGAGTTCTACGACGCGTTCAGCTTATCGCTGACATACGACCATCGCGCGGTGGACGGCGCGCCCGCCAGCAGATTCCTCAAGGCGGTGTGCGACAACCTAGCCGCGTTCACGCTGCTGTTGGGGAGGTGAGGTTATGGCGGATAGATATGATTTAATAATACTGGGAGGCGGGCCAGCCGGGTACCGCGCGGCTGAGCGCGCGGCGGCGAAAGGGTTGAGGACGATACTGTTCGAGAAGCGCGCTCTGGGCGGCGTGTGCCTCAACGAAGGATGCATCCCGTCAAAGACGCTGCTATACTCCGCGAAACTGTACAACTACGCGAAGGGCGGCTCGTCCAGATACGGCGTGACGTGCGATAACGCGAGGTTGGATCACACAGCCGTGATCCAGCGCAAGAACAGGGTGGTCAAGAGACTGACCATGGGCGTAAGCGCGGCGCTGAAAGAGGCGGGCGTTACGGTGGTCGGCGAAGAGGCCGCGATAGCCGGACGCGTTGACGGGGGTTACGCCGTCACGGCCTCGGATCGCGAGTATACGGGCGCGCGGTTGTTGATCGCGACAGGCTCCGCGCCGGCGCTGCCTCCGATAGAGGGACTCGCGGCGGCGCTTGAGTCCGGCTTCGCGTTGACAAACAGGGAGGCGCTGGACTTGCCGGCGGTTCCCGCGTCGATAACGATAATCGGCGGCGGGGTCATAGGGCTGGAGATGGCCAGTTACTACCGCTCCGCCGGATCGGATGTGACGGTCGTCGAGATGCTGGACGCGATCGGCGGGCCGATCGACCGCGATATATCGCGGATGCTGCTCAAAGCATACGAGAAGAAAGGCGTAAAGTTCCTGCTCAATACGGCGGCCTCGAGGTTCGAGCCTGGCGCGGTCGAGGTCAAGTCGGGCGGCGCGGTTCAATCGATACCGTGCGAGAAAACGCTGGTATGCATCGGCAGGAAACCCGTACTGCCATCGGGGATCGAGTCGCTGAGCCTAGAGCTAAACAAAGGCGCGATAGTCACCGACGAGCGCATGCTGACCAGCGCGCTGAACGTCTGGGCGGCGGGAGACGTGAACGGCAGGAGCATGCTGGCGCACACGGCGTACCGCGAGGCCGAAACCGCCGTGAACAACATGTCCGGCCAGCCCGACGCGATGGACTATTCCGCCATACCGTCCGTGATATATACCAACCCCGAAGCCGCCTCGTGCGGCGAGACGCTGGAGTCCGCGCGCGCGAAGGGCATAGACGCGATCGAGCGCAAGGTATCGATGCTGCGCGCGGGGCGGTTCGTAGCTGAGAACGACGGCGCGGACGGCGTATTCAAGATGACGCTGGATAAGGACGGCAGGATACTGGGCGTGTCGATGCTGGGCAATTCGGCGAGCGAGATTATCTTTGGCGCGTCGCTGATGATCGGGCGCGAGACGCGCGCGGCGGATGCGCGGCGGATAGTGTTCCCGCATCCCACGGTCAGCGAGATTTATAGGGAAACTATATTTTAAGGAGATTCATTATGCCGCAGAGCCAATTCATCGATCCGGCGAGGGTGCGCGCGAAGGGCGAGCTTACCTTCCCCGCGATCCCGCTGAACGCGTATGACAAGACGCTGGCGCAGGAACGCGCGCGCTACTCCGATACGGAACTGATCGACATATACCGCGACATGCGCGTAATCCGCGAGTTTGAGACGATGCTCTACTCGGTTCGCACAACCAAGCAGTACAACGGCGTAGATTACGTCTACACCGGTCCGGCGCATCTGTACACCGGGCAGGAGGCGGCGGCGGTCGGCATGGCCTACACGCTGGATAAGGACGACGCGATATTCGGATCGCATCGCAGCCACGGCGAGGTACTAGCGCGCGGATACGGCATGATCCGCCAACTCCCGGACGACGAGTTAATGAGCATAATGAAGTCGTTCAACAACGGCCTTACTCTGCGCGCGATAGAGAAACAGGCCGGGGACAGCGCGAAGGATATCGCGCGCGACTTCCTGTTATACGGGTTCATGGCGGAGTTGTTCGGGCGCGAGAACGGATTCACTAAAGGGCTGGGCAACTCCATGCACGTGTTCTTCACGCCGCTGGGCATTTATCCCAACAACGCGATAGTCGGCGGCAGCGCGCCCATCACGGTCGGCGCGGCATTGTACAAGAAGATAATGCAACAAAAGGGTATCGTGGTATACAACGCGGGCGACGGCTCGCTGGGATGCGGCCCAGTATGGGAGGCGCTGAACTTCGCCGCGATGAGCCAATACGATCGTTTATGGGAGGATGGGTATAAGGGCGGTCTGCCGCTGATATTCAATTTCTTCAATAACGGTTACGGTATGGGCGGGCAGACCGACGGCGAGACGATGGCATACGGCATACTGGCGCGGGTAGGCGCGGGAATCCGCGAGGACGCGCTGCACGCAGAGCGCGTCGACGGATACAATCCCCTGGCGGTGATCGACGCGTTCAGGCGCAAGCGCGAGGTGATCGACGCGAGACAAGGCCCCGTCCTGCTGGACGTTGTGACATACCGCTACGCGGGCCACTCCGCGACGGACGCGTCCACATACCGCACGAAGGACGAGATCGACGCGTGGCAGTCGCGCGACTCCATACAATCGTTCAGAACCGAGCTAGCCGCCAACGGTATTCTAACCGAAGACGCGGCGGATCAGATCGACCGGCGTATCAAGGACGATATAACGCGGATCATGCGCGTGGCGATCGATCCGGAACGCTCGCCGCGCCTGGATCTGGTTCGCGACCCGGACGCGGTGCGCGGGTTCATATTCTCCAACGAGCGCATAGGCAAGCGCGGCGAAGGCGCGCCGCGGACGCTCAAGCCGCTGGACGAGAACAGCCGCGTCCAGAAGCTCAAGCAGAAGGAACGCTTCGCGTTCGGCAAGGACGGCAAGCCCATCGGCAAGCTCAAGCAGTTCAACATTCGAGACGCTCTGTTCGAGGCGATGATCGGCAAGTTTTATGATGATCCGTCCCTGATCGCGTTCGGCGAGGACAACCGCGACTGGGGCGGCGCGTTCGGCGTGTACGGCGGGATGACGGAGTCTTTGCCTTATCACAGATTCTTCAACGCGCCTATCAGCGAGAGCGCGATAGTATCGGCGGCGGTCGGCTACGCGATGATGGGCGGGCGCGCGATACCCGAGCTGATGTACTGCGACTTCCTGGGCCGCGCGGGCGACGAGGTATTCAACCAGATGGCGAAGTGGCAGGCCATGAGTGCCGGCGCGCTGAAGATCCCGGTCGTGCTGCGCGTGTCGGTGGGCAGCAAGTACGGCGCGCAGCACGCGCAGGACTGGACCAGTCTATGCGCGCACATCCCGGGGCTGAAGGTATGCTATCCCGTAACGCCTTACGACGCGAAGGGATTGATGAACGCGGCGCTGTCCGGCAGCGATCCGGTAGTATTCTTCGAGAGCCAGAAACTGTACGACATGGGCGAGACGTTCCGCGAGGGCGGCGTGCCGGAGGGTTATTATGAGATACCCATCGGCGAGCCGGACGTGAAGCGCCAAGGCGGGGACGTTACCATCCTTTCGATAGGCGCGAGCCTGTACGCGGCGATGGACGCGGCGCGGACGCTGGAAGCGGAGCATCATCTCAGCGCGGAGGTTATCGACGCGCGCAGTCTGGTTCCGTTTAATTATGACAAGGTAATAGAGTCGGTGAAAAAGACGGGGCGGATCGCGCTAATAAGCGACGCGTGCGAACGCGGCAGCCACGCGAATGATCTGGCGCGGAACATCACGGAGTTTTGTTTCGGCTGGCTGGACGCGCCGCCCGTCGTCGTGGGCGCGCCGAACGTCATCAGCCCGTGCCCGGAGCTGGAGCAGTATTATTATCCGCAGCCGGACTGGCTGTTGTCGGCGATACATACCAAACTGCTACCGCTCAAGGGATACGTCCCGTCGATGAACTACCAGACGCTTGAAAAGATTCGCCGCGAGAGGCTGGGCGTTTGAGCCGCGCGCGCGGGGGTATATAGTGGATATGATGAATGAGCTAGTCGAGTTCAGCCGCCGGTATGGAGGCGACCCCAGGTATGTGCTGGCGGGCGGGGGCAACACCTCCGCCAAGTCCGGCGGCGTAATGTATGTCAAAGCGTCGGGAACGAGATTATCGACGATCGGCGAATCCGGTTTTGTCGCGATGGATCGCGGCGCGTTAATGTCCATGTTTGACAGGGAGTATCCGCGCGGCGACTCCGAGCGCGAGGCCGCCGCGCTCGCCGATATGATGGCGGCGGTGCTTCCCGGCGTATCCGGCAGACCCAGCGTCGAGTGCATGCTGCACGCGCTGTTCCCGCAGCGGTATGTGCTGCATCTGCATCCCGCGCTGGTCAACGGCATGACCTGCGCTCGCGGCGGCGAGTCCGCGTGCCGCGAGTTGTTCGGCGGCGGCGCGGTATGGATCCCGCTGACCAAACCCGGATACACTTTGGCGAAGGTCTGCGCGGAGGCGTTCGAGTCCTCGCGCAATGAAACGGGTCGCGAGCCGAATCTCCTATTCATGCAGAATCACGGCGTGATAGCCGCCGCTCAGACCGTCGCGGAACTGGACGCGCTGATGGAATCGGTGATGAGCCGCCTACTCGAGCGGGTGGAATCCAGCGATACCGCGTCGATTCCCGACGCAAACGAGCCGCTCTCGTCGTTTGATATCCCGCTGAAAGCGGCTCCGGTACTGCGGATGCTGTACGCGAGGCACGCGTCCGGATCGGACAACGGCCCCGCGGTCGCGTCGTTCAGAGCCAAAGGCTCGACGGAACGATTCGTCCGCGCGGATCATTTCGCCGAATCCATAAAACCCCTGCTGAAGCCGTACAATCCCGACCAGATCGTGTACTGCAAAGCCGAACCACTAGTAATCAGCGCGGACGGCGAAGCGGAGGAGCCTTTCGCGGAATATATCAAGCGGCATGGTTTCGCTCCGCGCATAGCGATACTGCCGGGGCAATGCGTGTTCGCGATGGGCGGAACCAAGCGCGAGGACGACGCCGCGCTGGAGCTGTTTGAAGACGCGGCGAGGATCGCGAGATACGCGCAGGCGTTCGGCGGGTATCAGCCCCTGCCGGACGATTTCACCCAGTTCATACTTAACTGGGAGGTAGAGAATTATCGGCGCGGCGTGTCGTTCTCCGGCGGCGCGTCAAGGCGCATGGAGGGCAAGGTCTGCATCGTTACCGGGGCTGCGCAGGGATTCGGCGAGGGTATCGCGCGCGCGATAGCCAGGGAGGGCGGTTATGTCGCGCTGGCGGACTTGAACGGCGAGGGAGCCGCCAGGGTCGCGCGATCCATCAACGACGAGTATGGAGAGGGCGCGGCTTACGATATAGAGGGACTGAACGTCAACGTCGCCGATGAGGAGTCGGTCGCGCGCGCGGTTAGCGAGACCGTGTTGACTTACGGCGGACTCGACGTGATGATATCCTGCGCGGGCATAGCGATCGCTGGCGGCCTGGACTCGATGACGTTGGATCGGTTCAACAAAGTGACGGCGATCAACTACGCCGGATACTACCTATGCGCCAAGCACGCCTCCGCCGTGATGAAGCGCCAGCGCGCGGCGGCTCCCTCGCGCACGGCGGATATCATAGAGATCAATTCAAAGAGCGGGCTGGAGGGGAGCAAAGCCAATTTCGCGTACGCGGGCAGCAAGTTCGGCGGGATCGGACTGACGCAGTCGTTCGCGATGGAGCTGGCGGAACACGGCGTTAAGGTCAACGCGATATGCCCCGGCAACCTGCTGGACGGGCCGCTGTGGAGCGATCCGCAAAAGGGGCTGTTCCGGCAGTATCTGGAGGCGGGCAAGGTTCCCGGCGCGAAGACCGTCGCGGACGTGCGCGCGTTCTACGAGTCGAAGGTTCCGCTGGGGCGGGGCTGTACGATCGAGGACGTAGCCCGCGCGGTGTTCTATATCGTCGAGCAGCAGTACGAGACCGGGCAGGCGCTGCCGGTGACGGGCGGGCAGGTGATGCTCAATTGATTAACGGGACATGCTTCGTTAACAATCATATCCACACCGTATACTCATTCTCGCCGTTCACGCCGGCGGAAGCGGCGCGCCGCGCGAAACTCGAGGGGCTGGCGACGGCTGGGATCATGGATCACGACAGCGTATCCGGCGCGGAGGAGTTCCTCGGCGCGTGCCGCCGCGAGGGGATCGCTGGGACTGTCGGGTTCGAGTGCAGATGCTCGCTATCGGGATCGCCGTACGCGGATCGGCGGGTGAACAATCCGGATCAATCCGGTATCGCGTATGTCGCGTGCCACGGGATACCGCGCGCGGGGATCAAACCGGCTGACGAGTGGCTATCCCCGTACCGGGCGCGGCGCGAGGATCGCAACCGCCGCATGACGCTCAAGCTGAACGGCGCTTGCGCGGACGAACGGTTCATGCTGTCGTATGATAAAGACGTGCGCCCGCTGTCGATGGCCGATGCCGGCGGATCGGTCACGGAGCGGCATATCTGCTATGCGCTGACAAAGAAACTGCTGGCGCGCACGGGCGGGGGCGCGCCGCTGATCGCCGCGCTGGAGTCCGCGTTCGGGCTTCGCGCGACGGGAAAGAACGAGTCGATCCTGCTAGGCGTTAACGACGCTTGGTACGAGTACCGGACGCTGGGCGTGCTGAAAAGCTCGCTGGTCGAGAGATTCTATATCGACGCGGACGCGGAGTGCCCGACATCGTCGGAGTTTGTCGAGTTTACGCATTCAATCGGCGCGATCGCGGCGTATCCGTATCTGGGCGATGTGACCGACTCCGTGACGGGCGACAAGAAAGCGCAGGCGTTCGAGGACGCGTATCTCTGCGGGCTGATCGATTACCTAAAGGAGACGGGGTTCGACGCGGTAACGTACATGCCATCGCGCAACACGATGGATCAACTGCGGCGCTTGGTTGCGTTATGCGAGTCGAAGGGGTTGTTTCAGATATCGGGCGAAGATATCAACTCGCCGTATCAGCCTTTCAAATGCGAGAAACTGGCTCTGCCGGAATTCTCGCGGCTGACCGAAGCCGCCTGGGCGCTGGTCGGGCACGAGCGCGCTAGCGACGCGCAGGCGTCGATGGGGATGTTTGGCGAACGCGCGAAGTCCGCGCTGCCCTCGCTGGACGACCGCGCCGCGTTCTACTCGACGATGGGCAGGATCACAATGCTATAATGACAAGGGGTGAACGCGATGCGCGCTACCGCGCTGCGATTATACGGAGCGGGAGACCTGCGGCTGGAGACGTTCGATCTGCCGCCGATCGCCGACGACGAGATTCTGGTTAAGATAATATCGGACAGTCTATGCATGTCCAGTTACAAGGCCGCGTCTCAGGGAACGGCGCATAAGCGCGTACCGGCGGACGCTGGAACCCATCCCGTCATACTGGGCCATGAGTTCAGCGCGGAGATACTCGAGGCGGGATCGAGCCGCGCGGCGGCGTTCAAGCCCGGACAACGCGTGACGCTGCAGCCCTCGCTGAAGGGATCATACGACGCGGCGGGGTACTCGTTCCGGTATCTGGGCGGGAATATGACATACGGGATCGTGCCCGCGCGGTATATCGATCAAGGGAACCTGCTGCCGTTCACGGGCGAGGCCGCGTTCCACGCGTCGCTGGCGGAGCCGCTCTCGTGCGTGATAGGCGCAGCGCACGCGTGCTATCACACGACGAACGAGGATTATATCCACCGCATGGATATCAAACCCGGCGGAAAGGCCGCGGCGCTGGCGGCTACCGGACCGATGGGTCTGGCGCTGATAGACTATCTGATCCATCGGGACATAAGGCCGTCGATGCTGACCGTGACGGATATAGACCCCGCGAGGTTGGAGCGCGCGGCGCGAGTGCTGTCCAGGGAGGAAGCGGCGCGCGGCGGGGTAGATCTGCGGTACGTGAACACGCGGGATATGTCGAACCCGGCGGAGTATCTGCGCGGATTAACGGGCGGCGAGGGTTATGACGAGGCGTTCGTGTTCGCGCCCGTGACGCAGGTGATAGAGCAAGCGGACGCGATACTGGCCTATTCGGGGTGCCTGAACTTCTTCGCGGGACCAACCGACGCGGGGTTTTCCGCGCGGTTCAATTTTTACAACGTGCATTATAACCAAACGCACGTGGTCGGCACGTCCGGCGGGAACACCGACGATCTGCGCGAGGCACTGGATATGGCTTCAAGGGGGTTGATCAATCCCGCGCTGTTGGTGACTCATGTCGGCGGGCTGAACGCGGCTCGAGACGCGACGCTGAATCTGCCGCGCGTGCCCGGCGGGAAGAAGCTGATATACAATCATATTGAGCTACCGCTGACGGCGATAGACGATTTCGAGCGGCTGGGGAGGGATGATCCACTGTTCGCGAAACTCGCGGAGCTTTGCGCGGGCGGGCTGTGGAATCTGGAAGCGGAACGGTATCTGCTAAAACACGCACCGGCGCTGGACGCGGATAAGTACGCGTGACGCATCAACCCGCCCGTCCAATTTAACCCTAACAAAACCCCGGCGCAGCGGATGCCGCGCGGCCTCCCTCCGCATAATAAACCCAGACCCATTGCGGCGAAACAAGGAGGCTTGCCGATGTCCATTTACCAAAACCTGGACGCGCTGCTCTCGCGAGACCCGCGCGCGCGCGAATACTTCGCCCGCCTGCCCGACTACGCCAAAGAGAGCGTGCGCGAACACGCCCGCGACATACGCTCATGGACGGAGCTACGCACATTCCTGGACAACTACCTCGCCGGAGACAACTAAACCGGAGACAACTAAGCCGGAGACAACTAAGAGGAAACGCCTCCCCGCCGCGCCTGCGGCCTGGAGGCGTCTTCGTTCCCCGTCATTTTTTCGGTTCAACCCCTTCGCCGCGCCGCGCCTGCCATCTTCGCGACGGGCAATTCATGCAGCAAGTCTCGCCCATGGGCGATTTCACCCGATGCAGGATTATGGGCACGCGCAGTCTGCGGTCAAACCAGACGAGCATCTCCGCGTCTTTGCGGCTGCAGCGCGCGTTGATCCAGCGTTCGCCAACGCGAGGCGATTCGCTGGATAACCATTGGCGCGTCTGCGCGGCAGCCTCGCTGGGCTGGATGCGCTCGCGCCGATTCGCCGCCATCGGGCAGCCGCCGCGCGGGCCGCCCGTCAAACATAGCTTGGGATCACTTGTCATCGTGTTTCATCCCCTCGTCCAGGGACGACGCATAGCCAGCCTTATCCAAGCGCGCCGCCCGCGCAAGCCCCGGCGCGTCCAACCCGACGCTATTATATATCCATCCCGTTCGCGTCCGCCGACGCTTCGTCCAGCGCGTATGGCTCCGGTTCGATCTCGCTCGCGGGCGGATCTCCCGCCCCCGCTTGCGCGCCCGGCCCGAGCACCGACTCTATCATCAGCCGGGCGGCCTCTTTCGCTTCGCCGTCCGGTTCGGGCATAGCGCTGCTCGCGGCTCGCGACGTGTCGATTATCCTGCCTCGCTGGCCTATAATCTGGCGCGGCCTGGGTTTGGCTTCGGCGCGCGAGCGCGGCGTCACTCCCGCGTCCTCGGCGGGTTTCTCCGGATGCGCCGCCCACTCCTCGCCACGGATGAACAGCGCGGAGTCGTTGCGCTTATGCGGGATCGTCACCATGATCAGATCCCCCCAGTGCAGACCCAGCCGTCCTTCCCAAACATACTCTCCGTCGTCGCGGACGATCAGCCTATGCGTGTCGCTGTCGCGCAGATACATAGCGGGAGCGGCTTCCTCCCGCACCTCGTACACTCCCTCCGGCAAACCCTCGACAACGGCCTGACCCTCAGCGTCCGTATAGAACGTCTTGCTGAACCCGTCGCTGACGGCCGATACGGGCACCCCTTCCAATGGCGTTTGGGTGGTCTCGGCGGAGAGTTTCAGCACGATCCGTTCCACCTTCGCGCTGAGTGTCGCCGCGGGATCAGCCTGCACGGGCGCGCCCGTGTACTCGAGGTTATCGCCGGGATCGACGCTGTCGCAGTATTCCATATACGCGTTGAGCGTCGATTGAAGCAGCCGCAGCGTGCGCAGGGTCTGGCGGTCGCGGCTTAGCATGGGCTGAAGCAGTTCCACCCCGGTCTGGAACACGCGCGACAGCGCGGTCACGCCCAGCCCCAGCGATGTGACGATCTGCTCAAACGATCGGCTTAATACGGCTATGCCGGCCTCGATCTCGCTGACGGTCTGGTTTTGCGCCTGTTCGCTCGTGACCGGCTCGCCGGATTGCTCAAGCGGCGTGATCGTTTTGGAATTGGGTTGATCCGCGTTTTGGGAGGCCATCGCGTTGCCGGACGGCTGCAGCTTGGCGCTGGGCACGCACCTAAGCCATATCCCCGTCGCGGTAGTCCCCTCCGGGCAGATCAGCGACTCGCCGTGACGATTGTTAACGCCGTACTCCGGATTATCCAGCGTGACGGGCGATTCCTGGAAATACATCAGCGGCGGCGCCGGGCCGATCACCACGCACTGCCCGTTTATCCGCGAGTTGGACAGCATCGCGTCTCCGCCGCCTAGCACGCGGTAGACGCTGCCCATCCCCTTTATCGACGGGCACGACACGGTATTATCGATGATCGTAACCCCGTCCGCGCCGAACCCGCATATCCCCCCGGTGAAGTCGGCCTGGCCCTCGACGGTTCCGGCGGACGTGTTGCCGCGCAGCAGAACGGGCTGCTTGAACGCGTATCCCACGATCCCACCGACGTTATCCAGGCTGCAGCTTACGGGGCCTAGGTTGTGGTTATACTCCAGCGCCGAAGCGTCGGCCATGCCCGCGATCCCGCCCGTGAACCTCCGACCTTGGATGATCCCCTTGTTGACGTTGCCGGAGCAGACGCGAACGTCTCGCACGCCGCCCGCGATCCCGCCCAGGCCGTGGAACTGGAACCCCGCCAGCGGCCCGGTGTTGACGTTATCCGCGATATACGATTCGTCCTGCGCGTAGCCGACGATCCCGCCGCCGTACATAGCGCGCCCCTGCGCCTTAAGCTGTCCGCTGTTGGTGTTCTCGGTAACGCTGGAGTGGGAGACGCATCCGGCCAGGCCGCCCACGTACTGTTCGCCCGACACGATCGCGACGTTGGCGCAGTTGCTTATCGCGGACTGGCTCAGATCCCCCGCCAGCCCTCCGGTATACTCCGCGCCGTCCACGCTGCCGTTGACAGAGCAGCCGGAGATGGTCACGCGGATGCCGGTCCGCACCAACGCCCCGGTGTAGCGCTCGGTCTGGCGCGCCACGCGCGCCTCAACGCGCAGGTGCATTATTTTGGATTGGGTGAGATGCCCGAACAGCGGCGCGGTCAGGTTCTTGATCTGATGACCGTTGCCGTACAGCGCGATGTTGGACAGACCCTCTAGAGTATGCCACAGTCCGCCTATTGCGATATCGCCAGCCAGCTCGTACTCCGCGCCGCTGCGCATCGCCGCCAAACCCTCAGCGTCCTGTATCTTAATTGTTACCTTCTCGGCAATCGTGTTGCCCGGCATGCTCATCACTCCTTTGCGCCGATATGTATACGGCGGCCCAGTCACATTGTATGTACAGGCATGGGGATATATATCAGAAGTTCGGGCGGTTTGGGATTGCCGCGCGGGGAGCGGGAGGCGCCGCGAGGCGGCGGGGTGCGCCGATCTTCCGCGAAGCAACACAGCGGGCTGTTTTCCGCAACGGCAACGGAGCCGTTCCTCCATCGAAACGCCCGTCAACTTGACACGCAATAATAGCTTAATATACACCAACCCTATTAATTATAGGAGAGCTTGCAATGACGCGTTATGAGGAAGGGATCCAACAAATCGAGGTCAGCTGCGGCGGCGGCAAAGACAACGTAATCGCGGTGGCGACCATCGCGATTGAACCGGCCTGCGACGGCAAGCCATACCCCTGCGTCCGCGAAGTGGACGCGTTCTATGAGGACGGCGTGTTCTACATCACGACGACCGCCAGTTCCAATAAGGTACTGCAAGCCGTGAACAACAATCACGCCGCGTTCTCGGTCTCCTCCGAGGGGATAACGGGCAGCGCGGTTGCGGAGAATCTGGGCTGGGTGCTGGAGCCGCGAAACGCCGCGATCAGGGATAAACTGCGCAAAGCGTTCAGCGGTTGGTACGACCACGCGAACAACGAGCAGGATAAGGATTGCGCTATACTGGCTCTGCGCATAACAAAAGCCTTTGTGTTTAAGGATCATGGAGCCGTGCGCTATATCCTGGATTTAGAGAACAAGACCGAAATAATCGAGTAATGCCCGCAAAATACAGAAACCCGAGCCGCGTCCAAGCGGCCCGGGTTTTCTATTGTGCGTCGGTTATCGGGAGTACGCGCCGGATACCCGGCGCCGCTTACTGGCGTTGAGCCAGATACGCGTCCACCTGCTTCTGCGCTTCCTCAAGGATGATAGCGGCGTTGGCTGCCTGATCCGCTATCAGTTTATCAACGGCGGCGTTAGCGTCGCCAGCCAGGCCGACCGATATCAGCTTATCAGCGTCGGTGTGCACCTGGTCGCGCTGCGCCACTTCGATGGAGATGTCTTCAGCGTTAAGGCTGAACGCGTCGAACGGCGAGACCACGTTGTTCGGGTTGGAATAGGCGTTTTCTTCCTCTTCCTTCCAGAAGTTCTCGTGATAGTTCGCGTCCGGGCGCATGAACTGCGGCTTCCAGTATGCCCAGCGTCCCTGCCAGTCCATGTAGTTGCTGTTGGCGATGCTCATGCCCTCGGGATACACGGCCTCTTCGCCGTTGAGCTCGTATGTCACGCCCAGTATCCCGTAATGCATCATGTCGTACAGCTCGCGATCCGTCTGTAGCAGATTCATGAACATCAGCACGCGCTCGGGGTTGTCGGACATGGCCGATATAGCCGCGCAGTTAGCCAGCGGCGTGCGGTTCGGACTCTTTCCATCCGGATACAGGAACGCGTAATCCCAGTACGCGCCTTCCTCGACCCAGGCGCGGTTCTGGCGCGCGAACTCGCTCGTGCCCCACTTCGTGATCAGCTTGCCTTGATCGATCAGCGCGTTGTGGTCGGTCTTGTCGTTGAGCACGTCTTTCCAGATCAACCCGTCGTCCTGCAGTTTCTTAGCGTAGACTGCGTACTCGCGGTACGCGTCGGTGGTCTCGATGGCCTGCACCTTGTATTCCGGATCGTCGAAGTCGACGACCAGGCCGTTGCCCAGATCGACCAGCGAATACTTGACCTTCATGGCGTCAAGCGACGAGGCCTCGATCGTGTAACGATCCGGGAACGCCTCGTGAATCTTCACCAGCGCGTCGTACACGCCGTCAAAGTCGGTGATGTCCTCGGCCTTCAGCTCTATGCCGGCTTCTTCAGCCAGATCGCCGCGCCACTGGAAGTTGGTGCGGTTGTTCATGACCATCGTCCATGGCAGGGCGACTATCTTTCCGTTGTAGGTGGCGGCCTCCAGCGCGCCGGACTCCTGGTACGCAGCGTACAGGTCGGGCGCGTAGACGGGCAGCAAATCGGTCAAATCCATATACGCGTCCATCGCGATCATCTGATAGTAACCCAGCCAGTTGCCCTCGAAATTCATGTCCCAGCTTTCCCCGGCGGCGGCCATCATCAGCAGGGTGGTCTTGTAATCGTCGCCCGGGATGAACCGGACGTTGAAGTCCGCGTTCAGCTGATCCCGGTACTTGTCGGCGATGGCCGACCACACCTGATCCACCGCGGATTTCTTATCCGCGAAGAAGATGTAGCTCAGCGTCACGGGCTCCAGCTCCCCAGCCATAGCTATCGACGGCGCGATAGACAGGCACAGGCCGAGCGCGAGCAGCGCGGCTAATAATCGTTTCATACGGTTCCTCCTAATGTCGTTATATATTCGGGGAGAACCATCCCCCCGCGGGAATCGGTCAACCCTTCACCGCGCCGACCATTATGCCCTTTACGAAATACCTCTGCACGAACGGATACAGCAGCAGTATCGGCCCGGTCGTGACGATCACCAGCGCCATGCGCACGCTGTCGCTGGGTATCGAGGCCATCATCATCTGAACCTGCGCGCTGGACTCCATCGTCTGCAGGAACTGCAGGTTGGAGATGATGTTGCGCAGAAGCATCTGCAGAGGATACAGCTCGGTGTGGTCTTTAATCAGCATCAATCCCAGCCACCAATCGTTCCAGAAGCCCAGCGCCGTGAACAGCGTGACCGTCGCCAGCACCGGCGCGGAGACGCGCAGGTATATGCTGGAGTAGATGCGGAAGTCGCCCGCGCCGTCTATGCGCGCGGATTCGTACAGCGCGTCCGGCACGGAGTTGAAGTAATTGCGGAACAGGAATATATTCCACGGCCCCGCGAGCATCGGGATGATCAGCGCCCAGATCGTATCGACCATCCAGCCCAGGTACCTGATGCAGATGATATACCACGGCACCATGCCGCCCGAAAACAGCATCGTGAACAGCACGTAAAAGTTGATCACGCGCCGACCCTTCAAATGCTTGCGCGAGAGCACGAAGCCCATCATCGAGTTGGTGAACAGCGAGAGCATCGTGCCGAACACGGTCGTAAACAGCGTGACCTTATATCCGTTGACAATGAACGTCATATTGACGAACAGCGACTGATACGCGGCGAGCGTCAGCCCGTCCGTTCCAGGCCACAGCGTGAAGCCGTGCAGCGTCGAGTACGCCTTGGTCGTAAACGATCCCGCGATGACCAGCGCGAACGGATACAGGCACATCATCGCGAACGCGCCCACGAACAGATAGATGAAGAACGATCCGGCGCTGAAGCCGCGTTTAATGCCCGCGCTTCTGTCGACGGACGGGGTGTTCGGCGCGGAGGCCGTCATATGCAATCCGCCTCCTTAGAACAGCGCCGCGGAGTCGTCGATCTTCCGCGCGGCGTAGTTGCTTATCAGTACCAATACGAACGATATCGTGGACTGGAACAATCCAACGGCGGTGGATATGCCTATATCGCCGCGCTTGCGCAGCAGACGGTACACGTGCGTGTCGATGACATCGGTGGTCGAGTACAGCGTGGGCATGTCCTGCGTCACGTTATAGAACAATCCGAAGTCCGCGTTCATGATCCGGCCTATAGCCAGCAGAGTCAGTACTATGACGGTCGGGCGGAGCATCGGCAGGGAGATGTGCCACATCTCGCCCCAGCGCGACGCGCCGTCGATCTTCGCGGCCTCGTACAGTTCCGCGTCCACGCCCGCGATAGTCGCCAGGTACACGACGGAGCTATATCCCGCGCCTTTCCATATCGTAACGATCAGCAGTATCAGCGGCCAGTACTGAGCCTCCATGAAGAAGCCGATCTTCTCGCGTCCCAGCGCGGCGAGCATCCCGTTGATCGAGCCGTTCTCATAGTTGAGCATGCCCGAAGCGAATATGCCGATCACGACCGTCGATATGAAGTAGGGCAGGAAGCTTAGCGACTGCGTTATCTTCTTATAGGTTTTATGGCGCACCTCGTTGAACATCAACGCCAGCGTGAGCGCGAACGCCGTGCCGACGATGATGAACATGAAGTTCAGAAACAGCGTATTGCGTATAGCCTGGCGCGCGTCCGCCGAGCCTAAGGCCTGGAAGTTGCGCAGCAGCGGGTTCATCCAAGCGCTGCCCAGTATGCCGTCCCTGACCCTGTATCTCTTAAAGGCGAGTACCGCGCCGAACATCGGCCAATAGCTGAACACGAACAGCAGCGCCATAGTCGGCAGAGCCATCACGTACAGCTGCCAGCTTGACAAAGCCTGGATAAATGAACGGCGCGCGCCCGTTCCGCGCGGGGAGCGGGCGGTTTCTGACGCTGTGTTTGTCATTATTGCACCGCCTCTATGTGAAATACTGTTTCAACAGCAACAGCATATCACAAAGTTTTCAGCTTGTCAACCGGTTTACCAACGCGATCAACGCGCGAACGCCATCGGCGTGCGAATCGTCAAAACCACTTGCAATGCGCCGCCGAAAATGTTATACTAACAGCGCCTGATTGGCACAGCGATATCCCGCCGGAAAGGTTGTTGACGATGAAAGAGGGCATCCATCCCAAGTATGCCGCGACCACCGTTCGCTGCGTATGCGGCGAAACGTTCGAGACCGGATCCACCAAGAAGGATCTGCGCGTAGAAATCTGTTCCAAGTGCCACCCGTTCTTTACGGGCAAGCAGAAGCTCGTCGATACGGGCGGACGCGTAGACCGCTTCAAGAGGCGTTACGGGCTGTAATCGCCGCGCGCGGTTGAATAGCGAGGGGCACGGCGGCATGCCGTGTCCCTATGTTGGTAGGATACGAGCGCTAAGGCGCGCCGTCAGGAGATGATAACCATTAAGGAAAAGAAAGGCAAACCCAAGCGCCCGCCGGATATTGGCGGACAGGCCGTGATCGAGGGCGTGATGATGAAATCGCCGCAAGCGATCGCCATATCGGTGCGCAAACCGGACGGCTCCATCGCGCGCGCGTATCAAACATACTCCCCGCCGTCTAAGAAGCATAAGGCGCTGGGCTGGCCGGTCATACGCGGCGTGGTCAACATGGGGCTTATGCTGATGCTGGGCGTTAAGACGCTGGATACGTCGGCAAAACTGATAGGCCTTGAGAGCGAGGAACCCAGCCGCTTTGAGAAATGGATCAGCCAGCGGTTAGGTTTAGGAATAGAGAAGATCGTGATGGGCCTTGCCGTGGCGCTAGCCGCGGGAATGTCGCTGCTGTTGTTCATGGTGATACCCAGCGGCGCTGCGGCGCTGATAAACGGACTGACCGCGAATCTGTTGATCGTGAACCTATGCGCCGGGATCGTGCGCGTGGCGATACTTATAGGCTACATCTGGGCGACTGGACTGATACCCGACATGAAGCGCGTGTATATGTATCACGGCGCGGAGCACAAGACCGTGCACTGCCACGAGGCGGGGCTGCCGCTCACGCCGGACAACGCGCGGCGGTTCACGACGCTTCATCCCCGATGCGGGACGAGTTTCCTCCTGTTGGTAATGATAATATCCGTTCTGCTGGGCGCGATCGCGGATCAGTTGATATTCCTGGCGCTGGGTATCGCGCGGCTATCGTTCCCTTTGCGTTTACTGCGCAGCCTGGTAATGCTGCCGCTGGTAGCCGGCGTGTCATACGAGGCTCTGCAGGGGCTGGCTCATTCCAATAGCCTGCTTGCGCGCGCTCTGCGCTGGCCCGGGCTGGCGCTTCAGCGGCTCACCACGCGCGAGCCGGATACGTCCATGCTGGAGATAGCCATCGACGCGATGAAGCGCGCGATGGGCGAAGCGCCGGAGTCCGAGCCTTCGCCAGTCATCGCCGTCTCGCCCGTAATCGCGCCGACGGAGGAGACGACTCCCGCGCCAGGCTCTATCCCAGCGCCCGAGGCGGAGCCCGCGTCATGACCGCGACGGGCGTATCCATCCGCGACGCGCTGAAGGAAGGCGCGGCGCGGCTGGCTCGATCCGAAGTGCCCGACGCGCAGGCCGACGCGGGCTGGCTGTTGGAACACGTGGTGAAGTTTCCGCGCATGCTGCTGCCCATCAACCGCGAACCGATGACGGTGAGGCAATACGCGCGGTACACGCGACTGTTGGAGAAAAGAGCCGCGCGCGTTCCGCTGCAGTATCTGATAGGCGAGGTGAAATTCGCGGGGGCGAGGATTCGCGTGAAGCCGGGCGTATTGATCCCGCGTCCGGAAACGGAACTGCTGGTCAAGCGGTGCGCGGCGTTCATCGAGAACCTGCCCAGACAGCCGAAGCAGATCAACGCGCTGGATTTATGTTCCGGCTCCGGCGCGATCGGGATAGCGCTTAAGATGAAGTTTCCTCGACTTGAGGTGCTCTGTTCCGACGTAAGCGGCGAGGCGTGCGAGGAGACGGTCGCCAACGGCAGGCTGAACGGCGTGCGCATGGCGTGCGTCCAGTGCGATATGATGGAGCCGTTCGTGATAACGGATCGGTTCAAGTCGCATTTCGACGTGATCGTGTGCAATCCGCCTTATATCCCCAGCGCGCAGATACCCTCGCTTCAGCCGGAGGTGCTCAAGGAGCCGATCATCGCGCTGGACGGAGGCCCCGACGGGCTGGACTTCTACCGCAGGATAGCGATAGACGCGCCCCTCCTCATGAAGCCGCACGGCGCGCTGTTCCTGGAGCTGGGCGCGGGACAGGCGGACGCGGTGCGCGGCATGATGGAACCGATCTTTGAGAGCGTATATATCGAATCGGACTGGAACGGCATACCGCGCGTGATAGGCGCGATCAATCCAAGGGGCAAGCATAATCACAACGTATGGATTTAAAACGGCGGTTAACCGAGATAGACAATCGTCTGCGCGAACTGGACGCGGCGCTGGCTCAGCCCGACGCTTACGCGAACATGGAGCTTACGGCGCGCCTGATGCGCGAACAATCGCAGCTGCAGCCTATATCCGAGGCGTGGCGCAAGCATGAGGCGCTGGAGTCGCGCGTCGCGGAGGCGGAGGCCGCGCTGGCCGATCCGGATATGTCCGAGTTGCACGGACTGGCTAAAGCCGAACTGGACGAGATCCTGCCCCTGCGCGATGAAAGCTGGCGCGGCGTGACGCGCATGCTGATCCCGGCAGACCCGGACGACGAGCGCAACGTGGTGCTCGAGGTTCGAGCCGGGGCGGGCGGCGAGGAGGCCAGCCTGTTCGCGGCGCTATTACTGCGCATGTACATGCGTTTCGCGGAGCGACGGCGCTGGCGCGCCGAGGCTGTAGACGTAAGCGAGACCGACCTGGGCGGCGTAAAAGAAGCGGTTGTGATGATACAGGGTCCCGGCGCTAATGGTCGGCTCAAGTTCGAGAGCGGCGTGCATCGCGTCCAGCGCGTGCCGTCCACCGAGTCTGGCGGGCGGATACACACGTCCACCGCGACGGTCGCGGTTCTGCCCGAGGCCGCCGACGTAGACGTTTCGATAAACCCGCAGGATCTGCGCATTGACGTATACCGCACCGGAGGCCACGGCGGACAGCACGTCAACACTACGGATTCATCCGTGAGGATTACTCATATTCCCACGGGCATAGTCGTTATATGCCAGGATGAGCGTAGCCAGCTCCGCAACAGGGAGAAGGCTATGCGCGTGCTTCGCGCGAGGCTCTACGACCGCGCGCGCGGCGAGCTGGACGCGGAGACCTCCGCGCGACGGCGCGGGCAGGTGGGTACCGGCGATCGCAGCGAACGCATACGCACGTATAACTTTCCTCAAGGCAGAATCACCGATCACCGCATCGGATACACCCGCTACAACGTGGACGCGTTCCTTGACGGCGACTGCGACGATGTTTTCGACGCGCTTATGGCTGCCAGCGAGGCGGAGCGCATCGCTGGAATAGAGGCGCGGGCGTGACGGCAGTCGCGAAGCCCGGCGATCTGCGCGAGGCTGCGAGGCTGATACGCGGCGGGGAGTTGGTGGCGTTCCCGACGGAGACGGTGTACGGACTGGGCGCGGACGCGTCCAACCCCGACGCCGTCCGCGACATATTCCGCGCGAAGGGCAGACCGTCCGATAATCCGCTTATCGCGCATATCGCGGACGTTAGCATGTGGCCTGCGCTCGCGCGGGATATAGACGATCGCGCGCTGTCGCTAGCCGATCGATTCTGGCCAGGGCCGCTGACCATCGTACTGCCGCGAACGGACGCGGTTCCCGATATCGTCACGGCTGGACTGGATACCGTGGGCGTTCGCGTTCCGGCGCATCCCGTGGCATTGGCGCTGATTCGCGAATCCGGACGCGCGCTAGCCGCGCCCAGCGCGAACCGCAGCGGCAAGCCCAGCCCGACCACCGCCAAGGCCGTTCTCGACGACATGGACGGCGTGATCCCTATGATACTGGACGGCGGGCCTTGCCGAGTCGGGATGGAGTCCACCGTACTGGATATGTCTCAATCAACGCCGATAGTATTGAGGCCGGGCGGCGTGACGGTTGAGGCTCTGCGGGCGATTCTGCCGGACGTTATCGTTGATCCGTCCGCGCTGGCTCCGCTGGCTGACGGGCAGCGCGCCGCTTCTCCGGGCATGAGGCATCGTCATTATTCGCCATCGATACCCCTTTCGGTTGTAACAGGACTCGACCGCGTCAACGCTCTGCGATCGTTATACGACGACGCGCTGGCTAAAGGCCTCTCGCCAATATTGCTGCTCTGCGATGAATCCGCCGCGAAAGTGCCGCCGCGCCGTTGTATCGCGCTGGGTTCATATAATGATCTCGAGCGCGTGTCGTCTCGATTATTCGGCGCGCTTCGCGATCTGGATCGATCCGGCGCGTCTATCGCTTACGCGGAGTCGTTCCCCGCCGAAGGCGCGGGACTCGCGCTGATGAACCGTCTCTTGCGCGCCGCCGGATTCAGCGTTATCAATACGGATTGATTGTAATTATTCAATACGGATTGATTGTAATTATTTGATACCGACTGATTATTATAAATTAATACAGACTGATTAAATAGATCGATGCGGACTGGCAATAGTTAATCGATACCGACTCAGTTAATTATACTGAATAATAATTAATCAATATCCATTAGCAACCATCACTCAATCCCAACCGCCATCATCCCATCGATACGGACTAACCATTCGCGAACAATAAGGATCGTCCCCCGCTCCGCGCCGCATATAGTGCACGGGGGCGATGACGATGTGCTTATTTAAGGGTAAACACGGACGCTTGAAACGGTTATGGCTGTTCATGGTCGTTATACTTATAGCTCTATTCGCGTTCTTCGATTTCAATCTCAAGCCGATCATACTCTCCATGGCGCAGGCGCAGGCGCGCGTCATGGCTACCAACGCGCTCAACACCGCCGTATACGAGCTAATGCGCGAGAAAATTACTTATCAAGACCTGATAACGGTCGTCAAGGATAACGATGGGCGCATCGCGATGCTCCAGGCCGACACCATGCGCATGACCGAACTGGGCGCGCGCGCCGCTCTGCTGGCTCAGCGCAATCTCAACGATCTATCGGCGGCTGATCTTCGCATACCCATCGGCGCGGTGACTGGGGTGAGGCTTTTAGCCGGACGCGGCCCCGGCGTGCACGTTAATATTATACCGATGGGTTCCGCGGCGATCGAGTTTATCGACGACTTCTCAACCGCTGGAATCAATCAGACGCGGCACCGCATCTATCTGCGCATAACGGCTACGGTGCGCATGGTTATACCCACCGCGTCGTCCGTATCGGACGCGTCCACGCAGGTACTGCTAGCGGAGTCGATACTGATCGGTCAAGCGCCGGGCACATACGCCAACGTCGCTCCAGACAACATACTAGACCTTACGCCTTAACGATACGCGATACTCATAGCCCGCTCTCCGCGCGCCGCTCTAATTGGGTTTGATGATCACAACCCGCTCTCCGCACTCTGCGTTAACGAGGTTTGATGATCATAACCCGCTCTCCGCTCTCCGCGTTAACGGGGTTTGATACTCGAAACCCAACGCGTCCGCGTCTAGTTGGTTATGCGTCACTAATATTATCCATTCCCTATCCATCGCGCCGGACTGACCGCGCACCGCGTCCATTACGCGCGTCTTGCTGTCGGAATCCAGTTCCATGAACGGCTCGTCAAGCAATAACAGCGGCGCGGGCGAAGCTAAAGCCCGCGCCAGCGACAGTCTGCGCCGCATCCCGCCCGACAACTCCCCGGGATAACTCCCGCCTTCGCCGCGCAGGCCGACCCGATCCAGCCACTCGTCCGGCTCGTCCGTCACCAGGCGCAGGTTGCGCCGCGCGGTGTACCAAGGCAGCAGCCGATTCTCCTGAAACTGATACGACGCGCTCGCGGGCAGTCCCTCTATCGCGCCGGCGTCGGGTCGATCCAGCCGCGCCAGCAGCCTTAACAGCGTGGTCTTGCCGGCTCCGGACGAACCTCCTATGCATACGCGAGCGCCGCGCGGCAGCGTCCAGTTGAAATTATCAAGGACAATCTTCTCGCCGAACCGCTTGCTTACCCCGATAAACGCAATCATCCCCGCCCAGCCTCCGGCGCGAACCGCCGCGTCAAACGCAGGAACAGCCGCTCCAGCGCCGCGCTTAACAGTATGATCAACAGCGTCCACGCGAACAGCGAGTCCGTCCGCAGATACACCTTCGCGTTGTATAGCTGCGTGCCCATCGCGTCGCGCGGCACGCTGAGCACCTCCGCCGCTATCATCGCCTTCCAGCATAACCCTATCGACGCGTTGCACGCAGCGACAAACGTGCCGCGCAGGCTCGGCAGTATCACATGCCGGATCGTGCGCCAGCGCCCGAACCGGAACACCCGCGCCATCTCTAGCAAATCCTTATCGGCGGAGGATACCCCTTCCGTCACGTTCGCCCAGACGATCGGCAGGACGATCAGCGACGAGGCGAGTACCGGAGCCACGGCTCCGCGAAGCCATACCAGCGCCAGTATTATAAACGACGCGACCGGAGTCGATCTCACCGCAGTCAACGCAGGCCTTAGCAGTATATCCGCCCACCGTGACGCGCTCGTAGCGGCGGCTATCAAACAGCCTCCCGTAACCCCGATAGTGAACGCCGCCAGCATCCGCAGTATCGATAACCCTATCGCGCGCCACGCGTCCGGCCTGACCGCGATCTCCGCTATCTGGCGCGCGACCTGCGCAGGGGACGCGAACAACAGATCCTTTCCAATCGCGCGGTACGCGGCAACCCAAAGCGCGCCCCAGAACAGCAGGGGCGCGCAATAAGGAACAATCCGGTTCAGAACCGAGCGCGCGCGCTCAATCCCCGTTCGATCCATTCGATCCGTTTGATCCATTTGTCCCGCTTGATCCGTTCGATCCATAATAGAAATCTTCGCCCGGCATAGCGCCGCCTACCGCCGCCGGATTCGCGTCGAACAGTATCTGGAAGAACGGCTCGACCCGACCGCGCAGTTCCGGCCCGCTGATAAAGGTGATGTTCGTGCCGGGCAGCGCCTTGAGCACTACAGCCGCGCTGGGCATCAACCCCGTTTCCTCCGTAAGCCTCGCGGCCTCCTCCGGGTTAGCCAGCACAAACTCCACCGACTGCCTATGCGCTTCCAGGAACGATTCCACCGCTTGAGGATGCTGCTCGACAAACTCCCTTCGCGCGATTACGCACCCCATGGACAGCGCCGCGTCCGGATGATTGGTTGAAGATACGGCCTCGTCGAACAGCTCCGTCACGTCCAGCGCGCGCCGCCAGGATGGATTCTGCGTCTGCAGGCTCGTCGCGAACGGCTCGGGCAGCATAACCAAATCAACCTCGTCCGCGGCGGCAAGCGCCGCTAGTTCCGAGTGCTCGCCCTTGAATTCCAGCGATGCGTTCACGCCCGCGCGATCCAGTATATACCGCGCGGCGTATTCGGGGGTTGCACCCTGCCCCGTCGCGTAGATAGTCCTGCCCTCCAGATCGGATACCGAGCGGACGCTGTCGCCGCGCTCGAGTATGTGCAGTACGCCCAGCGTATTCAGCGCGATGATCTCAACGCCGCCATTCAGCCTGTTGTATAGAGTCGCCGCCAGATTGGTCGGCGCGGCGGCTATGTCCGCCGACCCGCTGGCTATCGCGGCTACGATCTCGTCCGGCGATCCCGCCAAAGTGAAGCTCCATTGTTCGCCGGGATTGGATATCATTTGAACCATGCCGATGCCCGTGGGACCTTTAAGCGCGAATACGTTCGCCCTTTCGACCGGCTGGGATCCGGCTGCTGCGCATCCGCTTAGCATGGCGGCGGCTAGGATCATGGTAAACAATACCCGCGCCGCGCGGTTCAATCCTGTCATAATAACGCGCCCTCTTTCCGCAATGGTCTAACGCCTGAACGCGGCGCTCTCGCTAACAAACCCTCCGGGCGGCATAACAAACCGCCGCTCCGGCTGGCTGAGCGTTGCCTCCATGGTTCGCGCCGCTCCTATATAATACCACGCCGGGCGGCTTATGAAACAGCCGTTTTCACCCGCGTCCACGATCCAAAAAATTCTTACATTTTTTGGATTGACAAACCCCCGCCGCCGTGTTATAATACCTACGACGGAAAGTTGTTATCAACACCTTTACGTGGTTAGCGCGTCCCGTCCAGCCTAGCCAGCGCCTCGTCAACCTCGTCCGCGTATGGGATGGATCGACCCGCCCCCGGCCTTCCCACCGCGATCGACGCGGCTTGCGCGGCGCGCCTCAACGCCGTCTCGATCCTCTCGCCCGATAACTCCGCTTGCAGGAAGTATCCGGTGAACGTATCGCCAGCGCCCGTCGAGTCGATCGCCTCCACCGGAATCGCCGCCTGGCTCACCCTGCGCGATCCGTCCGCGTATACCGCGCCCTTGTCGCCCAGCGTGAGCAATACCGACGTGCGCGGGTACCTCTCGAGCATCGCGTCCAGCATCCCTTCGGGATCGTCGCGTCCGGTAAGCCCGCGCCCCTCGATCTCGTTGACGAGGAACACGCTCACCCGATCCAGCCCAAGAGCGTCCATGTCCCGCGTCAGCGGAGACGCGTTGAAGAATATTCTTAGGCCGCGCCGGCTTGCCGCCTCTATGACGTAATCGACGCGGCTGATCTCGTTCTGCGCCAGTATCGCGTCGCCCTCGCCCATACCCTCCAGCGCGGAGTCGATCATGTCCGGCGTTACCTCTTGGTTCGCGCCGGCGTACAGTATGATGCAGTTGCGCCCCGACGCGTCAACCTGTATGATCGCGCGCCCGGTGGGCGTGCCCGTCACCCTCGCGCGGGACGCGTCCACGCCGTACTCGTTCAGATAATCCAGCAGGTACGCGCCGTCTTCGCCGACAGCCCCGGCGAACCGCACCGCCTGCCCGGCCTTAGCCAGCGCTATGGATTGATTAAGCCCCTTGCCGCCCTCGTGCCTCGCGTACGATAAAGACGCGATCGTCTCGCCGTCGCGGGCGAAACGATCGACATGGTATACCTCGTCTATGTTGACCGAGCCGAACACCAGCAGGTTCATCGCGTCACCTTCGCGAACAGGTCGGCTAGCAGAGCGTCCCTGTTGATGTGGTAAACATACCCGCACAGCGGCCTGCGCGGATCGAACGCGTAATGATGGTCGTACTCCGGGATGGGGGTGGGGATGAGCTTGTCGAGCATCAGCTTGCCGCCGTCGTTGAGCAGCCAGCCCACCGCCGCAACATCCCATATCGGCCTGCTCCAGACGCGTCCAGACGCGTATGTGTTCGCCTCGTCTATCGTCTGCTGCGCAAGGTAATCGGCGAGCGGGGTTTTGCCTTTCAACCAGTGAGTAAGCTCCGGCCCGGTCGTCGCGAACGCGCTTACCACCCCCATGCAGGGCAGCATCACGACGGGCGCGCCGCTCCCATATACCACCCGCGCGGCGGCTACGTCCTGCATCATGTTGAATTCCTTTGTATCGTGCCAGTCGAGAGCGTGGCCTCCCAGCCATACTATCACTACGCGATCAGCCATAGCGGGATTCATCATCAGCGCGGACGCAACGTTCGTTATCGCGCCGATAGCTACGACATACAGCGGGCTGCCGGGAGCGTAGTCCATCGCTCGGCGCGCGAGATCCCTCGCGGCGGCGGACTCGACCGGGGTATCCTCGCCCGGCAGATACGCCTGCGATCCCTTGAACGCGGGCGTGTCCTCCCCCGCCAGCGCGAGCAGTTTCATTATCTCCGCATAGCTTTTCTCCATCCCGTCGCCCGGTCCGCTCGAGCGGAGGTTGTGGAACGGCGCGGCGTACAGCGCGCGCAGGTTCAGCCTGTCGGACTTCAGCGCGTATGATATCGCGAACTGATCGTCTATCTCGTTATACGCGTCGGTGTCTAGTACCATATCGACCGCGCCCGCCGGGCTGGACAGCATCCTCAATCGTTGTTCGAGCGAGAGCATCAGTACGTCCCCGCTTTCTTAGCCGCCTCTATGATAGCGGTGAAATCGCCCAGGCTGACGTTCTCCGGTATCGAGTGATCCGACGCGAAGATATACCCGCCGCCGCGCTTCATCTCCGGCACGACGCGCTCTATCTCCGCGATAATCTGGTCGGGTTTATCCCACAGCACCGCGTTTATGCCGCCGTGGAACAGCAGCTTGTCGCCGTACCGGCGCTTGAGCGCGAGGGGATCCATCCCGGCCTTGACCTCCAGCGGATTCAGCCCGTCGATCCCTATCTCTATCAGTTCGGGGATCAGCGGCAGGATGTTCCCGCACGAGTGCAGATGAACCTTCACCCCGTGAGCGTGCGCCCAGTCGCACGCGCGCTTATGCACGGGCTTGAGCAACTCGCGGTACATATCCATCGAGAAGAATTGATGATCCTTGTAACCCATGTCGTCGGGCCACTCGACCTCGTCGAACGTGTAGCCCGCGTCCCAGAGTTTATCCAGCCAGGCTATATCCACGTCCAGCTCCGTGTTGAACATGTCCTGGCACCACTGCGGATCCTCGACCATCGCCATCAGTATCCGGGTTGTGCCGGACATCCAGGAGTGCGTCACGTCAAACCCGAACCACAGCCCCGCGCGCAGCCAGCGGCCTTCCTCGCGCCAGCGGCGGTAATCCTTCTTAAGGCGCGCCCAGTCCACGCGATCCTCGCCCCGCAGCATCCGCTCCTTCGCATCGCGCCACGCGGACGGGGATGTTACGGTGAAGTCCAGAAACTCCGGGGTCGATCCATGTTTCGTCCAGTTGCGCAGCGTCACGCCCCACGGCGTGGTGGATATACGGTACTCGTCCGTTTCCTCCAGCACCTTCGCCGGGTATCGCGGGCTGTTGTCGATCGGTATATCAGCCGTGAGATCCAGACCGAAGCACTCCACGTAATCGCGCGAGGGCATGCCTTCGGATACCCAGCGGTCCACGGTCTCTTTCCACGGCGAATCCAGTATCGGCACGCGATCCGCTTCCCGATGCTCGTACATGCGCCTGAACCGTTCATGTGATGTAAGCGCCGCCATTGCCGCCGCCTCCTTGAGCTATTTAGCGTATTCCGCCGCGAGATCCTCAAACAGCCGCTCGTAACCCAGATCCCAGGCCAGCGTGCAGGTCAGGTATTTATCGCGGATGACGCGCGAGCCTATGTAAGCGCCGCGCGTATCCTCCGCGCTTATCCCCAGATCCTCCGGCGTGGCGGGCATGCCCAGCCGCCGAAGCATCGCGGTTATATCGTCCGCGCGGGGCAGTTCCTCGTCCATGATCGCGAGTATCGCGGGCCAGTTCTCAACGATGCGCGCGCTTCGCAGCGCGTGGCGTTCCGGATCGTTCTGATGGCCGACGTCGCGTTCCATCTCGATTATCGTGTCCGACGCGCGCGCGAATATCCCGCGCATGCGCTCGCGCCACGCCCCCGCGTCGAACGACTCCGCCACCGCGTCGGCGTATCGCTTGTCCGGCGTTATCCCGCGCAGACGCTCGATCAATTTCAGCGTCAGCGCCGTGCCCACCCCGCACTGTATCCCGTGCAGATCGGACGGCTCGCCGCGCTCCAGCGCCATCATCTCCCACATGTGCGAGAAGTAATGCTCCAGCCCGGACGCTGGACGCGAGGTTTTTGCGAAACTCATCGCGACCCCGGACAGCACCAGCCCCTCCGCGACGGCCTCCACCGCGCGCGGATCCCGTTTTACCAATCCCTCCGCCGCGTCTACGCACCGCTTCAGCGAACGGCGCATCAGCCGCGCGATATTCTCGCAGTAATACTCCCCGGTCACGATGCGCGATACGCGCCACTCGAACAAGGCGGTATACTTCGCGATCATATCGCCCAGTCCCGCCCGCAGCATCTCCATCGGCGCGGCGGACATGATATCCGTATCGCATATGACGGCGCGCGGGCACGCGTTATACAGCGTCACCTTCAGCCTGTCGCGGATCATCGCGGAGGAGTCGGACGCGTATCCGTCCATCGACGGAGCCGTGCCCACGACCATCGACGGCACGCCCGCCGCTCTCGCCAGCACCTTGCAGCAGTCGTTGACCACCCCGCTGCCGACCGCCAGCACGGTATCGCAATCCGGATCATAAGCCATCGCAAGCGCGCCCATCGCGCGTTCGTCCGGCTCCATCTTCTGCCGCTGGGGCGGGAATACGTACAGGCTGTACGGCGTTCGCGCCGCGTCCAGTATCCCGGTTGCGCGCTTACCCGCGGCCTCGTATGTGTTCGCGTCGCATACGACGAACGGCCTTGATCCGCCTATCGCGGCTAGAGCGTCCGGGAGAGCGTTTATCGCGCCGGAACCTATTCTTAGGAAACGCAGATCGGTTTGATGCGTCCGCCCGCACTCGCACCGGAAGCCTTCCGGCTTTAGCAGAGCGTCCAGGCTGGCTTGCGCAAAGTCCGCCATATTGATCACCTCTTGATTTGGACGGTTCTTTCCCAAATAATACCCCCTGGCGCGCGTCTTGTCCAGCGCGAAACCCCGTCCGGGCAGTCTTTGACAAACGCGCCCGGAGCGTTTATAATGTATCGATCATTATCAGGCCGGCTGATCATACAACAAACAATCTGGAGGATTGAGAGCGCATGGCACGATTGACCGCGCCCAACCGCACGCGCACTATCGCCGTTACCGGGATGCTGCTGGCGGTACTGCTTTTATTCGTATTCACGCCGATCGGATACATCCCCATCCCCCCCGCCAATCCTACCACTATGTGCATTCCCGTGCTCGTTGGTATGATGGTCGAGGGTTTGCCGATAGGGATGCTGCTGGGATTCGCGTTCGGGCTGACCAGTCTGCTGCGCGCGCTGTTCGGCGTGTCGCTATATGTGTTCTCCAACCCGCTGGTGTCGGTGATACCGCGCGTGCTGATCCCCGTTGTCGCGTGGATCGTGCTGCGCGCGCTCGGCTCTCTGACGCGGCGCGGCGCGCTGGGCGAGGCCGCCGCTATGGGAATCGGCGCGTTCTGCGGCTCGGCGACTAACACGCTGCTTGTGCTGCCTCTTATCACCCTGTTCTACGGCGACGCGCTGGGTAAACCCATCGGCGTTGTCATGCTGACCAACGGCCTGCCGGAGGCGCTGGTCGCGGCTGTCATCGTCCCCGCCGTAGTCGCCGCGCTGCAGCGCGCGGGGCTTCGCCGCCTGGATCCCACGCAGTCGATCATCGAATCGCTGAAGGACAGGATCGACGCCGACAGAAAGAGGCCCCGCGCGTGATACTGACTATGGACGTGGGCAACACCAACATCAAGACGGCGGTGTTCAACGGCTCGGAGCTGGCGGCTTACTGGCGCGTCTCCACCAGCCGCACATCCACCAGCGACGAGCTGGGCATACTGCTCCAGAACCTGTTCGCCCATAAAGGCCTGCGCGCGTCCGATATAGACGGCGTTATATTCTCCTCGGTGGTGCCGCCGGTCAACTTCACGATCGAGCACATGGTGGTCATGTACTTCGGGCTGGAGCCGGTGCAGGTGTCCGCGAACATGAACCTGGGCGTAACGATCCGCTACGACAACCCATTCGAATTGGGCACCGACCGCATCGCGAACGCCGTCGCCGCGTACTTCATCTACGGCGGGCCGTGCGTCACCATCGACTTCGGCACGGCTACGACGTTCGGCGTTATCAGCGAAGACGGCGAGTTCCTGGGCGGCGCGATCGCGCCCGGCATAAAACTCGCGGCGGAGGCGCTGGTCAGCGGCGCGGCTAAACTCCCGCGCGTCGAGCTGGCTAGGCCCGACCGCGTCATCGGCGGCAACACGATCGCGAATATCCAGTCCGGATTGGTATATGGATTCGTCGGGCAGATCAACTATATCATAAGGAAGATTCAGGACGAGCTGGGACGCAAGGCGCGCGTCGTCGCCACCGGCGGCCTGGCTACGCTGATAGCGTCCGAATCCAAGGCCATCGACACGCTGGACGGACTGCTCACGCTCAAAGGACTGCGGCTCCTGTATGAACGCAACGTATTAGGGATGGTGTGATGGACGCGATCCGAACAATTACCACGGGGTTCCTGGGACTGGGCAACATCGGCGCGGGGGTCTGGCGGCTGCTGGACGAGATGGGCGAAGAAATCGCGGCGCGCGAAGGCGTGCGCTTCCGCGTCAAGAAAGCGCTGGTGCGCGATACGCTCAAACGCCGCGACGTGTCCGCGCCCCCGTCCGTGCTCACCGCCAGCGCGGACGACGTGCTCGACGATCCGGATATCGAGCTGGTGGTCGAGGCTCTGGGCGGCGAACAGCCCGCCGCGGAGTATATAAGGCGCGCGCTGACGAGCGGCAAATCCGTCGTCACCGCGAACAAGCTCGCCCTTGCCACCCACTGGCAGGAACTGCTGGAGACCGCGCGCGCGACGGGATCATGCCTGTACTTCGAACCGGGGGTGTGCGGCGCGATCCCGGTGATACGCACGATCACCGACTCGCTCCAGGCCAACCGCGTCGAGCGGCTGTACGGGATCATCAACGGCACGACCAACTACATCCTCTCTAAGATGAGCGCGCCGTTCGCCGGGCAAGGCTCCGCGTCCGGCGCGACTGGGTCGCGCGGCGTGTCCTACGCCGACGCGCTTTACGAGGCGCAGAGGCTGGGACTCGCGGAGCCTGATCCGACCGCCGACGTGGAGGGCGGCGACGCCGCGTGTAAACTATCCATACTATCGACGCTGGCGTTCCGCGCGCACGTGCCGCTGGAAGGACTGTTCCGGCGCGGGATCACGACTATCACGCCGGTGGACGTGGCGTATGGCCGCGAACTGGGCTACGCGCTGAAACTGCTGGCCGTCGCCAAACGCGACGGGGATAGGGTTCAGGCGCGCGTGCATCCGACGTTCGTGCCGCTGTCGCATCCGCTGGCGTCCGTGAACGGCTCGCTTAACGCCGTGTATCTGTACGGGCACGCGTGCGGCGAGCTTATGCTGTACGGACGCGGAGCGGGCGACGCGCCGACTGCCAGCGCGGTGGTATCCGATATGATCGCGGCGGTGCGCGAAGGATGCGTGGGCGGCGGCGACGCGTACCGGATGACGGGCAAGGTAGTTATGGAAACGGACTGGGAGAGCCGCTACTTCATCCGCATGCTGGCGGTCGATAGGCCGGGCGTGCTGGGCGCTATCGCCGGCATACTGGGTCGGCACGGCGTGAGCATCGCGTCACTGCGGCAGACGGTGGGCAACGGACGCGCGCCGCTGCTGTTCGTCACGCATATCGCGCGGGAGAGCGACGTCCGCGCCGCGCTCAGCGAGATCGACGAGAGCCTCGCCGCGATAGAGAACGTTATATACGTCGAGGAGGGATTGTAAATGATATTCACTCCGTTGGACTACAGGCGCGAGGATCGCGAGCGGATGCGCGGCGGTAACGGAACCGTGCGCTATGAGGAACTGATCCCCGGCGCTTTTCCGAAAAACTGCCGCGTGTTCGCGAAACTCACCCTTGAGCCCGGATGCTCTATAGGCCGCCACACCCACGAGGGCGAGACGGAACTATATACGTTCGTGTCCGGCACGGGTACGGTGATGGACGACGATATCCCTATAAAGGTTAAGCCAGGATACGTAATGAGCACGCCTTCCGGACACTCGCACGCGGTCGAGAATGACGGCGGCGAGGATCTGGTGTTCTACGCCTGTATAATACTCGATTGATAAAGAGGTGAGCCGATGGGATGGAACGCAATCCGCGCAAATGACCCGGCGCTCGCAGCGGCGCTAGACGCGGAACTGAAACGCCAGCGCGAACACGTGGAACTGATCGCGTCCGAAAACTTCGTGTCCGAGGCCGTGATGGAGGCCGTCGGCTCGCCGCTGACGAATAAGTACGCGGAGGGTTATCCCGGGAAACGATACTACGGCGGGTGCGAGTCGGTCGATATCGCGGAGAATCTCGCGCGCGAGCGCGCGGTGGAGCTGTTCGGCGCGGATCACGCGAACGTCCAGCCGCACTCCGGCGCGCAAGCTAACACCGCCGCGTATTTCGCGCTGCTCGATCCCGGCGATACGATCATGGGCATGAACCTCGCGCACGGCGGGCATCTGACGCACGGCAGTCCGGTCAATATATCCGGCAGGTATTTCAACATCGTACCATACGGGGTGTCCGCGTCCGACGAGAGGATCGACTACGACGCTCTGGCGGCTCTGGCGATGGAGCGCAAACCAAAGATGATCGTCGCGGGAGCCAGCGCGTACCCGCGCGCGATAGACTTCGAGCGGATAGCCGCCGCCGCGAAGGCCTGCGGCGCGCTGCTGATGGTCGATATAGCCCATATCGCGGGATTGATCGCCGCCGGACTGCATCCGTCCCCGATCCCGTTCGCGGATATCGTGACCACCACCACGCACAAGACGCTGCGCGGCCCGCGCGGCGGCATGATACTGTGCAAAAAGAAATACGCCAAAGCCATCGACAAGGCCGTGTTCCCCGGCATACAGGGCGGGCCGCTGATGCACGTTATCGCGGGCAAGGCCGCGTGCCTGGGCGAGGCGCTTCAGCCCTCGTTCAAGGAGTACCAGCGCCGCGTCGTCGATAACGCGAAGGCATTGGAGAACGGCTTTCGCGAGCACGGGGTAAGCATGGTCTCCGGCGGCACGGACAACCACCTGCTGCTGCTGAATCTTTCCGGAACCGGGGTCACGGGGAAGGAACTGGAGGCGCGGCTGGGTCGCGCGAACATCACGGTCAACAAGAACACCGTGCCCTTTGAAACCCTCTCGCCTATGATAACCAGCGGTATCCGCGTAGGCTCCGCGGCGGTCACCGCGCGCGGCATGGGCGGGGCGGAGATGGGCTTTCTCGCCGCCGCTATCGCGCGGATCATCCGCGAGGGCGAGGACGCGGTCGAGCCTGTCCGCGCGGAGACGCTCAAGATGCTGGAGCGGTTCCCGCTGTATCCCGATCTATAAGGAGGCGCTGTTATGCCGTTCCCGCGCACCACGGTCGGCGGGGTATCCCTGTCGCGCATGCTGATGGGCAGCAACTGGATACTGGGTTACAGCCACACCACCTCGTCCGCGGACGCTATGATACGCGGACGGCACAGCAGCGGGGAGAAGGTCGCCGCGCTGCTGGAGACGTATCTCGAATACGGAATCGACGCGCTGATGGCTCCCATATCCTCCCACGAGACGGATATACTCATGGACGGGGTGAGGATCGCGCAGGATCATACGGGCAGGAAGATCACTTTGATCGACACGCCTATATTGGACGTGAGCGACAGCGCCCAGGCGCGCCGCTCCGTCAACGAGACGCTGGATAAGAGCCGCTCTCTAGGCTGTACGTTCTGCCTGATCCACCACTCGTCGGTCGAGCAGTTGGTATCCAAACTGCGCGGCACGATCGACCGTCTGCCCGATTACACCGATATGATCCGCCAGCATGGATTGATCCCCGGCCTATCCGCGCACATGCCGGAGCTGATCGTCTACTCGGATCAAAACGGTTACGACGTGGAGACGTATATACAGATATACAACTGTATGGGTTTCTTGATGCAGGTGGAGATAGAGAGCGTGCACAAGATCATCCATAACGCGAAGAAACCCGTCATGACCATCAAGCCGATGGCGGCGGGGCGGTGCAGTCCGTTCGTTGGGCTGACGTTCTCGTTCTCGACGATACGCGATAGGGATATGGTTACGTGCGGCGCGTTCACGCCCGACGAGGTTCGCGAGGACGTGGAAATCGCGCTGGCGGCGATCGAGCGACGGCCTCCCGATCTGGAGGGCAGGAGCAGTCCGAACAAAACCGCCGCTATCACGGGCGAATAGTATCGGATGAGCGTGCCCGCGCGCAACGACGAGGCGGAACTGATCGTCGAGCGTCTGAACGGCGAGGCGCAGGGAGTGGCGCGCCGCGATGGATTCGTGTGGTTCGTCGTCGGCGCGCTGCCTGGCGAACGGGTGCGGGCGCGGGTGATAAAGCCCGGAGCGCGAAGCTGCGTCGCGCGCGTGATGGAGATAGTGGAGCCGTCGGATTTGAGGGTGGTTCCGCCATGCCCGTATTACGCTAGGTGCGGGGGATGCGCCGCTCAGCATCTCGCTTACCACGCGTCGCTTGACTGGAAGACGGGAACGGTTCGCGATTGTTTGGAGCGGATCGGCGGGATCAAGACGCTGGTGAAGCCCGCTCTGGGCATGGACGATCCTTGGCGTTACCGCAATAAAGGCGCGTTTCCAGTGGCTGGGACGGCTGATCGTCCGTCGATAGGATGTTACGCGCCGCGCAGTCATGAAGTTATCGACGCGCCCGGCGGCTGTATGCTTCAGAAACCCGAGACCAACCGCCTGATGGACGCGGCGCGGGATTGGATGACGGCGCGCCGGATCGAGCCGTATGACGAGGCTTCGCATAGCGGGCTGGTTCGGCGGCTGGTATCGCGCGTTAACCGCGACGGTTCGTCGATGTTGACCGTGGTTCTGCGCGGCACGGACGCGCGGCCTCCTCACGCGGACGAGTTGGTGAAGCGATTGCGTGAAGCGGAGCCGGGGCTTTGCGGTGTGGCGGTATCGCCTCATCCCTCGCGCGGGAACGCTGTGTTTGGATCGGAGTGCCGCGAGTTGTGGGGCGCGCGGTCGCTGACGGAGAGGCTTGAGTTATCCGTTGGCGCGCTGGTTTACGATTTATCGCCGCGATCGTTCTTTCAGGTGAACACGGCGCAGGCGGAGCGTCTCGCGGAAAAGGCGCTTGAATACGCCGGCTACGCGAACGGGTCAAGCGCGGCGGATATATACTGCGGCGCGGGCACGCTGACGCTAGCGCTCGCGAAGGCGGGATTCGACGCGGTCGGGATCGAGCTTCTGCCGGACGCGGTCGGCGACGCGAGGCGCAACGCTATCGCGAACGGCATGCCTGGAGTTAGGTTCGAGTGCGGCGACGCTGCTGTATTAACGCCCAGGCTCGCGCGCGAACGAGGCGGGTTCGATGTAATCGTGATGGATCCGCCGCGCAAGGGCTGCGATCGCGCGGTGTTGGAATCGGCTGCAATGTCGAGGCCGTCGCGGATGGTATATGTATCGTGCGATCCGGCTACGCTAGCGCGCGACGCGGCAATACTCGCCGGGCTGGGGTATCGGCTTGCGGAAGCCTCGCCAATCGATCAGTTCTGCTGGACCACATCGGTCGAGACTGTCGCGCTGTTCGTGGAGGGGTAACCGGTTAACCTGGCGAGTTTGGGGAAGTGCGACCCTCTCTGTCGCTTGAGGTGACACTCACAGGGTGATAACCCGCTCCGTTGATTCGGGGAAGCACGACTCCAATTGTAGCGCCATCGAGGAACGCCCCGGGAGTGGCGTATGATGCAATAATGAAATCCGTTCTTCCATGGCGCGACATAGAAATCCCTTCCCCCGCGATCTCATAACATCGGAGGTTTTAGGTGCGCCTTACCATCGAGTCGCTGGCACAACTGGATCGCTTACCGAACCCGCGCCGTCACGGCTGCGTGTTCACTCTGGGCACGTTCGACGGCGTGCACTCCGGGCACGCGCGCCTTATCAACCGCGCGAAACATACCGCGCGTCTGCGCGGCTTGCCGCTCGTCGTCATGACCTTTCGCAAAAACCCTCTCGAAACGCTCTCCCCCGACCGCGCGCCGCGCGCTCTAACCACGCTGCCATGCAAATTAGCCGCGCTTACCTCGCTGGGCGTGGACGAGTGCGTTCTCTACGATTTCAACGAGAGCCTAGCCGCCGTCGCGCCGGACGCGCTGATCGAATCCCTGGCTCTGCGATACCGTCCGTCGGATTGGTTCGTCGGGTTCAGCAATACGTTCGGGCGCGGCGGCGCTGGCAATCCGAACACGCTCATTAAGGCGGGAGAGAGGCTGGGCTTCCGCGCGCACGTCATACCCGCGCTCGTCATGCACGGCGGCGCGGTGTCGTCCAGCCGCATCAGAACGGCGATCATGCAGGGCGATATGGCTCTCGCGCAGGAATTGCTGGGCAGGTATTATGCGCTGCAGGGATATGTCGGCGGCTCGGGCGTGTTAAGCGTGTCCGATCGGCTCGCGATCCCCGCCGCTGGTATGTACAGCGTATATCTGGACGGCGCGGAATACACGATAAAATTAATCCCGCCCAGGCTCGGCCCTCCAGGCCCGCCTACCGACGCGGTAACGCCGGTAGGACGGATACTGCCCGGAGCCGATCAATATATCCCGACGGGATTAAAGCTGGTGGGTTTCGTCAGCAGCGCGCTGGCTCGCGCGGGGATGTGATTATGTTAAGCGCGGCGCGGGGCAGTCCCGCTCCCGATACGGTCACGGTAATCTCCCCTGCGGCGGACGGCGCGCGAACCGCTATCAACGCTTGCCCGTTCCATACCCGGCGTTTACCCGTGCCGTAATTTTCATCGGTGCGCGGATTGCCCGATCCAAACCCGGCAAGCGCGCCGCCCTCCACCCGCACGGATAGCTCGACGGCGTCGGTCGGCACGGTCGCGCCGTCCGAGTCCGTCAGCCGCGCCTTTATAAAGCATAGATCCATGCCGTCCGCGTCAATATTCGCTCTGTCCGCCGTAAGCTCTATCCTCGCGGGCGCTCCGGCTGTGCGCAATACCGTTCTGGCGACTATCTTGCCGCCGCGACGCGCCACTGCCTCCAGCGCGCCGGGTTGATACTCCAGCGAAGCGTACGCCTTCAGTTTGTCGGGTTTCGATGTGCCAACGCTCTTGCCGTTTAGGATAAACTCTACCTCGTCGCAGTCCGCGTAGGCTTGTACGTCTATCGGCTTGCCGATCCACTCAGGCCATGTCCAGCTCTGGCATACGTCGTCCCACTGCCAGCCTAGCCCGTAATCCGTTGCGCCAACGTGCTCCGGAGGTTTTACGAACAGATGTATCCCATCGTCCATGCCCCACATTATCCCGCGATAATACGACTGCGGGCGGCGGTTGCCGTCCAGATCCAGATCGCCTTGGAAACAGCTCAGCCACGGCCACGGCCCCAGCATCCCTTCCTTGAGATCCTTTACGCCGCGCATCACGCGCCCCGCCCCGGCCTCCCCCAGATTGTCGTATGCCGTCCAGATGAAGTCGCCGATCACGTTGGGATTATCCATCATCGCGCGGTAGTAGTCGTATGTGTTGCTGGCGTGCGTCTCGGTCGCGATGATTACGCGGTCGGGGAACCGCTTCGCGTCGAGGGCGTAACGCTTGTATAGATAATTGTAACCCGCCGCGTCGAGAGCGTCCGCGCTCGCGCTGGATATCCGCGCGAATACGTCCTCGCCGTCAACGACACCGTCCATCATCGACATATCCTGCCGGCTCAGCATGAACGCGTGGATCTCTTCGGCCGATACGCTGGGATCGTTGAGCATCCTATCCATATCAAATCCTAGGTCGGGGCGGCTGCCAGAGGTCCGCGACGGCTCGCCCTTCGCGCGCGCGGAGCGGATCCACGCGAAAAACGCGGCGGTCACCGGACGCGTCGGATCCAGCGAACGGATAACCCGCGCCTGCTTATCCGCCCACTCGGAACCGTCGCTCACGCCGCCCAACTCGATCACCTCGTTGCCGATCGACCAGCAGAATACGCAGGGGTGATTGCGGTCGCGCAGTACCATCGCCTCCGTGTCCCTCTTCCACCAGTCGCGGAAGTATAGATGATAATCCTGGTCGTTCTTGCCCAGAACCCAGCAGTCGAACGTCTCGTCCAGCACATACATCCCCAGAGCGTCGCACGCGTCCAGCAAGGCTGACGACGGCGGGTTGTGCGCGCAGCGTATCGCGTTGTAACCCTGCTCCTTCAGCAGTTGTATCTTGCGCTCCTCCGCGCGCGGATATGCCGCAGCCCCCAGCAGCGCGTTGTCATGATGGATACACCCGCCGCGCAGTTTCACCGGAACGCCGTTGACGCGCATGCCGCGCTTCGCGTCTATCTCTATGTTTCTTATGCCAACGCGCGCGCGGTGCTCGTCGCCGCCCTGATCCGTCTCGACGCTTACGATTAAATCGACAAGGTTCGGCGACTCCGCCGACCATAGCTTGGGATTGCTGATCGTTACGTCAAAGTCCGCGATCTGGCGAGACGCGGGCGGCAGGTCTATATATTTCTCGACGAATTGATCGCCGACGGTCGCGCGCGCCTTCGCGCGCAGAGGCTCGCTTAGCGCGTTGGTGATATACGCGCTGACGCGCGCGGTCGCCGTCCGCTCGGACGCGCCCGCCGTGCTTACGAATACATCCCACGGCTTGATATGCACCGGACCGCCCAGCCAGAGCCCAACCTCCCTATACAGCCCGCCGCCCGAATACCACCGCGAGTTGGGTTGAACGCATCGCGTCGCGATCTCCAACTCGTTGGCCTCGCCGTGGATAAGCGCGTCCGTCACGTCGATCTGCCACGGCGTGTAACCGTATGGGTGCACGCCCAGCGATTGCCCGTTGAGTTTCACCTCCGCGTTCATATACGCGCCGTCGATATCCAGCAGCGCTGACCGACCCGACCATTCAAGAGGAACGTCTATGTTTTTCGTATATAACGCCGATCCGCCCGGGAAGAACCCGCTCGCCGCGCCGGAAACAGCGTCCGGCGTTCGCTGCAGATTCAGTATGAAATCATCCGGGAGATCGACCGGGACGCCGTCGCCTCCGGAGGATGTGATCCTGCGCGTCCAGTTTAGATTCAACGGTATCTTCTTCATGAGAGCGCCGCCTTCCCACAATATTCCTTGAGCAGTTCCACATACGCGCGGTATTGATCCAGCGTCACCCCGGGCGGGGTCTGATGATCCACGCTGGGCAGGAACCCTCCCTGCCTCATGACGGGCAGCAGCCGCTCGAACTCCGCGCGCATCGCCTCTTTGCCCAGGGGCATAACCATCTTGTCAAAGTGCCCGATGAACAGGAATCGGGGGTGCGTCTCGCGCAGTTTCAGCAGATCAACCCCCGCCTGCCGCTCCAGCGGCAGTATCCCCTCTATGCCCGCGCGCTCGAACCACGGCAGGGCGCGGGTGATATCGCCGTCGGAGTCGATCAGCACGCGGATACCGCGCCGCTTCAGCTCCGGTATCACCCGTCGATAATAGGGCAGCATGAACTCGTCGAACATATCCCGCGAGAGCATCGGCCCGTTGTTGTAGCTCATGTCTTCGCCAAACGTCATGAAGTCGGGCGCGCCCGATTCGCATAGGCTCTCGATCACATGCAAATGGTAATCGGCTAGATCGGAGCATATGCGGTGGTACAACTCCGGCTGGTCATAGAACGAGAATAGATGGCGCTCGATCCCCAGCAGCGTGCGAGGCCACCAAAAGAATCCATCCACCGTAAACCAGGTGATATCCCCGCGCTCCCGCGCGTAACGCAGAGCCTCCAGCCTCTGCGCGTTCAGCGCGCCGCGCGGATAGAGCGTGGGCAGTATCGCTTCGTATCCCGCTTCATCATATATGATCGGCGCGCCGTGGCTCGGCGCGCGCGGAGTCGCGCCGGTGTGCGCGGGTACCCAGTACTGCGCGTGCACGTCCAGCCCGAATTGCCTCTGCAGCGCCTCGCCCCGTCCCAGGGGAGGCTCTTCGGGGATTACCAGCCCTTGAGCCTCCCAATTCGCCAGCGTCTTATCCCACCATGTCGCCCACTCCAGCGCGGGTATCCGCTCCACAGGCTCGAACGCCATGACCCGCCGAAATAACTCGCGACTGGATCGCCCCGCCGCTCCATCCCCCGTCATACTATCTCCACCTCGTTGGATTCCGCGTCGTAATAATGTTCCTCAGCTACGTTCCCCTGCGCGTCGTAAGCGCGAGTAAGCCCCGCGTATCCCTCGTCCAGCATGACCGGCTTGTCGTCCGCGCCGAAATAACCGATCGCCACTACCCTGCCCTTGTCGTCAAAGTATCGGTTGACCATCGAACAGCCTATGACGGCGACCGCGCGCGCTCCCGCCGCGTCGTAATAGATCTCGCGGATGTTGTTCCCCGCCGCGTCATAGAGCAGCTCGCGCGAGGCGTAGCCGCCCTCTATAGCCATAATCTGCATTGATTCGTCAAAGTAGGTCTCCATGCGGATCCTGCCCAGCGAGTTGTACTCGTACAGCACCGCGCACCTTCCGTCGCTCTGCGCGAGCGGTTCGCCGTACTCGTCCCGGTACGCGGTCAGCAAGGGCCGCCCTTCCGCGTCGTAGGCGCGGTATATCTGCGCGTAACCCTCCCGCGCGATGATGGGCTGTCCATCTTCCGCGAAATAACTCTCCAGAGTGACGTTGCCCGCCGCGTCATACTCGCGGCGCAGCTGCGCGTATCCGCCGGACAATGTGAACGCCTCGCCTTCAGCGTCCCGGTACACCTCGCGGACGGCGCGCCCAGCCGCGTCGTACTCGCGATCCAGTATCGCGTATCCGCCCGCTACGGCGACAGGCTCGCCGGCTCCGTCCAGGTATCTCTCGCGCGAGACGTTCCCCGCGAAATCATACTCGCGCGCCACTGCGGTGTATCCGCCGGGCATCGTGCGCGGCGATCCGGATTCGTCTATATAGGACTCGGTCGCCGCCATCCCCAGATGCGTATACGTCCTGCGCACAGCCGCGTATCCGGCGGGTATCGCGATAAGCCTGCCGCCATCGTCCAGATAAGCCTCGTAGACGACGTTCCCGCCCGCGTCAAACTCGCGCAGTATCGATGAATAACGATCCGGCAGAACGGCTCGCGCGCCGTCCGCGTCGTAGTAATCGGTGCGCGACGCGTTCCCCGCCTCGTCATATCCGTTGACCAGGCTGGCGTATCCGTCCGCGTTCACGACGGGCTGCCCGTTCGCGTCGAAATAACTCTCCTTCGTCATGTTCTCGCCCTGATACTCGCGGCGCAGTATCGTGTATCCCTTGGCGTTCGCCGTGCGCTTGGAATCCGCGCCGTAGTATATCTCCTGCACTACGCGCCCCTCGCCGTCGTACTCCATCAGTTTGGCGGTGTATCCGTCCACGGCGGCTGGCTGCCCCGCTTCGTCAAGGTACCCCTCGCCCGTAAGCCTATGCTGATCGTCATAGCGCCGCCTGATATACGCGTATCCTCCGGCGGTCATCGCGGGGCGCATGGACTCGTCCAGATACGTCGCCTGAACCGCGTCCCCGGCCTCGTCGTACAGCAGCGTGAACGCGGCGTATCCAGCCTCCAGCGCGGCTGGGGCGTACTCGTCGGTAAGGTAGCTCTCGCTCTCCACGCGTCTGAGCGCGTCATAGGCGCGGTCGAGTATCGCGTAGCCCATCCTCGTCATGGTTAGATTGCCCGCCGCGTCAAGGAACGACTCGCTGGAGATGTTCCCAGCCGGATCATACTCGAGCGACTTGCCCGCGTACCCGGCGGCAAGCATCGCAGGCTCGCCGCCCGCGTCGAGATACGTCTCCCTCGATATCCTCCCCTTCGCGTCATACTCCCACGATACCCCGGCGTAACCAGCCTTCGACGAGGCTGGACGCGACTGCGCGTCGAAATACGTCTCCGCGGCGGGTCTGCCCCCCGCTCCGTACCGTATCCGCTTCATCGCGTAGCCGCCGTCTATGGTTACGGGCTGTCCGTCCGCGTCAAAGTATGATTCCTCCGTCGCGTATGATCCCGTGTACGCGCGGCGCAGTATCGAGTATCCTTCAGGCAATACGATCGGCTCGCCGTTCGCGTTCAGGTAGCGTTCCTCTATCATGTTGCCGCGCGCGTCGTATACCCGCGCCGCCCTGGCGCATCCGTTCAGCGCGCCCGGCAAGCCTTCCGCGTTATAATACGCTTCCTCTATGACGCGTCCGGAGGAGTCGTACCGCCGCGTAAGCGACGCGTAGCCTCCGGCGGACAGCGCGATCCCGCCGTCCGCGCCGTAGTACGACTCGCCGGACACGCGGCTGTTCGAGTCGAATGTCCGCTCGACCTTCGCGTATCCATCGGTCGTTAATACGGGCAGTCCGTCCAGGCCTAGATATTCCTCGACGATCCTGTTGCCCGCCGCGTCGTTCGTTATCGCTATATCTGAATAACCCCGCGCGGTCGGTTCGGGGTACCCGCTCGCGCCGATGTACGACTCCCGGACGATCCATCCGGCCTTGTCATACTCGTAATGTATCTCGGCGGCCTTCTTATCGTATGGGACGACCGGGTTGCCGGACTCGTCCGTATAGCGTTCGCCGCTAAGGTTCCTGCCGGAGTAAACGTAGTTTACCTCATGATAACCCCGCGCGCTTAACACGGGCGAGCCGTCTATGCCGAAATACGACTCCCGCTCCAGTAGGCTAGAGTTGGAGCTTTTCCAGTATTGCACCTTGAAGGAGTATCCGTCGGCGTTGAGCGCGGGTTCGCCGTCCGCGTCCAGCCAGCTCGTGCGGCGAAGCGTTCCCCCCTCATATGTATACGCTATCGCGGAGTAACCGCCTTCCAGCGCTATCGGCTGTCCGTCGGTTCCGAAGAACCGCTCTGTATCTATCTGATCCCTGCCTAGGTTTCTATACTTGATCTCCACGCGCGCGAAACCGTCCTGCCCCAGCGTCAGATCGCCTCGCTCGTCCCGAAACTCGCGGCTGGTTAGATGCGTGCGGTCGGCGTATGTCTGAATCAGCGCGGCGTAACCCAGTTTGGGAACCGCGACAGGATCGCCCAGATCGTTATAATACCTCGCGCTGAGTATCACGTCGCCCAGATCGCGGACGTAATCCACATACGCGTAGCCGTCCTGGATCATCATCAACTCGCCGTCCGCGCCGTAATACGCCTCTTTCGCCACGCGGGATCTGGAGTCGTACTCGATCCGCTTCATCGCGTACAGGCCGGGCGGGGATACCGCAACGCCCTCCGTGTCGAAATACGCGATCTCGACGGGCTTATCCCTGCCGTTGAGCTTGACGGTATAGTAACTGAACCCGTCGGCGTTCATGGCGGGATTGCCGGCGTCGTCCGTCCACGCCTCGCGGACGAGAACTTTATTTCTATTGTATTCCTTTATGGTATCCGCCGCAAACGCCGAGCCAGCATGCATGGCGCATATGAGCGCGGCGGCGGCCGCGAGTGCCCTGGCCGCATGTTTCATGGACGACCGCTCCTGTTCGTACCGGATTGCTTAACCCGCCGGGCCAAGCGCGGTTTATCGGCGCGCCACGCCGCGCGCCGCTTAGGATGTGCCGCTACATGGATTTTACAGTATCCGGTTGTTGCTGTCAAACAACGCGCGCTTGACAGCCGCGCGCGGCGCGGTATTATTAACGGTAACGATCCAAACGCCGCGCACGCGCGCGCAAGATACCATTATTAATGGAGGTACCCGCTATGCCATCATCCCCCACCCTGCTGGAGCGCTTCCACGCGCTCAAGACAGGCGTGCCCGGCAACCGGGAAAAGAAACGCTTCGAGTACACGATGGGCCCGATCCCCGAGGAGCAGTATTACGTGACGACCGTGCTCCCGTATATCACCCGCGCGCTGTCGCAGACGGATTTCGCGCTGAAGCTCAGCGCGGACGGAGCGGGCAGGCACGATCGCCTGATCGAAAGAGCCTTATCCATCCTCGAGAAATCGCAGGCCGAACAGGGCGCAATCACCCGCCAGGCCGCGAGCGAGGCCGAGCGCGAACTGCTTCCGCTCGAGCGCGAGGCGAAGGAGTACGAGGTGCTTTTCGCGTCCCACGCGCACATCGACATGAACTGGATGTGGGGCTGGGAGGAAACCGTCGCGGCGACCCTGGCGACGTTCCGCACGATACTGAACCTGATGGACGAGTATCCGCTGTTCACGTTCAGCCAGTCGCAGGCCAGCGTGTATAAGATCGTCGAGGACTACGCGCCGGAGCTTATGCCCCGGATAAAGAAGCGCATATCAGAGGGGCGCTGGGAGGTCACGGCCGCGGCTTGGGTCGAGACGGATAAAAACATGCCCGATACCGAGTCGCTGATCCGGCATATCGAGCAGACCAGGAAGTATCTGTCCGGGACGTGGGGCGTTGATCCATCGTCGCTGAAGGTGGACTTCTCGCCGGATACGTTCGGGCACAGCGCGCATCTGCCGGAGTTGAATACGTTCGGGCAGGTTCCGTATTATTACCACTGCCGGGGCCATCAGACGGAGCATATACTGTACCGCTGGAAATCGCCGTCAGGCCGCGAGGCGCTCGTCTATAAGGAGCCGTACTGGTACAACAGCGGCGTGAACCCGGACTGCGGGCTGGGCGCGATAGACATTTCAAAGATATGCGGCGGGCTGAAGACCAGTCTGATAGTGTACGGCGTGGGGGATCATGGCGGCGGGCCGACCAGGCTCGACGTTGAGCGCGTGATGGAGATGCGGACGTGGCCTGTGTTCCCAAAGACGACGTTCGGCACGCTGGGCGAGTATTTCAGCCGCGCGGAGTCCGTAAGGGCGAATCTGCCCGTCGCGGACTACGAGCTGAACACGATATTCGCCGGATGCTACACGACTCAAAGCCGCATCAAACTGGGGAATAGGCGCGCCGAGGCCGCTCTGCTCGACGCGGAGGCGTTGCTGGAAAAAGCGCGCGCGCAAGCTGGAATGGATATAGGCGGCGCAACGCGCGCGGCGCTGGACGGAGCGTGGCGGAACGTGCTGTTCACCCACTTCCACGATATACTGACCGGATCGTGCGTGCGCTCCACCCGCGAACACGCGATGGGGTTGTATCAGCACGCGATGGCTGTGGCGCAGTCGAGGCAGGAGGCCGCGATGCTCGCGTTGAGCGAGGATATCGACACGTCTATGATCGCGTTCGATCCGGATAACGCTACGCAGTCCGAAGGCGCTGGCGCGGGCTATGGCATCGACCATTTCACCGGCACGCCGCGTCCGGAGCGCGGGCGCGGGAAGACGCGCGCGTTCCACGCGTTCAACCCCCTGCCGCAGCCACGCTCGGAGTGCGTGGAGATCACGCTATGGGACTGGAAGTATGATCTAAGCCGGCTCACGGTTACGGACGAGGCCGGCGCGCCGCTGGCGTTCCAGCTGCTGGATCGCGAGCCGGTGCGGTACTGGGATCATATGTATATGCGCGCGCTGGTCAAGATGGACGTGCCCGCGCTTGGACACGCGACGGTTGTGGTAAGCGAGGGTAAGCTGACGAAGTACGGCGTGATCCGCAACGATCACGATCGCGTTCAGCATCCTCTGGGCGACATAACGCTGGAAAACGATCGGCTGCGCGTGCTCGTAGACGGGCAGACGGGCGTTGTCCGCGAATTCTTCGATAAATACGCGGGCACGGAGCGTCTTGGCTCCGGCGCGGGGCTGGTGCTGATCGACACGGAGTCCGAGACCAGCAACGCGTGGCGTATCGGCCGGTATCTCAACGAATGGTCCGCGCGGGACGGCGACCAGAAACTGCGGTGCGCGGGGGTGAAGGAGAGCAAGGGTCCGCTGCGCCACTCCGTCACGATCGAGTATAAGATTCTTAACTCCTCCGCAAAGGTAACGCTGTCGCTTGACAATGGTTCGTCCGCGCTTGCCGCCTCGCTCGAGATCGATTGGAACGAGACCAGCAGCCATCAGCCCAGCGTTCCGGTGCTGGTATGGCGCGCCGATCTGAACGGCGATCCGCAAACGATACGGATGGACGCGCCTGCCGGGAGCGTCGATCGATCCGAACAGGCGCAGGACTGGGCCGGACTGACTCACGCCGCCGCGGTATACGGCGCGCGCTCGCTGCAGTTGGTATCGGATTGCAAATATGGTTATAGAGCCGACAAAGGCGCTCTGGCTATGACGCTCATCAACACGGCGAATAGTCCCGATCCGCATCCGGAACGCGGGATACATCATATTCGGTTGTGGATGGCAGCGTCCGACTCGTCGCCGACGGCGCTGAAGATCATCGCGCAGAGGCTCAACCACGGCATAGGATACGTATCCGCGACTAAGCATGGAGGCAAACTGCCCCCGCGCATGGAATCGCTGCGCGTAGACGGGCCGTGCGTCGTAACGTCCGTAGGCGAGTCGGACGACGGCGCGCTTCGCGTGCGGCTGTACGAGTCGGAAGGCAAGCCGGGCGAGGCGGTCATCACCGCCGCGTGGGGGATCAAAGAGGCGGCTGCGGTGGATCCGCAAGGAAAGCCGATCGGTAAGGTTAAATTAACGAACGGCACGGTTAAAGTTGCGCTGGAAGCGTATAGGCTCTATGAGGTGCGTATCGGGCATGCTGGATAATTAAGGAACGGCTCCCTCCGTCGATTCGCGGCGGAGGGAGCGCCATTCCCCCCTCCCGCATCATAATCAACGAAAAACGCGGAACGAACCAGCATCCGCGAGCAATCTCGCGCGTTACCGCGCTATCGCCTGAATTTAACCTAATATTCCAGATATTGCCGCTTGCGAATCGAACGATTTGCGTGTATACTGCGCTATGGTTGTTAGCACTCGACAGCGACGAGCGCTAACAAACGTCAGGCCAGCCATCCTGGACGCGAGAGCGTTCGGGCAAATTATTTAAATACGGCATAGGAGGAGAGCATCATGAACGTGAAGCCCTTGGGCGATCGGGTTGTGATCAAAAACATCGAGGCGGGCGAAACCACTAAGAGCGGCATCCTGCTGGCAGGCTCCGCTAAGGAAAAGCCGCAGATGGCGGAAGTGCTGGCGGTAGGCCCCGGCGGCAACGTCGATGGCAAGGATATCGTCATGCACGTCAAGCCCGGCGAAAAGGTCATCTATTCCAAGTACGCGGGCACCGAGGTTAAGATCGACGAACAGGAACTGATCATTGTCCGTCAGAGCGATATTCTGGCCGTCGTAGAATAATACGCGCGGCGAAACGATGAGGAGGAAGCAGTTATGGCAAAGCAGATAAAGTTCGGGGAAGACGCGCGCAAGGCGCTGGAACGCGGCGTCAACGCTCTGGCCGACACCGTGCGCATCACGCTGGGGCCCAAAGGCCGCAACGTCGTGCTGGATAAGAAATTCGGATCGCCGATGATCACGAACGACGGCGTTACCATCGCCAAGGAGATCGAGCTGGAAGATCCCTTTGAGAACATGGGCGCGCAGCTGGTAAAGGAAGTCGCGACAAAGACTAACGACGTAGCCGGCGACGGCACCACCACCGCCACGCTGCTGGCTCAAGCCATAGTCCGCGAAGGCCTAAAGAACCTCGCCGCAGGAGCGAACCCAATGATCCTCAAGCACGGGATCGAGGCCGCCACAGGCAAGGCCGTAGACAGCCTGAAGTCCATCAGCAAACCCATCCAGGGCAAGAAGGCCGTCGCGCAGGTCGCGTCCATCTCCGCGAACGATCCCGCCATAGGCGAGCTGGTGTCGGAAGCAATGGAGAAGGTCGGCAACGACGGGGTCATCACCGTTGAGGAATCCAAGACGATGAAGACCGAGCTGAAACTGGTCGAGGGCATGCAGTTCGACCGCGGCTACGCGTCCAGCTACATGGTCACCGACACCGACAAAATGGAAGCGGTGCTGGACGATCCGCTGATCCTCATCACCGATAAGAAGGTCAGCAACATCCAGGAAGTGCTGCCCGTGCTCGAGCAGGTCGTGCAGTCCGGCAAGAAGCTGCTGCTCATCGCCGAGGACGTGGAGGGCGAGGCGCTAGCCACGCTGATCCTTAACAAACTGCGCGGCACGTTCACCTGCGTCGCGGTCAAGGCTCCCGGGTTCGGCGACCGCCGCAAGGAGATGCTCAAGGATATCGCGATATTGACCGGAGGCCAGGTCATCACGGAGGAACTGGGTCTTGATCTTAAGGAAGCGCGCCTTGACATGCTGGGCAGCGCGCGCCAGGTGAAGATAGACAAAGAAAACACCACGATCGTCGAAGGCGCGGGCGACGCGTCCGAGATCAAGGCGCGCATCAACAGCCTGCGCAGCCAGATCGAAGACACCACCAGCGATTACGACCGCGAGAAACTGCAGGAGCGTCTGGCTAAACTGGCGGGCGGCGTGGCGGTTATCTCCGTGGGCGCGGCGACCGAGGTTGAGATGAAGGAGCGCAAGCTTCGCATCGAGGACGCGCTAGCGGCGACACGCGCCGCTGTCGAGGAAGGCATCGTGCCAGGCGGCGGAGTGGCTCTGCTCAACGCGATTCCGGAAGTCGCCAAACTGCTGGATACCTCCGAGGGCGACGAAAAGACGGGCGTTGCGATCATCGCGCGCAGCCTTGAGGAACCCGTGCGCCAGATCGCGCTGAACGCGGGGATCGACGGTTCGGTCATAGTGGACGGGATCAAACGTTCGGGTAAGGTTGGATACGGCTACGACGTGCTCAAGGGCGATTACACCGACATGGAGGAGCGCGGCGTTATGGATCCGACTAAGGTAACGCGCAGCGCGCTGCAGAACGCGGCCTCCATAGCGGCGATGGTGCTGACCACCGAATCCCTCGTCACCGATCTGCCTGAAAAGAATCCGCCGCCAGCGGCTCCAGCCGGCGGTATGGGCGGGATGTACTAAGAATAGGAGTTAGCCCCCCGGGGGGAGGAATAACAGGAACGCCTCCTCTGTCACGAAACGACAGAGGGGGCGTTCTTTCTCCCCAGAGGGGGACATCCCCCGGGAGTATTACACAAAGTGATAGAGGGGGCGTTTCCCCCCCGTCAGTCATCCAACATCTTAACGCTGACGATATCGGGCGTTTCCAGTATCCTCTCAAAGAATCCGGTGAAATCAAACCCTGTCGGGAAATCCAATGAATACGTATACGTGCGTATGATCGACTCGCCTGATCGCGCTGCGGTTAGATTAACGCTGTTTACGCGCAGCCTGTACTGCTCGACCAGCCGCTTCACCGATTCAGCCGCGCCGCCGCATCCCAACTGCTCCGCGCCGCCGCACGATATCTCTATGCGCCGCTCCTCTTTGAGCGGCAGCATCCGCCTGATCAGCGTCAGCACCAACAGCGTCGATCCAGCGCCTAATAAGCATATCGCCAGATACCCGTAACCCGCGGCTATCCCCAAACACGCCGCGTTCCATAACGAGGCCGCGGTCGTCAATCCCGTTATGCTGTGCCGATGCACCAGTATCGTGCCCGCGCCCAGAAACCCTATCCCGCTTATCACCTGCGCCGTCATCCGACCCATGGACAGGCTCACCGCGCTGGTCTGCATCGCCGCGATCTGCCGGACGTTGAACGATTCCATCAGCGCGACCATCGCCGCGCCCAATCCTACCAGGATATGGGTGCGCAGTCCGGCCGGGCGGTTGTGATACTCGCGCTCAAAGCCGATCACCCCGCTGGCGAACACAGCCACGACTATCCGCAGCAGCGTGTTCGGTACGTCAAACGGAGGCCACGCGTCCATAATCAGTTCACCTCAAGTCACGATTATACCCAATATTTGTAATACAGTCAACCAGTTTATCCTTCGTCAAAAAGACGCGCGGCGCGCGCACGATTCCACCCCCCGCCGCATATGTATATTATGTGGAATAATGACAGGCGGGAGTATGATTATGCCGTTTAACAGAATCGATATTACGGGATGGCTGGTCGAACACCGCGTATTCAGATATATGTTTCTGCTGCCGATAATGGCGATGATTATATTCGTAATGACGTTCATGCGCGTGCTGGAAGCAAGCAACGCGGCGCTCCTGGAAGAGAAACAGCGGTGCATCCGGCAGGATCTCAATATGATAGCCGAACAGGTGATGATCGCGCTGGGCAAGGACGACGAGTGGGTCTATGACGAGGAATCATTCAGATCGTACCTCATCAGTTCCGTCGAGGTGCTGGATAAGCAGTTTATGACCTACGCGGCGGTGTACTCGCGCGCGCAGCACTCCCTTGAAGGCAACATCTGGGGATACAAACAGCTGTCCGAACGCAACTACGACGCGTCGGAGATGATGTTTGATCCGTTCATGGACGATACGTTCCGCCAGCTTATAGCGTCCAACGAGCATCAGGCTCTGCGCATCGTCTATAAAGGCGATCAAGCCGATCACATGGAGGCCGAGCGGGAGCTGCATCTATATTTCCGCTGGACCCCGATGATCGCGGGCCAGCCCGATAGATACCTGATGGTCATAGGCGTGTCCGTAAAGAGCCTGGTCGTCAATATATTTGGATCGATCGGGCGGCTGGTCATAGCGATGGTGTCGCTGACCACGCTGCTTAACGTCGCGCTGGTCGCGTCGATCGGCTCTCTGGCGCGCGGCGCCGTGAAGTCCATGAAGGCGGGGGCGCGTTCATGAACACGATGCTTACCATCATATGGTACGCTCTGCTGGCGATACTGGGCGCGTGCGCGCGGCACCTGTATCAGCACGGAGGCAGCCGCCCGCGCGAAGCGATGCGGATGGTGGGCGGGTGCATGGTCTCCGCGTTCGCGGGCGTGATGATATATTTTGTCACGCACGCGCTGAACGTCGGGCAGGACTGGGCGTTCGCGCTAGCCGGGATAGGCGGATGGATAGGGCCGCAGTTCCTGGACCTTATCGCCAACCTGGTCTCCCGGCAGGTAGGAGCCGGGGATATCATCCGCATACCGCAGATAAAGAGCGTTAGGAGCGACGAGGACAACGCAGGCGATAACGGCGGCGGCGATTCGGCGGGGTAATCCATACCCCGCCGGGAGGATTTGCCCGCCTCGCCGCCGAACTGAACCAATGAAACGGTATTTCAAGGAGGACAGGCATGAACATCTCTTTTGAGGGCAAGACCGTGCTGATAACCGGCGGGACAAGCGACCTGGGCCGCGTGATGGTTAGGCAATTCGCGAAAAGCGGCGCGAACGTTGCGATACATTATCTGAAAAACTCCGCGATGGCGGAGACCCTGCGCGCGGAGGCTGAATCATACGGAGTGCGCGCCGCCGCGGTTCAGGCGAACGTAACCAAGAGCGTGGAAGTCGAGTCGATGCGCGATAAAGTCGCGTCCGCGCTGGGCATGCCGCAGATCGTCGTATGCAACGCGGTCAGCCAGTATCCATGGACGACGATACTCGATCAGCCGCTGGAGCATTTCGCCGATCAATTCGAGACGTGCACGATACACAACGTGCTGATGGCTAAGGCGTTCGTGCCGGATATGGTCGAAAAGAAATACGGGCGGTTCATCGGTATTAACACGGAGTGCTCGGCGCTGTGCAATCCCAACTCGGGAGCGTACGCCGCGGCGAAGCGCGGCATGGACGGGATATACCGCACGCTGGCTAAGGAGATAGGTTACAGCGGCGTGACGTGCAACCAGATCGCGCCAGGCTGGATGATATCCGACCGCGACCGCGCGCGCGGAACGGAGCATCCGCCGGAAGCCGAAGCCAAGATACCCATGAAACGGCGCGGCGAAGATATAGAGATTGCGAACGCGGCGCTGTTCCTAGCGTCCGATCTCGCCGGGTATATCACGGGAGCATATATTCCCGTCTGCGGCGGGAACGTCATGCCGGGGATATAATATTACGCCTCCTGTCTCCCCATACGGAGAACGCGCCTTGCCTCCCATATGGACAACGCGCCTTGCCTCCCTCTATGGACAACGCGCCTTGTCCCCTCTACGGGCTACAAGGCGCGTTTCTGCTCCAGATGGGAACGCCCTAATGATTCAACCTTGCGGGCACCTTCTCCAGCGAGAGAACCCCTTCGTCCTCTCGCGCGCGATTGATCAGCGTCGCGTGCCCGTACTGCGCCAACGCGGTCGAACAGTTAGCTGGCCATGGCTCTCGCCCCTGCGCGAAACACGCCAGCAGATCGCCCGGACGCAGTTGCGGCAGAGTAACGTCCCACGCGAGAAACCCGCTCGGGCTGGACGAACGATCCGCCACCGAACACGGCTCCAACTCGCCGCCGACGCGGTTCGCTAAAGCGAACATCGGCTGCCTTCTGGCGAAAGACGTATTGGACGCGTCCGGCGCGAGCGCGTCCGTCACCGCGACCGGACGCATCCCCGACGCGTCGTATCGCTTGACCGACTCCACCGCCGTCAGCAGAGTACCCGCCTCTTGAATAATCGCTCTCCCGGGGGTCAGGCTCAGCGCCGGCAGACGCATCCCCTTGCGCTGGCACATCGATCGCAGAGCATACGACAACTCCGCCAGCGTCTCCGATACGGGCGGCGGATCGTCGTCGCGCGCGAAACGGATCGGGAACCCGCCGCCTAGGTTAAGCTCCTGCATCTCCGCGCCGATCACGACCATCGCCAATACCACGCAGTCGGTAAGCTGCTCCAGCGCCGCGACATACGGCTGCTCGGACTCGATCTGTGAGCCTAGATGCGCGTGCAGTCCGATTAGCCGAAGGTTCGGACACCCGGCTAGCCGCTTGACCGCGTCCAGCGCCTCCTCGTGCGGTATGCCAAACCTCGCGCCAGGCACGCATCCCCACAGCGAATCGCGCGCGTGCAAAGGCACGTTAAGCCCCGGGTTGATGCGAAGCAATACATCCTGCCGCGCGCCCGCTTCCTTCGCCGACCGCTGCAGCGGATCGATCTCCTCCGCGCTGTCAATCGATACGCGGCCTATTCCCAATTGGATCGCGCGCTCGATCGTGTCCGCCGACTTCGGCCCGTACAGCAGTATCGCCTCGCGCGGGAATCCCGCGCTAAGCCCCGCCTTAGCGTGCGCCAGCGTCGCCGCCGCCAAGCCCATACCCTCCTGGCGGACTATCCGAAGCACCGTCTGCGCAGGGTTGACCTCCGCCGCGTACCAAGCGCCGCCGCCCAGTCCCGAGTCCTTCAGCCCGCGCACGAACGCGCGGCAATGCTGGCGTATCGTCTGCTCGTCCAGCGCGATAAGCGGCGTGCCGTACATCTGCGCCAACTCGACCGCGTCGCATCCGGCGACGATAAGCCGCTTCTTAGCGTTGTAACCGCCGTCCGCGCCGTAATCGTAATGTCCATCCTGCCGGTTCATATGCATTCCCCCGGCGGATTCTAACATATTCCGCTTGCCGCTGTCAAATCTCGACGGCGGAATATCCTCTGTCCGCGCAGCGCTTCAGCATCGGCACGGACGCCGCCGCCATCGCCGCGTTGACCGCGAACAATACCGCGTATATCACGACCGCCGATACCCGCGCTTTCGTCATCAGCATCACGGACGGAACGATCATTAACGCCGCGTAGGCTAACGCCGCGAGCATCCCTAGTATATAGTTCATGTTCTGCTTGACCGCCTCGGTCGTATTCGTCCATAGAAGTTTGGGGCGAAGGATATCGATCGCCAGTTGCAGAGTTGTAACGGGTACCATCGCGGGCACGCTGATCAAACAGCCCAGTATCAAACCCTGAACGGGCAGCTTCATCGATACCCTCAGCGACAGGGCGATCAGCGTCTGCCCCAGCCACGCCAGGCACAGCGCGAACAGCAATTTCCCCATCGCCTGCGTTCCATACGGCACGGGCAGCACGCGCGACCAAGCGAACATCCTCCCCTCGCGCGATACCGCCGTGGACGCGGCGACGTTCATGCATCCGATCACCAGCGACATAGCCGCTATCAGCAACCCTGTCAGCCAAGGATCGACGGACGTTCGCACGAGCATCGAGACGAAGGCGGCAAGCTCCGGATCTCCGCTCGAACCGCCGGCCAGCATTACCACCAGAAGCATCACGGGCAAAACGATAACGACCGAAAGCGTATTCATAGCGTAAACGGGCGTGCGCACAGTGAGCTTCGCCTCGCGGATCATCATCGCGATCATTGGCGCGCGGCGCTTGAACGATCTGCCGCTAAAGTTCACGCGCGAGGTATTCATATGGGATTCCGACTGCGCCGATACTCCCGCCAGATATATCTTCCCCGACAGCCACACAGCCGCGGCGGTCAGCGCGCCCGACACGGCGAGCAGCCCCGCGAGATAACCTAGCGCGGACGCGCCGTCCAGCGTAAGCGCGCGCAGGCCCAGCCACACCGGGGGTATCGCCCTAGCGATCCGGTCGAACAGATCGACCCGGCCCGCCAGCCACATCAGCAGTACGCCGCCATCTATCAGCGAGGCCATGCGGCTGGACAGCCACATCTCGCCCGCCACGAATCCCACCATCAATACCAACCCGCCGACGACAGCCGCGATATCCCGCCTGCGCCATAATACGCTAAGGCGCATCAACGGCAGCGTAATCAGCGCGGACAGCGTGAGCGGCAGCGACAGCGCGCATAGCCATACCACCACAGCCTTGATATAATATAGCGCGCCGCCCCCCGACAACACGCCGTATACGATGAACACAGGCCACAGCAAAGGGATCGAGGTCGCCGCCTCCCCCAGAAACGCCTGGCTGATCTTCACCGCGAACACCGTGCGCCCCGATACGGGCAAAGCCGCCAGCGCGTCAGCGTCGCGGCTTAGATACAGCACGCTGATCAAGAACCCCGCGCCGGCAATCAATGTAGACGTCATCCCGGCGATCAATCCCAACAGCGGGATCAACCGCTCGATCCCGACCGACGCGAGCGTTTTACCCAGCGTCCACACCATCCAAGCGAAGAACGCGGACAGCGAGCCTATCCCGAACGCCGCCAGCAAGCCGACAGCGGCGCGTTTCCACCATCCGTCGGGCTTATCGCGCATCTGCTGGCGAATCACCGATATGCTAAGACGCTGCCTAAGCTGCATGCGCAGCAGCAGTATGAACGCAGAGCTATTCATCCCAATCGCCCTCCGCGCTGTCGCCGGTCAGCTCGAGGAACACCTTCTCAAGGGACGCGCCCGTCTCGCCGCTGCGCAGTTCGTCCAGCGTGCCGACGGCTATGAGCCGCCCCTTCTGCAGTATGCCGATCCTATCGCACAGCCTCTCCGCCACGTCCAGCACGTGCGTCGAGAAAAAGACCGTGTTCCCAGCCGCGCAATGCGCGCGCATCTGCCGCTTGATGACGTGCACAGCGTGCGGATCGAGTCCGACCATCGGCTCGTCGAGTATCCACAGCGGGGGATTGTGCACCAGCGCGCCTATCAGAGCGAGTTTCTGCTTCATCCCGCGCGAGTAGCCTTTAACCACCCCGCTCAACGCGCCGCTTAACTCGAACCGCTCGGACAGCGCGCGGACGCGCCTGGCTCGATCGGCGGAAGACACGCCGTACATATCGCACATAAAGTTGAGATACTCCAGACCCGTCAGCCGATCGTAAGCGTCCTGAGCGTCGGGGACGTAGCCCAGCTTCCGCTTCGCGGCGATGGGATCATTATCGATCGGCACGCCGCCGATAATGATCGAGCCTTCGTCAGGCGAGAGTATCCCGGTGATCAGTTTGATCGTTGTGGTCTTGCCCGCGCCGTTGGGGCCGATGAAGCCGAACACCTCGCCGGGACGCACGTCCAGCGAAAGCCCGTCTACAGCGCGCACGCCGCCCTTTGCGTACATCTTGGATACCTTGTCTAGTTTTAGCATGTCGTCTCCTTTAATGACGCGATCTGCCCTCATCCATACCGTATCCTTTCGGCAGCCCATTGCGCGTGCTCGCTCACAACCCCGTCGCTCGAAACCGCCAGGCGCTCGATCGCGGGCAGGTACCGCTTGCCGCACAGATTCCCCGCGATAATCGCGGCCTGAGCCTGTATCCGATGCGCCCTAGCGTAATTATAACCTATCGCGTCGCCAAACGAATCCAGCGTCTGGCGCGACGGTTCCAATAGATTCTCAAGCCGCGGCCAGTCCCAATCCTCGCGCCGCCGAATCTCGATAGACTGCGGCTGCGCCGGGCAAACCATCTGGCATACCTCGCAGCCGATAAGCCGCCTGCCCATCAGCCGCCGATACTCGATCGGCACAACCCTCCCGCTGAACATATGGAACCTGATGCACCTCTCGATCACGATACCGCCTTTGCCGTCCAGCGCGCCAGTCGGGCATATCGACGCGCAGCGCCCGCACTCCTTGCATCCGGGCGCGAGAGACGCGCGCTCAGGATTGCCGCACCGCGACGGTTCGTCAGGCTCGTACTCCTCGGATACGGCGAAAACCTGTATTGAATGATAACTGCCCTGCCGCTCGGTATACAATAACGTGTTCGCGCGGTATACGCCCAGACCAGCGTTGAGCGCGGCGGTCTTCGCCCTAACCGCCGTCAGCCTCTCGGCCTGGACTCCCAGCGCGCGAAGCGCCTCCACCCAGCGTCCGCCGCGCAGATGCGCCTGGTTCATGCCGATGTACGCGCCGACTATATCCACTTGATCGGGCGGCGCCGGCTCCCACCTGAATGTCGGATAGATCATAACTATTATAGAGCGCGGCTCAAACCCCAGCGGCTTAGGCTCCCGCCCGGGCAGCGGCAGCGCGCGGCTTGGCAACGTCACACCCATCGACGCGAAACCCAACCCCCGCGCGATATCCCATATAGCGTCCCGCGATACCGGCATGACCGTCACCCCAGTCTATTCAACAAATACGCCTCGTCCTCGATCCTTATGCCCAGCGTGCGCGCCTTGTCCAGCTTGCTTCCCGCAGACTCGCCCGCTATGACCAGAGTCGTCTTTTTCGTCACCGATCCGCCCGTCCTGCCTCCGGCGGCGCGCACCGCCTCCTCCGCCTCGCTCCGGCTTAACGACGACAGCGTCCCGGTAATCACAACCAACTCTCCGTCAAACGCGCCCATCGTTTGCGACTCGTCCGCCGATCCACGCTCTATCACCGGATCGATACCCGCGCGCCTTAGTCCGTCGATCAAACGGATATTCTCGTCCTGCTTGAAGAAATCCACTACGCTATCGGCTACTACCTCGCCAACGTCCTCGACCGTCGCCAGCGTCCGCGCGTCGGCTTCGCGCAGCGCGTCGATCGAACCAAACCGTTGGGCTAGATCCCGCGCCGTCTTGGTTCCGACGTTGGGGATACCCAGCGCGTATAGTACGGCATCCAATGGGCGGCGCTTGCTCCGCTCCAGCGCGTCCAGCAGGTTTGCCGCGCGCTTTTCTCCCATCCCGGGCAACCCCACCAGCCGTTCGGTTTTCAATGAATACAACTCGTCCGGCGAACGCAGTCCAATATGATCGTATAATAGATCAGCCGTCTTTTCACTGAACGCCTCTATATCCATCGCGGCGCGCGAGGCGAAGTGCGTCAGCCGCGCGATCCTCTGCGGGCGGCAGTCGCGGTTTACACAGAATAAGTGCGCGCCGCGCGACTCTATCGGCGATCCGCACGCTGGGCAATACTCCGGCGCGGTTATCGGCTGTTCATCCGGGAACGTCTCGTCCGTCCGGCCTAGTATCTCCGGTATCACGTCCCCCGAACGCCTTATCCACACGCGGCAGCCTATCGACACGCGCTTGCGCTCGATATCGCCTATGTTGTTCAGCGTGGCCTTGCCGATGGTCGCGCCCGCCAGATCGACAGGCTCCAGCCGCGCCAGCGGGGTCAGCTTACCCGTGCGCCCAGGCTCCCACGTAACGCAGATCAAACGCGTTGAAGCCTCCTCCGCCTGGAACTTGAACGCTATCGCCCATCGCGGGAACTTATCGGTCGCGCCCAGCGCCGCGCGCGCATCCATGCCCGATACCTTCACTACCGCGCCGTCTATCAGGAAATCCAGTCCGTCCCGCGCGGACTCCAGCGCGCGCACCGCGTCAATCGCTTCGTCGATCGTGAGCGCGCGGCGGCACTCCGGACTGACCGGGATGTGATTGGCTTTTAGGAAATCCAGCATCCCTGTGTGATCGTTAAACGGAACCTTACGCCAGTCCGGATTGGGATCGTTCGCGTTCGGCTCTATATAACCTATCTGATAACAGAATAGATCCAGTCTGCGCGAGGCCGTGACGGACGGATCGAGGTTGCGCAGAGCGCCTGCCGCCGCGTTGCGCGCGTTCTTTAACGGAACGTCGGCCGTTCGGTTATAAGCCTCCAGCGACGAAAAACGCATGATCGCCTCGCCCTGCGCCTCCATCAACCCCTTGAACGGGATCGACAGCGGCACGCTGCGGATCGTTCGCGCTTGCGGGAGTATCGCCTCGCCGACCGTGCCGCTGCCGCGAGTCGCGGCCTGGACCAGCTCGCCGTTGTCATAGGTGAGGTTGAGCGTCAGCCCGTCCAGTTTATACTCGACCACATAATCAAGCGGCGATTGCGCGAGACGCTCCGCGCGCGCCGCCCAGTCCCTTAACCCCTGTTCGGCGGTGGTTTTATCCAGGCTCCACAATCGCGCGCGGTGCGCGTACTGCTCGAACGCGGGCAGCGGCTCGCCGCCGACGCGCCTAGTCGGGCTATCGGGCAGTACGATTCCCTCCGAGGCCTCGCGGCGCAGAAGCTCGTCGTATAGCGCGTCCCACTCCGCGTCCGATATTATCGGCGCGTCAAGCACATAGTAGGCGCGGGCGGTCTCGTTCAGGCGGTCTACTAACTCGCGCGTCGTCATGTGCGGATTACCTCTGTTTGTTGATTGGGAGAAAGGATGTTTACGGGGAGATAACGGCCTCTCCGGGAAGAACGGCTCCCTCTGGTAGGAACATCCCCCTCTGGTAAGAGCATCCCCTCTGATAAGAACGCCCCCCTAGGGGGAGATGTTGCGGAGCGACAGAGGGGGCGTTCTACCCGGGGGAGCCGTTCTTCCTAGAGGAACCATTCTTCCCAGAAGAAGCCGTTCTCCCTAAGGGTACCATTCTACCCAGCAGAAGCCATTCCCCCTAAGGGTACCATCCTACCCAGAGAACCGTTCCCCCTAATGGAACCATTCTACCCAGAAGAAGCCGTTCTTCCCGTCACTCCGAAACCTTAACGATCGGCGCCATCGACGATACAAACTCCTTCACGCCATACGCCGCAAACTCGATCCTCACCCTGCTATCCGTACCCGTGCCCTTCAGTTCCACAACGTTGCCCTCGCCGAATTTCTTATGCAGCACGCGGTCGCCCGGCTTGAACAGCATCATCGCCGCAGCCTGCTCGGCGAACGCGCGCGCCGCCGACGGACTGTATCCCCTGTGCACGCCCGGTATGTTCAGCGCGCCGACGCGTCCCGTCTCCTTTGGATTAGGCGCGGCGCGAAGCCCCTTGTTCGACGCAAGCTGTTCGCGCGTCTTAACGTCCGGGTTGCCCATTGGAACGCGCTTCGTCTTAACGCCCTCCTCGACTACGCGCATGGGAATCTCCTCCAGAAACTGCGACGGCAGGCTATGCTGGGTCTGATTATACAGCATCCTCTGCTCGGCGTACGATAGATACAATCGGTCTTTCGCGCGCGTGAACCCCACGTAGCACAGCCGCCGCTCCTCCTCCAGCCGGCTCAAGTCCTGCAGGCTCCTGTTCGACGGGAACAGCCCCTGCTCCATCCCGACCAGGAACACGCTGCCAAACTCCAACCCCTTCGCGCTGTGCAGCGTCATCAGCGTCACCGCGCCGGGACCCTCGCGCATCGAGTCCAGATCAGTCACCAGCGCGATGTTCTCAAGATAACTCTCGAGCGTGGCGCCCTCGACCTTTTCGCCGAATTCCTTTGCCGCGCCCACGAACTCGTCTATGTTCGACAGCCTATCGCGGCTCTCCTCGGTGTTGTCCTTCTCGTACTGCGCGCGCAGCCCGAACTTCTCTATGACCATCGACACGGCCTCGCCTACGCCTATGCCCTCCACGCGCGTGATCATGTCCAGCAGATCGTTGCCGAAATCGAGCACGGACTTGCGCGCGCGAGAGGCCAGCTGATCGTGCGGCTCCAGCAAAGATGTGAACAGGCTCGTGCCGTTCTCCTGCGAGTAGCGCACCAACTCCGACACGGTCGCGTCGCCTATCGCGCGGCGAGGCGTGTTGACTATCCGCCGCAGCGACACGTCGTCCGCCGGATTCACCAGCACGCGCAGATACGCGACTATGTCGCGCACCTCCTTGCGATCGTAGAACCTCGGCCCGCCATACACGCGGTATGGTATCCCCGCGCGCACTAGCATCTCCTCCAGCACGCGCGACTGCGCGTTGACGCGGTAGAGCGAGGCCATATCCCCGTATGGCACGCCGCTTTGGCGCAGCATCCTTATCCTATCGCAGACCCACGCGGCCTCGGCCTTCTCGTCGAACGCCTTGAACAGCACCAGCTTATCACCCTCGCCGCGATCCGTCCACAGCGTCTTGTCTTTGCGGCTGGAGTTGCGCGCTATGACCTGGTTCGCCGCGTCCAGTATGTTCTGCGTCGAGCGGTAGTTGCGCTCCAGTTTAATCACCTGGGTTTGAGGGAAGTCCTTCTCAAAGTCCAGTATGTTGCGTATGTCCGCGCCGCGCCAGCCGTATATGGATTGGTCGTCGTCGCCCACGACGCATATGTTCCCGCCGCGCGCCGCCAGCAGGCGTATCATTTGATACTGCGCGGCGTTCGTATCCTGGTACTCGTCCACGTGGATATAGCTGAACCGGCGCTGATACGACTCGAGCACGGGCGGATGCTCCGCGAAAAGCTCCAGCGTCCTGATGAGCAGATCGTCGAAATCGAGCGCGTTGGACTCGCGCAACCGCTTTTCGTATTCGATCATCAGCTCGCATATCGTGCGCCTGCGCGGATCGGCCTCGCCCTTCTCCAGCCATTCCGACGGGGAGAGCAGTTTGTTCTTTATGTCCGATAGGGTGCCGCGGATCTCCCGGACGGTGTACACCTTGTCGTCCAGGTTGCGCCGCTTGAGTATATCCTTCACGACGGAGGTTTGGTCGTCGTCGTCGTATATCGAGAACGCGCGCTTGTAGCCCATTTTCTCTATATCGTGCCGGAGTATGCGCGCGCAGCACGCGTGGAACGTCATGATCCACGCGTCGGACGCGTCGGTCCCGGCCAGAGCGTCAACCCTCTCGCGCATCTCGCGAGCCGCCTTATTCGTGAATGTTATGGCCAGTATCCCGCGCGCGGGCACTCCGCTTGCGATCAGGTTCGCGATGCGGCATGTCAGAGCGCTGGTCTTGCCCGAGCCCGCCCCGGCGAGTATGAGCAGCGGCCCGTTGAACGTCGAGGCCGCGCGAGCCTGTTCAGGGTTTAACCCCGTTTGATTGATCATTACAGATACCACCTGCCTGAATGCGATTCCAGCTTCGTTATCAAAGCTATACTACCACAAAACGGCAGTGAAATAAAGCGGCGCGGGGAGGAAATATAGCGGGACGGACTAAAGGCGCGAACCCAGCCGCGCCTTTAACCCGCCCCTCTTGCTAAAATCAGTCCGCGCTCAGTCCGCGCTCAGTCCGCGTTCACCCCGCGACCGACCAGCCCAAACTCTCCTTCTGGATTTGATACATGCGCGCGAACAGCCCGCCTTTGGCTAAAAGCGTCTCGCTCGAGCCTTCCTCCGCCAGCCGCCCTTTGTCCAGCACGACGATCTTATCCGCTCCCTCAACCGTGCGCAGCCGATGCGCGATGACTAGCACGGTCCGCCCCTTCACCAGCGCGGACAGCGCGTCCTGGATCAGCGTCTCGTTCTCCGGATCCAGCGAGGCGGTCGCTTCGTCCAGCAGAACGATCGGCGCGTTCTTGAGCAGCGCGCGCGCGATCGATATCCTCTGGCGCTCGCCGCCGGACAGCGTGCATCCGTTCTCGCCGATGACCGTCTCATACCGCTGCGGCATATCGCTGACGAACTCGTCGCAGCGCGCGGCTTTCGCAGCGGCGTAAACCTCCTCGTCGGTCGCTCCCTGCTTGCCTACGCGGATGTTGTTCATCACGGTGTCGTTAAACAGCACTACGTCCTGGAATACGAAACTCATCAAGCTCATCAGCCGCTCTGGATCAACGCCGCGTATATCCCGCCCGCCCACGGTGATGGTACCCTCGCGCACGTCCCAGAACCGCGCGATCAGCCGCGACAGCGTGGTCTTGCCGCTGCCGGACGGACCGACCAGCGCGGTCACGCCGCCCTGCGGTATCTTGAGGCTGACGCTGCGGATAACGTCCTCCCTGTTATAGGCGAAGGAAACGTTCTTAAGCTCGATGTTATAATTGTCGATCCGCGCGTCCGCGTCGCCCGTCATCGGCCTCTCGCGGCGCAGCGCCTGCATGCGCCTGGTCGATATCATCATGTAGAAAAACTCCGGCATGAGCGTTAGCACGACTATGACGGGCGCGTATATCTTCGCGCTGATCACCAGGAACGCTAGCATAAGCGTCGGCGAGAGCGTGCCGCCCGTCAGAAACGTCACGCCCGCCAGCGTCACAAACCCTATGCCCACCTGCAGGATCATCATCGCCAGCGTGACGAACGATCCGCCTATCGCCTCGACGACCACGGCCTCCCTCATCATGCGCCGCATCGCGTCGCGCAGCGCCTTCGACTTCGCTCCCGAAAGCCCGTAGGCTTTCACCACCTTGATCCCTTCGAGATACTCCTGCGTCTGCTCCGCGACGTCCAATTTCGCCTTGACGTGACGCTCGCCAGCCTTGTTCATGACGCGGCGCATCAGGAAGATCAGCCCCAGCGAAACGGGCAGCGCGGCGTACAGAGCCGCCGCCATGCGCCAATCGAGTATAGCCAGCAGCACGCACGCCAACGTTACCGTAATGACTCCGGCGAACAACCCCGGCACGACGTGGCTCATCGCGTGCTCGATCGACGCGCAGTCGCCCATTATATTCGTCGTAAGCTCCGACGTGTCCCTGCTGTTGAAGAAACTGAGCGGAAGCTTGCGCAGGCGCTCGGCTACTTCCACGCGGGTTTTGCCGGTCTCGGTATACGCCGCGGTATAGGTTTTGTCATACTCGACGCGGTACGAAAGCAGGCTTAACACAACCCCAACCAAGCCCGCCGCATACCATATCCACATCGAATTAGTATCCAAAGCGGCGTTCCCGTCCAGCGGGCGCAGCAGTACGTTGATCCATTGCAGAACCACGCCGAACGGAATGAGCATGCATAGATTGGTCAGCACGCTGGACGCCACGCCTTTTTTCATCGCCGCGTAGCCTTCGTCCGACAGGTTCATCATTCTCTTTATGCCAAACATCGCTTACGCCCCCTTCGATATCGTCCAGTCGGACGCGGCGTTGTACTGCGCCCACATGCGCGAGTACCGCCCGCCTCTGGCGGCTAGCTCGTCATGCTTCCCCTCCTCGACGACGCGCCCTTTGTCCACGACCACGATCTTATCCGCGCCGCGCACGGTCGAGAGCCTGTGCGCTATGATGACCACGGTCTTGCCCTTCATCAACGATGATAGCGCGCGCTGGATGTTCCGCTCGTTCTCGGAGTCGGCGAACGCGGTCGCCTCGTCCAGCACCAGGATCGGAGCGTTCTTGAGGATCGCGCGCGCGATGACCAGACGCTGGCGCTCGCCGCCGGACAGGCGCGCCCCTTCCCCGCCTATTATGGTATCGTAACCATTTGGCAGCGCGCGGACGAAATCGTCGCATTGCGCGGCCTTCGCAGCCGCGATAACCTCATCCCTGGACGCGTTCGGCCTGCCTACCAATAGATTATCCATCACGCTCTGCTTGAACAGGAACACGTCCTGGAACACGAAACCCGCGATGGACATCAGATACTCGCTGGACATATCCCGCACGTCCACGCCGCCGATGGATATCGATCCTTCAGCCGCGTCGTAGAAGCGCGGGATCAGGTGCGCGAGGGTGGACTTGCCCGCTCCGGACGGCCCGACCAGCGCGGTGATCTTGCCCTGCTCCGCCGTGAACGACACGCCGCGCAGCGCGACCGATTCGCCATCGCCATTGTAGGTGAACGACACGCCGTCGAAACGCACGTCGTAGCCGCTCGCGGTTTTGGGATGTTTCGTCTCGGGCAGCGGCTTGGTTTCCATGAGTTTATCCATGCGCGATATCCCGTCCGCGATGACCTTGCCGTTCTGGCCTACGTACATCACCTTCATGAACGGCGTGACCAAAGAGAACGAGAACACCAGGTAGAACAGCGCCGCCAGCGCGAAGCGCGGGTAATCGGGCGCGCCGCCTGCCATGAATATCACCGCTGGAATCAGGAACACGAAAACATGATTGATAATCGCGATGAACGCTGCGTAATGGTTCTTGAACGACATCGTGTAGCCGCCCACGAACGTCTGGTAATCCATGATGGTCTTGTGGAACTTGCGGAACGAGTAGACGGTCTGGTTGAACGCCTTGAGCACCGACACCCCGCGCACATATTCCACGGCGGAGCTGTTCATATCCTCCAGCGCGGTCTGGTATTTCTCGATGAACACGTTCGACTTGCCGCCGCCAATGGCGGACGCTTGTATCCCGTACGCTATCAGTATCGGCACGAAACTAGCCAGCCCCAGCCGCCAATCGAATATGAACAGCATTATCAGCGAGAACACGGGCATCGCTACGGTTCCGGCGAGGTCGGGCAGCTGATGCGCGATGAATCCCTCCAGTTTCTCGATGTTCTCATCGACCACTTTGCGCAGTTTGCCCGTGGCGTTCGCGCTGTGGAAACCCAGGGGCATCGACGCGATGCGCTCGGCGAATTCCAATTTCAGGCGGTACAGCGTCGTGAACGCCGCGAAATGCGAGCACATCAGCGCGAGGAAATTCAGCGCGACCGCGCTGATCGCTCCGCCCGCCGCCATCCAGCCCAGCCGCGTCATTCGCGCGGCGTCCATCCGCGCGGGATCCGCGCCGCTTATGACCAGCTCCTCGATGATGTAATAAATCGCTATAAACGGCGTGAACGACGCCGCCACGCTGATTACCGACAGCGCGCAGGAGCATATCACCAGCTGCCGCTTATGCGAAGCCAGCTGGAACAGCCGCGCCATGCCGGTCTTTATGGGTTCGTCCTGTCTATCCATGTATCAGACTCCTCCTTGCGCATACCAGGATTTATGGAAACGTATGCGCGCATAAGTTAGTCTAAGCTAACCTAGCGGCGACGCAACGGGTTAGTTATTACTAACCATACGGCAAGTATAACGCCGGGGAGAACGATTGTCAATATATCCCGCTGAATTTCCAGCGATTTCTAGATAGGGCGATCGTCCGCCATACTCTTGCGAAAATTCCCTAATCCGCGTTATAATAATAAATATGCGCGGACATATTCGGCGACGGGGGGTGGCGTTCATTAAACAGATTGACGAACAGGGCGGAGACCGCGCCGAAGCGACGCGCGCCGCATTGACCTACCTACAGCGGCGCGCGCGGTCGGAACACGAGACGCGCGCCAAACTGGAGTCGAAAGGCTACTCCGCGGAAATTATAACGCAGGTGTTATCCCGTCTGCGCGAGGCTAGCTTGATTAACGACGCGCGATTCGCTAAGGATTGGGTTCAGGCGCGATCGCGCAAGGCGCTGGGTTCGCGGCACATCCGCAAGGAACTGCGCGCGATGGGAGTCGCCGACGTTATCTCAAACGCCGCTCTAGCCTCCCTCGCCGAGCCGGACGATCCACTAGACGAGGACTCGCCGCAATCCTACGCGATCGCATACGCGCGGCGCTGCCTGCGCAAACTGGCGGGCAAGCCCGACGACGTTATAAAGCATAAATTAATCCAATCGCTGATGCGCCGAGGCTTCAGCTACGACGACGCGAAGAGCGCCGCGTCACAGGCTATCGAGCGCGACGGCATGGATTAACATCAATCATCGCAAGACGGATCATATATGCTCCCGCCCATGCAATACTCCAGCCTTCAGAAACGTTTATTATATAGACGGATATGGGGAGGTAAAGTCCCTATGAGGACGGGTTATCAACAATTACTGCGCACGGTAGCGATACTGCTGATCGTCGCGCTCGCGCTGCCCGCGCTGGGAGCGTGCGCGCTCAACATGCCGCGCGGCGGCGATGAACAAACCGACGCCGACGGCGAACAGACGGAAACGTCCCTGCCGCCGCCGGTCGGCAACGTTCCAACGCCCACTCCAAGGATCACGCCGGAGCCGACGATCACGCCGCGTCCCATCGACATGGTGGTCGAGACCGCCGCGCCAGGCGCCACGCCGATGCTTATCGATCCGGTAGACAAGCCCAAGCGCGCGTTCGTTTACCGCGAGTTCTCGTCAACGTCGCTGGGGCTGACGTTCAACGTGCCGGATAACTGGATCGAAACGCAGCTTGACGACGAGACGGTCATGTTCGCGGAGCCGCCGGATACGGCGTGGGACGGGTTCGCGGCCTCGCTGATCGTCAAGTGCGTGCACAACGCGTCCAACCAGAGCTCCGAGGACGCGATATCCGCGCTGAACGGTTTGGTCGAGTCGCTAAAGACGCTGTATCCCAACGTGGAGATGAGCCTTCGCGCCGATAACAATAGAATCCTGGGCGAGCCGGGTTATTACCACAACTTCCGCATCGATCAGGGGAACGCCAAAGCGATTCGAGGCCGCGTGTTGGTTGCGGCCGCGAACAGGCTGCTGATCTCCGTGCAGCTGCTAGCGCCCGGGTACTACTCCACCGACTATCTAGATATAGTCCGCGAGGTGCGCACGTCGATCCAGCAGCAGTAATCGATCCGGGACACGCGACCGATGGGTTGTCCGCTTGATCGGACAACCCTTTTCGCGCGCGATAGTGTGTCCTTATTCGCCAACTCCCGGTAGTACTGGCAAGCGCGCCCTGTCCCGCCGCATAGATTCAGGCATATAATCCGCGGGAGGTGCGCTTATGCTTGATTTCGTTTTCATTATAAAGGATCTGCTGTTTCTGTTGTCCTACGTGTCCGGGCAGGCTTGCTTCCCCAAGCCTCTGTCGTCCGTTGAGGAGCGGCAATGCCTGGAACTCATAGCAGCGGGAGACGACGCGGCGCGCCAAAGGCTTATAGAGCACAACATGCGGCTGGTCGCGCACATCGCGCGCAAGTACTCCATCCCCGGCCAGGAATACGACGATCTAATATCCATCGGTTCCATAGGATTGATCAAGGCGGTATCGACGTTCAAGCTGGACAGCGGCACGCAGCTGGCTACCTACGCCGCGCGGTGCATCGAGAACGAGATACTGATGGTTCTGCGCTCCGCCCAGAAGCGCCGCAACGACGTGTCGCTGAACGAAGCGATAGGCCGCGACGCGGAGGGCAACGAGATCATGTTAATCGACGTGCTGGGATCGGATGTGGATACGGTGGTGGACGAGGTGGATCGGCGCATATCGCTTCAGCGCATACAAAGCCTCATAAAGACATACCTGCCCAAACGCGAGCAGTACGTGCTGGAACTGCGCTACGGGTTACTGGACGGCAAAGCCCGCGCTCAATACGAAATCGCGGAGATCCTTGGGATCAGCCGATCGTATGTGTCGCGCATCGAGAAACGCGCCGTGCACCTGCTCGAACGCGGCATGATGGGCGGCGACCAGAGCGGGGGATGAGGGGGAGCCTCTTTCACAGCGTCCGACTTTATGTAACCCGAACGCTACAGCTCGATCTCCTTCTTGCCAGACACCTTGAAGAACACAGCCAGCAGGATGATCGTCGAGAACGTCAGCACCGATGAGATAGCGGCGGCTACGCCATCGTTGCCTCGGATGATCTGCGAGTAGATCTCCAGCGTCATCGTTTTGGTCCGGGTCGTGTATAGGATTATGGACGCCGACAACTCCGTTATAATCATTATGAAAGACAGGATAGCGCCTGAGAGCACGCCCGGGGTCATCATGGGCAGCGTCACGCGGTAAAAAGTCTTCATGTCCGACGCGCCCAACGAGATCGACGCCTCCTCCACCGACGGGTGAATTTGCTGCAGGATCGCGCTGGAACTGCGCACCGTGTAAGGCAAACGCCGTATAGTGTAGCACAGCACCATTATGAACGCCGTGCCGCTGAATAGCAGTGGCCTTCTGCTGAACGATACCAACAGCGCGATGCCCAGGATGGAGCCAGCCACCGTTTCAGGAAACATAGTCGCCACGTCAAGCGCGGCGTTGAGCGGATTCGGGCGGCGCACCACTACGTAGGCTATAAGCGTCGCCGTCAGCACTATGGCTACGATAGCCGCAAAGCCCAGCGCGTAGGTGTTGGTAATGGTGCGGCCTACGGTCTCGAACGCCTCTATATAGCTTCCAAGGCCATAACCGCTGGTAAAGAGCTTGCCGCTGGTGTTGCGGAAGGACGAGTATACCACATAGCACTGCGGGAGCATCGCCAGCGCAACGATCAGGTAACAGTAAGCGTGCGCGAGAAAACCGCCGATCCCTCTCACAGGTTTCGGACGGATCGGATGCAATGCGGACATGGAGAATTTCTTGCGGCTGACCACCAGTTTTTGAAATAGGAACACTGCGGTCGTCGTGACGACCGCGACTAAGGAAATGGCGGCTGCCAGCGCGTCATTAGCGCCGGTTTCGCTCATGAACGTCTTATACACCATTACCGGCAGCGTGACGTATCCTTCACCGATGAGCGCCGGCGTACCATAATCGGCGAACGTACGCATGAAGACCATCAGCGCGCCCGCCGCTAGAGTCGGCAGCAGCAGCGGAAACACAACCTTCAACAGCTTCCTCACGCCGCCGCACCCCAGGGACTCGCTCGCCTCGATCAGCGAGTTGTCCATCGACTTGAACGCCCCGGACACGAACATGTACACCAATGAGTACAATTGCAGCCCCATCACGATCACGATCCCCTGGAAGCCATAGATATCCGGCATGCTCAAGCCGAGCGTCTCGCGTACCCATACCGTGACGTCTCCGCTGCGTCCAAACAGCATAATCCACGAATACGCGCCGATAAACGGCGCGGACATACTCGATACCAGGATGAGTATCTCCAAAACGCCGCGTCCCTTGATCCGATACACGGCGGTAAGATACGCCAGCGGCGCAGCCAGCAGCACAGCCACGCCGGTGACAGCCAGCGTCACCTTGAACGAATTCCCGATAGCGCGCAAATAGTAAGCCCTGGTGAATATGCGCTGGAAGTTCGCGAGTGAGAAACCGCCGTCCGCGTCCATCACGGATTTGGACAACAGCGAAACCAGCGGGTACAGCAGGAACAAAGCGTACAGCGCGGCTGCGGACAGCGACACGATGACCCACACGTCCGCTTTTCGTTTTTTCATAACCATCGGCGCGCTAGGCATCTTCCGCCACCTCCCCGATCCCCCGAGTGAGGCTCGCCTTACCATCCGCAGTGAATACGTTCAGCTTGTCGATCTTCAATCCCAGTTTCACCGGCGTTCCTTGCGGAATGATGCTGTCTATGGTGGATTCCTCGACGGTCTCCACCGTCTCCCCCGAGTCCAGTTTGACAAAATAGGTGGTGTTCAAGCCCAGGAATATGCTGTTGATTACTTTTCCCGACAGCCCGCCGCCGTCTTTCGACACGATAAACTCCTCTGGACGCACGGATACAATCACCGATTGATCCGCCGCTGCGGGCAACGCGTTCGGATACGGAAAAGCGCGCGTGCCGTGGAATACAAGGCTGCCTCCCTCCAGACGCGCATTGAGCAGGTTGCTCCGCCCGATAAACCCCGCCACAAAGCGGTTCACAGGACGCTGGTACAGCCGCTTCGGCGTACCCACCTGCTGGATGACGCCCTGTTCCATCACCGCGATGCGGTCGGAGACCGCCATGGCCTCCTCCTGATCGTGCGTAACGTAGATAGTGGTAATGCCCAGGCTGTGCTGGATGTCGCGGATGACGTTGCGCATCTCCAACCGAAGCTTCGCGTCCAGGTTGGATAGCGGTTCATCCATGAGCAGGACGTTCGGATGGATGACGATGGCGCGCGCCAGCGCGACACGCTGCTGCTGTCCGCCGGAGAGGCGATCCGGCATGCGGGACGCATACTCGGTGATGTGGACCGTCTCCATAATCTCGTCTACCCGGCGGTCGATTTCATCCCTCTGCAGCCGCCTATTGTGCAGACCGAAGGCGACGTTTCGCCTGACATTCATGTGGGGGAACACGGCATAGTTCTGGAACACCATGCCGATGTTCCGCTGTGCGGGCGGCATATCGTTGACGGGCTTGCCGTCGAAAGCGATGACGCCCTCCTCGATCGTGTTAAAGCCCGCGACCATGCGCAGCAACGTGGTCTTGCCGCAGCCTGACGGCCCGAGCAATGTAAAGAACTCGCCGTCCTTCACGGTAAGGCTCAGCGGCGGTATAATAGTGGCGCTGCCGTACCGCTTCACGACCCGATCGAACTGGATGGAAACGCTCATATCCCATACCCCTTATGAGACAGACGGCGGAGGCTCGCAGCCTCCACCGTCGTACTCCGCCTGGCCTGTCAGAAGGACGTCATAATGTCCTGCACTTTATCCTTTAGCTCGTTTGTGTGGCTGGTCACGTATTCGCTGTCTTCAAAGATCAGCTGGATGTCGGAGAGCGGCGTCATGTATTCGTTGCCCGCGTCCACCGGACGGATGGGGCGGCTGGTCGTGTTCTCCGCCAGGAACGCCTGCGCTTCCTCCGAAAGCATGAAGTCCACGAACGCTTGCGCGTTTTCAAGATTCTTTGCGTTCTTAACAATGCCAATCTGCGCGGGCAGGAACACCGTGCCCTCGACCGGATAGACGATCTGGATGTTGGCGGCTCCATCCTTGAGCAGCGTCACGCAGGGATCCTCATAGGTGAGACCCACGACGTACTCGCCATTGTACACGCCTTTATACACCGCGCTGGATGAGGAGAGTATTTTCCCCTCGATGTTCTGGAATAGGCTCTCCACATACTCCCACGCTTCCGGGCTCTCATAGCCGCCCATAGCCAGGAGCATGTTGGTCAGCTGGCAGAACGCGGATGACGACGCGCTCGGATCGGCTGTGACGATCTTACCCTTCAGTTCCGGCTGGAGCAGATCCGCGTACCCTGTGATTTCAATGCCCAGCCCGGCGAGCAGTTCCGTATTGACCAGCAGAACGGAACCGTCTATGGTGTAGTTAGTGCAGTAACCCAAAGTATTGCGGTACTCCTCCATCAGGTTCCCGTCCTCGGGAGACAGGTAGTCCTGGAAGAGATCCTTGTTCGCAGCGTAGTTAGCCAGCGAACCGCCGTACATCAGGTCGAACATGGGGTTCTCCGCCTCGGATGCGATGCGCTTCATCGCGTCGCCGGAGCCGAGCGACTCGACCGTGACCTTAACCCCTGTCTTTTCCTCGAACACGGGGATGATAGACAGCAGTCCGTCGCTGTTGGGAGAGACTATGATTAGTTCCCCCGCAGCCATGGCGGAACCAGCGAAGCACATAACGAACATCGCCGTCAACGCCAAGGCAATGAGTCTAAAACGGGTTTTCATGATGGCAATCCTCCCGACATGTTACGGCTGGCTGGTTGCGCGATCCGCTAGGCCAGCCTGTTTACTATAGTATACATGGGTAGGCTTCTCTTTGCAAGTTTTCCTCAATATAATCCGTCCGGTTCGGAAACCCGCCTTCGCGCGTTTTACCGTTAAAGTCCGCTTGCTATATCAATGAACCTCCGATATCCGCCGCTTCGCCCGCCTCGACGGCTGAAAGGATACGCTACGGATCATGATAGTACAAGCGGATAGCGTCTAGATAGTACAAATGGATAGCGCATATCATAGATTACTCTCACCAATTCCCATCCATGACAGCATACCATGCTTATCTATGAAGTCCGGCCATATCCTATCGGCTCCCGCGTTAGCGAGACGGCGGCGTTTATTATCGTCCCAACCCGAACGGCGCGTTTCGTCCGCGGCTATGCCAATCGTCCGCGCGCCCAGTTCTTTGCCAAGTCCAATCTCCACCTTACCGTCGCCAATAACGCACAGATCGAGCCCGATCCAGCCTTTTTCTGACGCGAGCCAGCGGAGCACAGCCTCCTTACCGCAGTCCTTGCGCCTGGGCAGCGCACCCGCAATACGATCAAAATACCGCGCCAGACCCAACGTATCAGCCTCCAGGCGCACATCCGCCTCGTCCGTACCGCTTGCCACGAAAAGCTGGATACCCTCCTCCCGGAGCGATTGGATGAACTCAACCGCGCCCGCAACCCGATACGAGTCAGGCGGCACGCCTCCTGCGAACACGGCTGAAATACGCGCGGCGACCATATCCATCAAGCGGCGGTTATACTCTTCCTTGAGCGTCCATGGATCGGCGTCCGGCGGCGCCACGCCGCGCCTTACCGCTTCATCGCGCAGCCACTCCATTTGGAAAATGGTCTGTATGCCCGTGCTCTCGTCGATGTACGCGTCCACCAGCGCGGCGGTGAGCGCGTCGTCTCCGCCTGGGCACAGCGTATCCAGACAGAGGCGGCGCATCACAGCCTCCCAACCGGAGCGAAGCGTGGACAGCGTTCCGTCAAAATCGAAGAGCACAGCCTTCGGACGCGCCATATAAAACCCTCCAGCAGTTCACTCCAAGCGGAATGTTTTGATCTCGAACGGTGCGAGCGGAACGGTGAACGCACCTGCGGATAAAGGAATATCCCGCTCCGGGGTTTCTACCAGGTTGGTTTCGCACACGCGCGACACCGGGAAACCCAGACTCACAGTGGCTGGCCCGCGGCAGCCCTTTGATTCGTACAAGCGCAGTATCAGCGCCTGTCCATCCTGGCTCTGCTTGAGCGTCTCGACGATCGCGCCGGGACTATCCACCGTCAGAGCGGACGCGGCCTCTGGCAACGCACCCGCATGCGCGCCGGTCAAAACTGCATGAAGCGGCACATTCAACGAGTACGCCTCCCGCGCTACGTCGGCTTCGCGCCAGCCTCCGGCATGCGGCAGCAAGGAATAGGTGAAATCATGCAAGCCCTTGTCCGCGGCAGGATCGGGATACACCGGACTGCGCAGCAATGTGATGCGCATCGTGTGCCCGTGGATATCGTACCCATACTTGCAGTCGTTGAGTATGGCCGCGCCATACCCTCCCTCGGACAGGTCGGCCCATTTATGAGCGGGCACCTCGAACTTTGCCTCATCCCACAAGGTGTTGGTATGGGTAGGGCGTTCGATAGCGCCGTACGCTATTTCATAGGACGCTTTGGACGAAAGGATCTCCACATCGAAAGCGGCTTTGAGCATCTTCTCGGTCTCTTGCCAGTCCACACGCGTCTCAAAGTCAACGCGCCGCCCCGCGGGATACAACGCAATACGCTGCGTCAGGGTGGAACGGTTGAATTTCCGGACAATCTCGACCGCGCCGCGCACAGGCGAATCCTCCGCCACGCGGATAGACTGCGCTTGTGTTAAATCCCAAAACTTGTTCTTATACTCTACGTCGATGTTCCAGGCGCTCTCCCGCTCCGGTTTATCCTCGTAGACGGTCATCAGGTTGCCCAATCCGCCGGCGCGCAGCAGTTCGCGCCGTTCAGTCTTATCCCACACGGACGTGATCAATCCGCGCGCGTCCAGAGTGATGATGAGCGCTTCATTCTCCAATCGCCGAGGGCTTACGGATACCGGATGAACGTCGGGCACGGGAGCTTTAACAAGCGGGAAGACCTTGTACCCCATAGCGGGCGCATCGTCCGCTTGGAATGTCAGCGTCCCATTCTCAACGGTTGACGCGCTCCCCGCCGTGAATCCCGCGTATTCAGAAGGCAGACGCACGGACACAAGAGAGGATCGGCTCCAGGACAGCGGGTTAAACACCACGACGGACGGCGTGTCCGTACGCACCGCATCGGCGAGCGCGGCCGCGGCCGCGTCCTGGCGCGCGCTTAAGGAGGCTGATACAGCCGCGTAATCACGGTCGCAATCCTCGTACACGTCATGGATGGAAGAGCCGGGGATGATATCGTGGAATTGATTGAGCAATATGGTCTTCCACGCGTCGGTGATCGCGTCCATCGGGTAAGGCGCGCCAAGCAGCCTCCAGGCCATAGCGCAGAGCATCTCCGACTGGCGCGCCAGCAACTCGCATTTGCGGTTATTGCGTTTTGTGCGCGCCTGGCTGGTGTAGGTGCCTCGATGGAACTCGTAGTACATCTCGTCGTTCCATACCGGCAGACGTTCCGTTGGTATCCCGGCGAAGAAGTCCGAAGCCCGTCCGATATCCGCTTCAGGCAGACCGGGGAATTGTTCCAGCCGATCCGCGAACTCCAGCATCTGGTATGTCGGCCCTCCGCCGCCATCGCCCCAGCCGAACGTCTGGAACAGCGTGCCGCACACGGCCTTCTCGTCGTGATCGTGCCAAAGGAACGCCAGGTGTTTCGGATCGATCTCGCCGTTGTAATTCATACGCTCCAGGTAGGCGGGCGTTTGGGAACCATCCACTCCCTGCCACAGGAACACCGTGTGCGGAAAGCGGTTCACGTCGTTGTTGATGAGCTTAGACGTATAGAAGTATTTCATCCCGCTGCGAAGAATAATCTGCGGCAGGCTCCAACTGTAGCCGAACACGTCCGGCATCCAGTAAACGTCGGAGCACGCGCCGAATTCCTTAATGAAGAAATCGCGCCCATACAGGATCTGCCGCACCAGCGACTCGCCTGAAGGAACGTTTGCGTCCGCTTCCACCCATGAGTTTCCGACCAGCTCCCATCGACCTTGGGCGACGCGCAGTTTAATCTTCTCAAATAGCTCGGGGTAATGCTTCTTGATCTGATCATACTGCCACGGCTGGCTGGCGCAGAATACGTGTTTGGGATATTGATCCATCAGCGCGAGCGCGTTCGCGAAAGTCTTAGCGGCCTTGCGCACGGACTCCTTGCAAGGCCAGAGCCAGGCAGTGTCGATATGCGCGTGCCCGGTGAAGAGCACCTTCCCGCGCGGCACGTCCGGGATAGCGGCGAGCGCGTCCTTGAGCGTCTTTGCGGCGGCCGGTATACTCGCTGCCAGCGTATCCCGCCCCATGTCCACATCGCACATTGACAGCGCGGCCAGCAACGCCTCGCGCACATGGATTTCATAATAAGTGTCCTTGCTGGTGCGCGTAAGGAACTCCGCCAGCTCGCGCGGCAGTTTCACGTTGCCACGGCGGATGCGGTCGTATGGATTGGTCAGCGAATCCAGCGCCTCATACGCGGCTAGGCAATCGAAGTAGAAGGATTCCACAATTTCGTCCACCGCTTCCAGCTTCGCCTTGCGGAACGTGTAATCGATGGAGCGCATGCCCTGCGCGCGGAAACGCATGAACTCCATATAGTTGAGCGCGCACTCGGCCTCTATATCATAGCTTGCGCCTGGAACGGCTCGATCCGCAAGAGCCACGCGTTCCCGCTGTTGTTTAGACGGCGCCAGGTAGGACGTGACCGCGCTTTGCACTTTTCCGTTCACGCGCACCAGCGCTTCGCCGCCAAAGTCTAACGCCAGCACAACGCGGCGGCCTTCCCAGCCTTGCGGGATCGCCACGCGCGTCCGGAACCAGCGGGTCGCGCCATCGGCGCATGTCCATCGCTCGCCGACGCGTATGATACCAACGCCTTCATCGCGCGTGTATTCTCCTGGCGCATGGTAGAAACCCGTTGTGGTTTCCCATTCCGGCAGGTCGACTGACGCCAACGCCGACGACGCGCCTATTTGCTCAATTTTATTCAGCAGAATCCGTTCCTTGGAAAAATACATGCGCAAGCCTCCCCGAACGTATCGAGATTTTATAGATCATTCAGGCAATGAATCGTACGCTGACAGGATTTCCGAAGGAGTCGCGGAACCAGTGACGCCGATCTTGCGGATTGTGACGGACGACGCTAAATTACCCATGAAAGCCGCCTCCGGTAGAGTGGCTCCGCCAGCCGCGGCTAGCGTAAACGCGGCCAGGAACGTATCTCCCGCGCCGACCGTGTCCAGCGGCGGCTTAACACGGATCGCGGGTATGCGCCAAACCCGCATGCCGTCTGACGCAAAACATCCGTCCGCTCCGACGGTCACAAGCGCGGGCTTTCCATTTCGCTTGCTGAACGCCAACGCGGCTTCTTCCGGCGCGGCCTCAGGGTAGTACTCCGCCGCTTCCTTTTCATTCGGCTTTATTATGGCGTGACGATAGAATCCCGCGCGCTTGCGGCTGTCCGCGACTACTAGCAACCCTTCCCCGCCCAGCGCGTCGGCAGTCTGCCGCACCCGTTCCGTTACGCATCCATAATCGAACTGATCGCATATGCAAAGAGCGTCCAGGTTCGGCGCGGCATGGAGCACACTGGTTATAAGCGATTCCTCGTCGCGATCCGGCAACGGGCGCGCGTTCTCAAAATCCAACCGCGGATCCTCGTACACTACGTCTGAATACCCTTTGCGCAGGGGTTTGATATACGCGTGAGTGATACGGCCAGTCGAACGGACGATACCGTCCAGCGTCACGCCCATAGTGGCTAAAGCCTCTGTCAATAGTTCGCCGCGCCAGTCTTCGCCTAATACTCCCAGCATCGCGACGCGGGAGGGACTCAGCGCAGCCAGGTTAGCGGCAGCGTTGCCAGCGCCGCCGGGGCTGTACCGTTCCTCAACAATTGGCAGCGGATGATGCGGCGTTTCCAATGACAGTTCGCTTTGCGTCATGTCGGCCAGCCAGTACGCGTCAAGGCATGGATCACCGAGCACGCCAACGCGCAAGCGGCGCATGCTTAGCAGTATGGCTTCCACTCGATCGCGGCTAGGCCGCTTGAACTCAGCCGCTTGCATGGTTTTTATCCGCTATCAGCGTCCGAGTCTTTGCGTACAGATGCGGCAGCGTTTGCGCGTGATCGCCTGCGAAGTGCCAGCCCATACCGCCCCGGCTCACCGGGCGGTTGACGATATTCTTTCGCGGCCGATAATAATAGTGCGGATCGTCGTACCCGATGGACGCGCGGTAATCGCCTAGGTCGATCAAGTCGAAGTTGGCGGTGGTGACGTCGAAGGTGGGATAACCCAGGTTCCTAGCGATGGACAGCGCTTTAAGGAACACCTCCGGCCCGATGACCGCCGATCCGAAGTTTATAAAAACGCCTCCGTCCATATCCGCCACGGACGCGCAGTATCTGTGGAAATCCTCACCGCTAGCCTGTCCGATCGCGGCGAAGTCCACGATCGGATGCTGATGAATAATATCCGTGCCCAGCGCGATGTGGTAAGTGGCGGGTACGCCATTGCGCCAGGCTTGGTAGAACACGCAGTCGTCCAGGTATGGAAAGCGTTCCGGACGAGCGTTTGCATACAAGGCCAACGCTTCCCCTATACCGCGCCCATGCTTAGCGCCGTCTTGGATAGCCTCGTTCATCCAGCGCCCCGTCTCTTCCCACATGCCAAACGTACCGTCCTCGATGGCGGCGGGCACATACTCCGAGGTGCCGCCCAGGAAAGCCAGCTCGAAGTCGTGGATACTGCACGCGCCGTTCCCCGCCAGGTGGGTTATGATCCCTTCACGGATCATGGCAATTAGCAATCGCGACAGGCCGCGCTTGATAACATGCGCGCCTATCGACAGGATAACAGGGCGGTTATTCAGCCGCGCCTTGGCTATACGCCCGCACAGCATGCCAAACGCTTCCGAAGACGCGCCGTCCCAAACGGGCGCAGGCGCGTCGGGATCGGTTAAAGATTCGACTAAAACGAGATTCCTCCGCTCCCTCGCGGAGAGTGTCTTGATATTGCCGAACGATAGGCTCCGGTATTCCATATCGCTAATTTACCCCGATTCCGAGATTGCAATCCGCCATGGATTGCCTAATAACCCGCTAAAAGCTCCGCCTGCAGTGCGGCGGGATCCTCTCCCGCCAGAAATCGCTCGGCTAATGCCTCCAGCAGGGAAATCGCATCCTCGCCCATGAGGTATACGCCATGCCCATCCGCGCCGATGAATACCGCGGGCAGCGAGTTCCGCAGTTCATCTGGAATACCGAAATCCTCCGCCATACCTAAATACCGTTGGAAAAGATCGCTTCTTTGGGTGTTAAGCATGCTGTAATCGAACGTACCGTCATAGAGGCTATCTCCCAACTGGAGCTTTACCGCGCCGTGCACGCGAAGTATATTCTCACAGTCGCCGCAGCCGCGACCCTCCGCGCCGCAACCGCCGCACGGATCGTCCACGAACACCGTCAATGGAACAGGCTCGCGCTCCGCAGCCGGCGAGGGTTCAGGCAAAGGCGAGGGTATTGCCGCACACGCGGAGATAGCAATCAGCGCGAACGCCGCAAGCATAACGATAACGGCGCGGCCTACGCGTGTCATGCCGTCAGAGGATGGTTGCACAATACCTGGCGGCCTCCCTCCAGTGTGCGCATGGCGGGACGCGCGGCGCGGCACTCATCGGTGGCGTAAGAACAGCGCGGCGCGAACTTGCAGTATGAGATAGCGTATTCTTTTTCCTCAATATCGCTCATGGCGACGTCCCGCGTCCACTTATCGCCCACAGTGGGAACGGAGTCCATCAACAGGCGCGTATATGGGTGAGCGGCGTTCTCCATAATCTCCTTGGACATGCCGTACTCGATAAGCCCGCCGCGATACAACGTAGCAATGTAATCGCTGACATAATATGCCGTGGACAAATCGTGCGTAATATAGATGAAGCTGACGTTGAACGCGTCCTTCAGTTCCTTGAACAGGTTGACGATATTCATCTTCATCGACGCGTCGATCATCGCGACGGGTTCGTCGGCGATGATCAACCTTGGCTTAGTGATAAGCGCGCGGGCTATAGCCACTCTTTGCAACTCGCCCCCGGAGAACTGGCTTGAGTACTTGCCCCGCACCACTCCCAATGACATGCCCACCGCGCTTAGGGTTTGGTCGATCAACTCGGACGCAGCCTTGCGGCCTTTCACTATGCCCAGGCGCAGCGCCGTGTTATACAGATAGCTATCCACCGTCTTGCGCGCGGAAAACGCCTCGAATGAGTTTTGGAAAATGGGCTGAACCATCTTACGAAACGCGGCTTCGCGCGTGGCGTCCTTGCCTTGATAGCTCACGCCGTCCAGCAGTATGTCGCCCATATCCGGCGCGTACATGCGCAGAACGAGCTTACACAACGTCGTCTTGCCGCATCCGCTTTCGCCGACGATGGACAGTATGACCGGATGATCCGCGGGGATGTTAAAGGAAACGTCGTCCACGGCGGTGAGTTTTACGCGGGAGAGCAGGCTGCCCATGCGGAATATCTTGCTGACGCCTCGCACCTCCAACAAGTTCGCCATAGCCATATCACGCGTCCTCCCCTTCAAGCAGATGGCATGCCGCGTAGCGTCCTTGCGATACCTCGCGGAAGGCGGGCGCGTCGTGTCTGCATACGTCCTTGGCCTTCGGGCAGCGCGCGGCGAAGCGGCAGCCTGGCGGCGGGTTCCTCAACGGCGGCGGGCTGCCGGGGATACCCACTCGCTGGCGTTTATCTCCCACCCTGGGCAGCGCGTCGATGAGCATGGCGGTGTACGGATGCTTGGGATTCTGGAACAGATCCACCGTTTTGCCAATCTCCATCATCCGCCCGGAATACATGATGCCGATGCGGTCGGTGATCTGATAATGCACGCCCAGGTCATGGCTGACCAGCACCATGGTGTTGCGGCTGGCTTTCTGAAGCTTCATCAGCAGCATCAGTATGCCGCGCTGCACTACCACGTCCAGCGCGGTGGTAGGTTCGTCCGCCAGGATAACGCTGGGATGCATGAAAGTAGCAAGCGCGATGATAGCGCGCTGGCGCATGCCGCCTGACAGCTGGAACGGGTACGCGTCCAGCGTCTCGCTGGAGAGGTTGAGCTCTTCCAGGTACGCGCGCACGCGATCCAGCGTCTGTTCCTTGGTCTCCCGGCCTCGATCCTCCGGCGGGATGGAGTCCAGGAATTGGTTTTTCAGCCGCGCAATGGGGTTAAGCACCGACATGGCGGCCTGCGGCACGTAGGATATATGATTCCACCACGCTTTGCGGACGCCGCCCGTTTCCAGCGAGAACGGCTGACCGTTCTTCTCGCCCGTGAACAGCACGCGTCCCGCGTCCACCTGCAGGGGGAAGTCCAGGATGTCGTACAATACTTTAAGCAGCGTGGACTTGCCGCATCCGCTCTCCCCGGCTACGCCGAATATCTCATTATCGCGTATCTCGAAATTCGCGTCCTCCACCGCCACGACATTGCCGTCCAGCGTTTTATAGGAGGCGGTCAGATGATCGACCTTAATCAACGCTAGACCCCTCTCTTCTTCGCGATGAAGTTGTTGTATCCGGTGATGAGCATGAACAGAGCCACGAACAGCACAATGATGGTCACAATCGGCGATCCGACCCACAGCCATTGCCTAGCCATTATGGCGTTGCGGTTGCGCGCCCACTGGATCATGTTGCCCAGCGAGGGGAGCTTGGCGGAAGAAAGCCCTAGCACCGCCAGGCTGCTCTCCTGCCCGATGGCTACGAGCACGGCGTTCATAAAGTTGGACAGCGCCCACGTCATCAAGTATGGCAGGATCTCCGTCACGATGATCTGGAACAATCCCTCGCCTGAAAACCGCGCGGTTTGGATGAAGTCCCGCTCCCGCATCGACAGGCATATGGCGCGGACATGCCGCGCCGGATGCGCCCACGCGAATATGCCCAGAACCAGCGCCAGCGGCGCTACGCTCATCGATCCGCCCATCAGCGCTGTCATCAGGATCAGGATGGGCAGCGAGGGGATCACTATGAACGTATCCGCCACCACCATCATCACCCGATCGACCGCGCCGCCTACGAACCCAGCGGTAAGCCCGTACAGCACCCCGACCACAGTGCCGATCGTGGCGACGATAACCCCGATCATAAGGGAGTTGCGCAGCGAGAACACGAGCATCCAAAACGTGTCCTGGCCTAGCGCGGTCGTGCCTAGCGGGTGCTGCCAGGACGCGGGAAGGTTTTTCCTGAAACTGTTGTAGATGCTGATATCCGTGCCTGTGTATGCCAATGTAAGGATAACCGAGGACAGCGCCAGCAGCGCGGTGACGACCAGTCCGATGCGGAACCGCGCTCCGGCGTGCTTCCATACTTTCTTCATGCGCGCCTCCTCATTGGAACCGGATGCGCGGATCAATCAGCGGGTATATCAGATCCGCTGCCAGCGTGGCGGTCGAGATGGACACGATGGATATGGAGACAGTCGCCATAATCATATTGTAATCGGCTTGCGTGATGGCCTTTTGCACCAGCTGCCCTACGCCGGGATACTGGAAGATGATCTCTGTCATCAGCGCGCCTCCGAACACCCCGCCCAGCGATATGGACAGCCCGGATACCTGCGGGATGATGCTGTTGCGGAACACGTAGCTCGTCGCGATCTTACCCTCGCGGATACCGCGCAGACGCGCGAAGCGCACGTACTCCTCCTCCGCGGTATTCTCGCTCATCGCTTTCATGCTGATCACCCACCATCCGAAACCGACCACCACCATGGTGCACGCGGGCAGGATGGACGAGCGCAAGAGCGTCTCCCAGAACCGCGCCGCGCCCTGATTCAGCACGATAGTCGCGGTAAGCGGAAATATGCGCCAGACGAAGCAGAACAGTATCTGCACAACGAGCGCCAGGATGAAGTATGGTATGGGGTAAATGAAGATGGCGATGTATTCAAGCACAACGGAGGATTTTTTATTTTTGCGGAAACCGGCGAGCATTCCGATGAGGTTGCCCAGCGTCCATGCGACGACGGTAGTTACCAGCGACAATCCTACCGTGTACGGCAGGTATCGCATCACGATGCTCGATGCGTCCGTTGGGAAGTTCATGAGCGAAGGGCCGAAGTCAAGCCGCACCGCGCCCTTTAGGAAGCCCAAGTACTGCTGCCAGAGAGTGCCCTGCAGGCCATACTGCATGCGCAGCGACTCGCGGATGTAGACCACCTGATCCTCGGGCAGGCTGGTCATACTCAGGATTTTCGCGATCATGCCTTCGACGGGATCCGCCGGGAAGAAGCGGGGGATGAAGAACATGAATGTAATGCCGATAAAGATGACCATGAACCAGGAGAGCAGCCTCCCGGCCAGGTATTTGCCGAACCGCACGCGGCGCACCCCTTTTCCTGCGGCGCGGGAACCCGCCCAGCGCCTTGTTAAAACATGTCGCGCGGCTCGCCTGGCACGGTCGTCCGCCTTGCGGCGGACGACCGATACGGGCTTGCCCGTCAGAGGACGCGCGGCGCGGTCTGATTGAAATCAAACTCTTACGCGCGCCTAGTCAACCAAGCCGACGCGTCATTGCGCGGGCTGGATGCGCGGGAGCGTGAAGCGGAAGTTGGACCACCACCACCATGGCCCTTCATATGGATTCTCGCTGGTCGGGAATCCGGTCCAGTAGGTTTCGTTGAACGGCACGATCTTAGTGCCTGAATGCACCATGATGTTGATGTGCGCCTCGAACGCCAGTTTCAGGAACTCGGTGAGCATTGCCTGGGTCTCCTCGCTGTTGGGATCCATGCCGGCTACGTCACGGACGATGGTTCCCAGTTTGGCGGCAAGCTCCGGGTTAGAGATGGGCAGACGGTAGTTAGCTATACCCGTGCCCCTCTCGCCTAGCTCGAACTTATAGACTTCGTCGTTCCAGCCGTTGATGTTGTTATAGAAATCGATGGAGTAAGCCGAGCAAGCGTCCCAGCTGTCGACGGTTGTGAAGTCGCCGATGGGCAGACGGTTGCCGATATCGGAGCCGGGTATGGTAGTGATTTCGGTCGCTATGCCGAACTTCTCCCACTGATCGGCTATGGCCTTGCCGGAACGGGAGGCTTGCGTTGATTCCTCTTCCGGATGGACGATAACGGGAATGACCCACGGTTGGCCTTCGTAGTACCACTTGCCGTCCTTGAGTTCAAGACCCGCGTTGGTCAGCAGCTCAGCGGCCTTTTCCTTATCGGTCTTAAAGTAGCCTACGCCGAACACGTCGATAAGCTCTTCGTCAGAATAGGCCGACATGTCATATCCGAAGTCCTCGGTCAGCCTTTCCGCCAATTCCTTGGAGAAGTTCGGGTTCCACGGGTTGTACTCGCCGTCGATGGTAAACTCATTGGCGAGCCAGTCGCTCATCGGTTTGTAATAGAACGTCTGCATCGCGGTCACGGCCGGAACCTGCAGCGCGGACATGCGGCCGATACCCTCGAACACGTTCTCCGATACCTCGACCCAATCGCAGGCGAGGGTAAGCGCCCAGCGGACGTTCACATCGTCGAACGGTTTGATGGCGGTATTGAAGAAGATGCCCTTGGAGCACGCGTCGTCCGTGGTGGCGAACGGGAATTCCGGGTACCACGCGTGCACGTTCGGGTTGCCGTCGAGCAGCAATTTGAGATCTTCATACGCCACTTCATTCATGACGTCGACCTCGTTGTTGAGCATGGCCATGACGCGGGCTTCCTGGCTGCCGAACACGCGGTAGAGCACGTACTTCGGACCCGGCTCGCCGTAGAGCATGCCGGTGGGCGTGTTCGCCCAGTCTTCGCGCCTCTCGTACAGCGTCCAGGTGCCCAGCTGGTCATAATCCTTCAGCTTGTACGCGCCCGCCGTCACCGGTTCGCTGTCCGGGAACGTGGCGGGATCCACCGTGCTGTAGATATGTTCGGGCACTACGCGGAAACCGCAGCCCCACGTGTTGACGCCCAGGGTGGTCATGATACGGGTGAAGGGATTATCGCAGTATACCTTCAGCGTCAGGTCGTCCAGAACCTCGACCTTTTCGAAGAGGCTGTTGTAGTATGCGCTGTCCGTGAGCTTGTCGTTGCCCATGATCATGTTGATCGTGAAGGCTACGTCGTTCGCGTCCAGCGTTTCTCCGTCGGACCATTTCAAGCCCTCGCGGATCTTGATAGTCCATTCGGTATAATCCTCGTTGGGCGTGGCCAGATCAGCGGCGATGGTCGGGATGCGCTCGCCGGTGATGGTGTTGACTTCCCAGATGCCGTCAACCCACATGATCTGGTGCGCGCCCCAGGACTGGCGCGTGCCCGTCATATACGGATTGAATTGGCCGGGGGTCGGGTTCACGCTGTCGTCCGGTTCGCAGATGAGCGTTTCAACGCGGAGCGTGCCAACGTCCGTCATCTCGCCCGCCAGTGCGGTTGCGCCGATGAAGGGCAGCGCCGCCATCAAAACCGCCATCAGCAGTACTACCATTTTACGCATGGTTCTTCTACTCTCCTTCTGGATGAATCGCAGCCCGGGTACTCCGCGCTGCGTATAAAGGCATTATAACATGCGTAATATGAATTGTCAATAAACAACAGCGCGAGCGTTATCAAAACGATCACCACCCCGATATAATCAAGGCATGCTTGACATTTTTGCACAAGCCCCAAACATAAAGAAATGATTTTTGAGCATATATGCCGTTCCCGACAATTGCTATTGACATCAGCTATTCGAGCCGTCATACTATACTCAATCTATCGCGGAATATAAGGAGGATGTGCATGCGCGTGTGGCGGAGGCCGGCGGCCTTGGTTTTAGCGGCGCTGTCTTTGACCGGCGGCCTGGGCGCGTGCGCGCCAGTCGATCCCCCGCCCGCTTCCGAAGCCAGCCGTTTCAAACAGGAATATGAGATCCTGAACGGACAAAGATCCTTGGACGGAGACAGTGTATACCATACTGTAACCGTGCCGGACGGCGCGCGCGTCATCTATGCGGACGAAGCCTCCGTGCGTTCGCTGCTAGACGGCGGAACGGGGATACTGTACTTAGGTTTCCCAGAATGCCCATGGTGCCGCACTCTTCTGCCCAGCCTATTCGAGGCAATTAATCGTCAACAGTACAAAGGCGCCGTTTATTACAACAACACGTTAGAAGGCCGGACAAACCTAAGGCTTGAGGATGGGGAGATCGTTACCGAAAAGGAGGGCTCGGCTCTATACGAGCTTCTGCTGGAAAAGTTGGGCAAGCATCTAGGCTCTTACGAAGGCTTAGGCGATCCAGCGATCAAGCGTATATATTTCCCAACGACGGCCTTTATCAAGGATGGTGATGTTATATCCGTCCACCTGGATACGTTGCCCAGCCAGGAGGACGGCTCGCAGCCGCTGACCGACGCGCAGCGAGAGGAGCTTACCGCCTCGCTGGCTCTAGAAATTCAGGCCATCCAATAAGCCTCGCGTAATACTATTTATCCGTTATCCTGCGCTTCTACGGACAGCCGCCTCGCCCAATCATCCCACCCATCGCCCCCTCGCCGCAATCTGTAACAGAAAATTTGTTGTTTCGCCAAAATTTTTGCGTAATTTGTCCTTCCCAACGACATCATAACGGTGTAGAATAGGGAATCGGGGGGGGGATAATTATGGCAGACGAATACGATAGGTCGGCGTTTGCGCGACGTTTAGTCGAATTGCGCGCGCATACGGGGTTGTCTCAAGCCGCGCTGGGCGCGGAGATGGGTATCTCGCAGCAGGGCGTGGGCAAGTGGGAGTCGGGGCGCAGCGAGCCTAGCATCGAAAAGATAGACAAGCTCGCCCGGCTATTCAGCATCACGGCGGACGAACTGCTTGGGCGCGTCGATCTGCCGGAGATGTACTCCCAGCCGATACCCGGCGTGGAAGGCGCGCGCGCGATAAGCGCCGGCGCGCTGGATACCGATACCGTGCGCCGGCTGGCGAAGGTCGCGCGAGGCGAGCTGAAGACGGGCGCGCAGCTGCGCGTCACGCCTGGTCAGCTTGAGGAACTGATCCGCCGCGTGGTGACCGAGGCGGTTCAGGCCGACGGCGCGGCAGATGGGACGAGGGAGCCGCAAGCCCAGGAAGCATAAGCAGTCGGCCCCGCGCCGTATCGCGCTCGCCGCGCGCGCCTTCGCGCGTGCCCGGGCGCGTCCTTCTAAGCTCAGCCCGCGCCAGCTCGGAGCGCGAGGTCACCACCACGCGCACGCAGCCGTCGCCCGCGTCGCCGCCGCAGACAAGGATGACCAGATCGTCAACGCCGCTCAACATACAGGCCCCGCTTTCGCAATAGATTCCATTCCGTAAAGAATTAGCGGTTCGGCGATGGAATCCTTCAAGGCTGCGTATATTTAACAATTACGGAGCCGCCGTCTTTGACAGCGGCTCCTTTCGCTTTGCGTCCCAGCCGTTTACCCGGCTTAATACGCCAGATCGAACACTACCTGATCCTGCGCGGCGGGGTTCGGGCCGTTGTAATACGGGTTCGGCTCGAGGATTATCTGGTTTTGAGTGATTGACCGCACCTTATACGGACCGTTGCCTATGAACGAGTCGGCTCTCTGCGTCCAATACTCGCCGTTGGCCTCGATCGTCTGCTGCTGCACGGGCGCGAACGTCCACGCGGTCAGCAGCGTCAGGAAGAAGTCGGTTTGTTCCTTGACCCGCAATTCGAGCGTATCGTCGTCTATCGCGGTCACGCCCAGAGCGGACTCGTCGGCCTCGCCGTTCATATACTCCTGCGCGCCGTCCAGGTACATGGTCAGAAGCCCGGCGTTCCTCGCGCCGCTATCCGGAGCCAGTATGCTCCTGTAGGTGTACACGTAGTCCTGCGCGGTAAGCGGCGTGCCGTCGGACCATTTCAGCCCGTCGCGCAGGTTAAAGGTGTATGTCAGCCCGTCGTCGCTAACTTCGTATTCCTCCGCGTTCGCGCCCACTTCCTCGCCCGTCGCGGGATCCTTGACTACGAGCGTCTCGAACCCCATATCCATCAGAGGTTTAACGGTCGTGTCGTTCGCTATTCTCGGATCAAGGTTTGACGGATCGCTAAGAATCTCCGGCGATAACCGCACCGCGCCCTCGACGGAAGGCTCGTAGCTCGAGCTGAACAGCCTCGCGCCGCTGAATGTCTGCGGCGAAGAGCTTGTCGATGTACCGGAGTACGTCGATGCGCTTGGCGCGACCCGCGCGTATGATGTGAACACAACCTCGTGCGTCTCGCTGTCCCTGAACACCATGTTGCCATTCCCGTCCATCGTGCCATAGATGTAGCTTCCGCTCCCGGAACCAGAACCGGAACCACTGCCGGATGAACCGCTGCCATAGTTCGGCGGGTTGTATGTTCCGCCGGTCGTACCGTCGCCTATGTAGCCGTTCGGGTTGTCCGGCCCTATGTAGTTCTTCGCGCTGTCATAGTAGCCGCCGTTCTTGTCGCGGTAGTAGAAGCCGTCCCACTGCAACTCTACGTCGGGGTTCGTGCTCCACGGGTTGTCGGGATCGTCGTCCCAGGAGGTGTTCGGGTTGTCCGCCGCGTAGTCCGGCGAGTCCACGCCCTTGTAGACGTAAGACGGAGCCGGTTTGCTGATACGCGTGATTTTATTAATAGTCACCGCGCTGCGCACGGAGTACGCGATGTACGAGTTGGACAGCACCGCGCTGCTGGACGGTATGGATATACGCGTTCCGGTAGTCGTGGTCGTCTTGTTGATCGTTCCGCTGGAGCTGGTTATCTCATGCACCATGAACGATATAAAAGCGTCCGGACCGCCTAAGGAGTCCCAGTTCCAGGCAAGATAGCCCTTTGGATAGCCGTCGATGAAGCCGTCCTGCGTGAATACCAGCGGGCCTGTGAAGTTTGGGAAATACTTAGACCAGGGAGTTTCAGTATACGTCAAAGTGGCGGTATTGCCGACTTGCTTGGTGCCCGCTCCGTCGGGCTCATGGTAGATAGCCCAGTATTCGCCATCCACTATCGGCGAGGTGGAGAAGTCAAACGTGCTTCTACCCACAAGCTGCGATCCCGGCAGCGAACCGACCACAGCGCCGTTTCCGTCGTAAACAGTCAACATGCCGTCCGGCTTGACCGGGCCGTCAATCTTTACGCGGATAGACAGCCTGTTCGAGCTTTCCTCGTAGATCGTGCCGGTCATGCTCAACTCAACCGCTTGGGTGATAGTCTCCTTCACCCTCATGACCGCGGCCGAAGATTTCTGGCTTTGCACGTATGTGCCGCCGCTGTTCGTCGTCCATGTTTGAGCCTGAACATAGACAACGTCGCCCTTTTCAAGGTTGTAGCTTGAACCCATCTCTTCGTTAATCTTATCAATCGTGATAGCTACCTTTGGATCTTGATCCAGTATGCTGAAATACCTTGTAACACCGCTGGAATTCACCACCCATCCAGTGAAATCCACCCTGTAAAGGTCAGCCGTATTACGCAGGTAGACTTCCTGCTTCACCTCGTCGTAAATGAGATCGGGTCCGGCGGGGTGCGAGTTCGACTCGATACGCAGAGTCCTGACGCTCTCGAGCTTATCACCATTCGGCGCGTTGTTATACGCGCGCACAATCAGCTCATACGGATATTGAGTCGGTTTGCGGGTGAGGTATTCCGCGTAGTAGTTGTTCAAAGACGTAAGGTCTTTTGGTCCAAGTACACGCGTCTGGGCTGAATTGCCGTTCCTCTCCACGATCTCCACGCCGTGCGCGTTGACGATTACCTCAACGCGAATAGTCCCGTCCGCATAATGGTAACGCCAGATAACGGCTGGTGCAACCGGGCTTTTATCCAATGTTTCCCCACTGGGGATCAACAGCGTATGCTTAGCGGCTTCGCCGATAGTACCATCCGCCGCCACGGGTTGGACTACTACAGTGACCGCCCGGAACGCTTCTCTAACGCTGCCCGAACCAGCGGCGCTTTCCAGGAGATTCGTCAGATCGAAAAACAGCGACGATGTTCCTTCCGGATTCTTGGTCAGCAACTCTCCGTTACTATCCGGCTGATCTCTTTTTATTGCGTAAACCGATATCTGATAACCTATAGCGTCTGTCACCCTGTCCCACTTGGCCATAAGCGTCTCCAGATAGACGGTCAAGTTGGCGGGCGCGGGCAGCTTTTTATACGACATTGATTCAATTGGGCCGAGCGTTCTTCTTGCTACATTGCCGTTGAGCCGCCACAACTCTGCAACATAAGTTTCAGGAAGGTCTTGATCGCGAACCCTAAAGTCATAATCAAACTGACTTTCTGAAGACGCAAGAGAACCGCTGCTCTGCCACACGAGATCCCCGTTTCTTTTTGACACGCGGATTCTAGCGCCGAATCCTTCAACATGAATAAGCGCGCCAGTCTCGTTTTGATCTATTTTTTCGATCAGCGGTATTCTGCTAACCCCGTACGTTCCGCCGGGAACAGAACCGTGTCCGCTGTCATTGCTGCCAGACGCAACAGAGTAGCTCCCCCTAGCGCCCGCGCCTACCGACGCGATCGTATAGGAAACATAGGAGCCGGCGGCGGGTGTTAACCCGCCGCTTCCCTTGCCAGTCAATAGATCAGGGGTGTCGGTTGGAGCGTTACTCCAGTAATCAAACGCAACCGCCGCAGGCAAACGCTCCGCCTCGATGAACACATCCTTATCGAACAACACATCATAGGGTGAATCCAGCAGCGTGATTCTGCTGATCTCGGCGTTGGTGCCGGGGTCTTTCAGAACCAATTCGATCTTATATGCCCATCCGTTGACGTGGAGCGTCACACCATCTTCGGTTTCGTCTACTAGCGAGACCGTTATGGGGGCGTTCTGTCCGGCTTGCGCATCGGGATCCTCCGGGTCGGGGACGGGTTCTTCGTCTAATGGCTCGTCGGATTCCGATTCATCGTCTAAAAGCTCGCCAACGTCCAAAACCTCGTCGATAGGCTCATCGTCCGTGGGTTCGGCTTCGGCAGTGGTATCCTCGTCGGGAAGCTCATCCTCGCCGGTGGTTTCCCCTACCTCGGCGGGAGCATCTCCCTCCACGATGGGCTCATCTTCAGCGGGAGTATCCTCTTCTTCCTCGACGGAAGGAGTTTCTTCTACGACGGGTTCATCTTCGGCGGGAGTATCCTCTTCTTCCTCGATAGAAGCAACTTCTTCGTCGGAGGTTTCCTCTACAACGGGTTCATCCTCTGCAGGAGTTTCCTCCACGACGGGTTCATCCCCTGCAGGAGTTTCCTCCACGACAGTTTCATCCCCTGCAGGAGTTTCCTCCACGACAGGTTCATCCTCTGCAGGAGTTTCCTCCACGACAGTTTCATCCCCTGCAGGAGTTTCCTCCACAACAGGTTCATCCTCTACAGGAGTCTCCTCTACAACAGTTTCATCCCCTGCAGGAGTTTCCTCCGCGACAGTTTCATCCTCCACGGGAGCTTCCTCTACAAGGAGAATCTCCTCCTCGATAGCGGCTAATTCCTCGTCGGATACTTCCCCTTCCGCATCCGCTTCGATCTCGGTGATAGTGCTTATGGTACTATCTTCGTCGTCAATTTCGGTGATGAAGGTAATCTCTCCATCGTCCTCATCCTCGACGATAACGGCTTCAGAAATGTCGCTTTCTTCCACCTCGTCGGGTGCGGGCGGATTCGACTCGTCCACTTCGACCTGCGGCTGCGGCGCAGCGTCAGCCGATACGGTAGGCTTCGCTTGCGGAGCCTGTTCGACTAATTCTGGCGCGGGGGCTTCGGACTCGTCGGCAGCGTCGATATCCTCGACGTTCTCCGCGTCCTCAACATCCTCGACGCCCTCGGCATCCTCGACGATTTCAAGCTCGACAGGCTTGCCGACGGTCACGGACGCGGATGTTTCCTGCTTATCCCCGTCCTCGCCGTTAACCAGCGTGATCGTAACCCTAAACGGATACGCCGACGCAACCAATTCCAGCGTCTGCTCAAAGGCCCTCTTCTCGCCCGCTATCCCCGGCTCCCGGAACTTTGTACCCGAAATCTTGCCGTCGCCCTCGCCCTCCTCGACGGCGACCCTGTAACCCTCGGCTATACCGGTGAACGTGATGGTATGCCGTCCGTCCGCCGTCCATACGGATGGCGAGATGGAAACGCGCGGCGGTTCAGGCTTCACCGAGGCGGTCGGAGGCGCGCCAATCAGATCCACCGGATCATCCGCCCCACCCGATCCATCCGCGCCGCCCTGCTCGCCCGTCGATTCCGCGGGAGCCTGACCCGATACAGAGCCTTCCACGCCCGGATACCCACCCGTAGCAGGCGGCTCCTGCGACGATAATATCTGCGCGTCGTATACGTTTGTATCCGCCGACCCTTCGCCAGCGGTATCGCCCCAGCCTGGGCTGGTGAGCTCCTCCGTCCGCGCATATGCGGTCATGCCTGTCCCCATTGTGACCAGGCACGCGGCAGCCAGCACGACGGATAGCAGTCTGCGCAACTCGCTTCTCATGTGTCCCCTCCTTATCCGCATACGTGCGGAATGCGTAGAGATTGTTACAAGCTATATTATACCACGCCTTCCGATAATTTCAAGTGTGTATCGAAAGATTTACGAAAATATTTCCTAACCGAAGCGCGCGCCGCTTCGAGCCGTCTAACGGCTCATGTGTAATGTCTCCGGCTCGCCGTTCATACGGTTTAATTGGACGATCCCGCAAGGAGGAATCAACGGTGCTCGAGCGTTTATGGAAATGTATAACCGGCAACGCGCGCTGGATCGGCGGATGCCTGGCTATGCTGGCGGTAGGCTGGGCGCTGTCCCCGGCGGCTCAACCGGCGTGGTGGTTCAGGCGCGCGGAGCCGGAGCCTAGCCCCTCGCCGCCGCCAGCGCCGAACGGCGAGATACTGTTGAGCGACGGCACGCAGGCCGATCCCGCCACGCGCGAGATACTGCTCTCGACCCCCGTGTACCAGCCGACGGCGGAGGGATCGTTATCCGGTCATATCATCGCCGTCGATCCGGGGCACGGCGGGTACGACGGAGGCGCGCGCGCAGCGAACCGGGGATTATGGGAAAAGGTGTATAACCTGCGCATCGCGCTGGAACTCAAGGATATGCTGATAGCGAACGGCGCGACTGTCGTCATGACCCGCGACACGGACGAGGCGCTGAACGATCCCAACCCGCCCGGACGCAAAAAGCGCCAGGACATGGAACGCCGCGCCGAACGCGTGCTGACCCACGGCGCGGAGATGTTATTGTCTATTCATCAAAATGATTATCGCGTGGCGTCCCAACACGGCCCGCAGGTGTTCTACCGCAAGGACTGCGCGGCCGGACGCGAACTAGCGGTACTGCTGCAAACCAACCTCAATGAGGAGCTATACCCAGGCTCGCGCCGCCGCGCGAACGTGGGCGACTTCTATATCAATTCGTTGGGCATACCGTCCGCGCTGGTGGAATGCGGGTTCCTATCGAACGCGGCGGAGGAAGCGAAACTGCGCGACCCGGAGTATCAGCGGCGCATAGCCCAGGCCATAACCCAATCCGTTATAGAATGGTTCGCGCGCGATAACCTTCCGCAGGCCGCCGCGCGCGAAGACAGATAAACCCGCGCAAAATCGCATACGCCCGCGATCCATCCGCCGCGCGGACGCTCACCGCCCTCCGGCGAACGCGCGCGCCTTCTCCAGCGCCTCGCGCACCTTCACTACGCGGTCATACGTCTCGTCCACTTTCTGGCGCAGTTCTCCGATCTTATTCTGGAAATACAGATCGGCAAAGAGGCTGTCGAAGAAGTAATCCGCGAAGTAAGCGAAATCTCCCGCCTCAATATATAAGTGCCCCGGCTGGCCTACTTGCTTCAGCTCGTCGCCCAGCCTCTGGAGCAATCCGTTCGCCGCGTCCAGATGCGCCTGGCAGTTATCCACCTTCCGATGCTTGATGAACGTCACCAGCGCGCCGCCGCCGAATATATCCAGCAGCCCCCAATTCCTCGCGCTGGACAGATGCCGCCGCGCCTCGGACAGACGCCCCAGTATCTCGTCGCAAAGATCGATCAGGCGATTCGCCTGAGCTATATTTGACTGCATATCAGCACCCCGCCGTCCGCGTTATACGCCAAGCCGACCCGGGCGGGCATATACGCCCGCCCGAAACCGCCGCGCCGATCAGAATTTCCCGCCGTGCCCGCCGCGACCCATATGCCCGCCGCCGCCGCGCGCGCTGCCCCCGAAACCGCCTCCGAACCCACCGCCGCGCGATCCTCCGCCGAACCCGCCGCCCATCGGCGGCCTGGGGCCAGGCCTAGGCCCGCGTCCGAATCCCGGCCCCGGTCCGCGCATCGGAGGCGGGGGCGGGCCGTGGTGGTGGTGATGATAATGACGAGGCCGGAGCAGACTGCCCAGGAAGAACCATCCCCATGGCGATCCGGTTCTGGCATGCGTCGCGGACGTATACCGCCTGTTCGCCCCGAACAGGTTCACCAAAACCGCGATGATGATAATGATGACAATCAGCGTCACGAGCAGACCTCCTATCCAAGCGACGCCCGCGCCCAACATTCTAGGCGCGCCGCCGTAATACGCGCCGTCTCCGCCGCGTCCGTAATCCGCGCCGCTCCCCTCGCCGCCGGACGATCCGCCAGCCAGCGTCGTACCCAGCGCCTGAGCGGCAGCCTCGCACAACCCTTCATACGCGACGCGCATGCCTTTAGAATAATCCCCGTCCCTGAAGTAATCGACGGCGGGATCAATAATCCGTTCCAATCGCGACGCGGTCAGCGTGTCCTGCAGCCCCAGCCCGACCTCGACGCGATACTCGCGATCCGCGATCGCCAGCAGCCACAGTATGCCGTTGTTATCGTCAGCCCGGCCTATGCCCCAGGATTCAAACAACTTGACGGCGTATTCATCCATCGGCATGCCGTCCAGCCCGGCGACCACCACGGCGGCGGCCTGCGCTCCGGTTTTTTCCTCCAGCAGCATGCCGATCTTACGCATCGCCTCCGCGTCGGCGGACGTAACCCTGTTGGCGAAGTCGTTGACGTATATCTGGTACGCCTCGGTCGGGCCGCCGGGCACGTCCGCCAAAGCGGGGAACCCGAACGCGCCCGCGAATCCAACAGCCAGCGTAACGGCCAGCCCGATCAGCGCCGCGCGCGAGATAACCCGAATGTTCCGCATGGCCAACCCTCCTTTTCCCGTATCAGACAACGCGTTAACCCAACCCAGACGGCGCGTTGATCCCGAATCGATGCGCGCCCGATCCCCGTCCCGTCAATACGAGATCGGACGGTAAGCAACGCCCCACAACCATCTAGTGGGAAGCGCCCGGTATACTCTATTATAGCCTTCCAAGGTGGCGTTGTAGCTATCCGCGTCTTTATAATTGACGCGGTTGAGCATCCAATCGTCGTATACCGTGCCTTTGTCGGGCGACTCCAGCCTATCGTTCAAGTCCATCACGGCCTGATGGAGTTGATTAGCCGCGGTATACACCTCCTGCGCGCTGGAATTATCCACGCCGCGCATGCTGATTACCTCCATCGCCCGCGTCTGCGCTCTGGCGACGGATGAGATATCCGCGCCCTGCGCGTTCGCCATCACGGTATAATTGTTCGCTTTGGAGACCATTATGCTCAACCTATCGCACATCATAGCCACCTGTGATGCGACGGGCTCGCGCGCCTCGGACAGCGCGTTCCGATTCCCTCCTATGACGCCTCCCGCTATCATCAGCGACATGAGGATCGCAGCCGTTTTCTGCGGCATCGATCCGATCTTTTTCAGCACCGCGCCGCCTCCTTTCATTATTATAACCTTTATCCCCGCCGACGGCGGCCTAAACCGCGCCGACCTTATCCCTGTTCGTACCGCGATGAATCGCGGGCCTCGAGCAGTTTCTGCTTGAGATCGTTTTCCAGCTGGCGAAGCTGGGCTTCAGCCGCTATACGTTTACTGCGCCCCTCGCGCTGGATGTTCTGCACCTCGGTCAGGCTTTCGATGAGCGCCTTGTTGGTCTCGACCAGCGTCTCGATATCGACGATCCCGCGCTGGCTCTCCCTCGCCGTCTCGATCGTGCCTTGCTTGAGCGCCTCGGCGTTCTGGCGGAGCATCTTATTCGTAGCGTCGGTGACGAAGCGCTGCGCCTCCAGCGCGGCCTTGCTGTTGGACAGTCCCAGCGCCAGCACCATCTGGCTCTTCCACAACGGCAGGGTGTTGACCAATGTCGAGTGGATCTTATCGGCCATCAGCGCGTCGTTGTTCTGGACGAGGCGAATCTGCGGAGCCATTTGTATGCTGATCTGCCGCGTCAGTTCCAGGTCGTATATCTTCTTCTCGAAGCGGTCTATGGCCTGGCTCAAGTCGTTCGCGCGCTGCGCGTCGGACGGTTCGCCGCTCAGCTGCGCGGCCTTCCTCGCCTCCGGCAGATCGACCGCGCGCAGGGTATCCAGCTTCTCGCGCCCCGCGATGATGTAGAAGCACAACTGCTTATAGTAATCGACGTTCTCGTCATACAGCCGGTCGAGCATGGCGATGTCGCGCAGCATCTGCAGGCGATGATCCTCCAGCGTGTCGGCCACCTTATTGACGCTTACCTCCACCTTATCGTAGCGCGCCTTCAGGGACTGGATCTGGTTGGACGTTTTCCTAAATATCCCCAGGATCCCTTTGGCTTTATCCGGCTCGGGCGAGAAGCCCTGCAGCTGTCCGACCAGCTCGGTCAGCGTCTGGCCGACGACCCCGGTATCCTTATTGCGCACGTTAGCCAGCGCGGAGTCGGCGAACACGGTCAGTTTCTGCTGCGCCTCCGCGCCGAACTGCAGAACCTCGGTCGTATCGCGCACGTTGATCTTGCTCGCGAACGAGCGGACGGACTCCTGGTCCTTCGGGTTGAGCTGGGTGAGCGTCAGGTCGGAGGGGCTTTTCATCTCCAACACGTCGGTCTGGGTGAGCGTCAGATCGTTATCTGCCATGGCGGCGTCCTCCTCAAGCGTAATACCATTTATATTATGACGCGCCCGCGCCGGATTAGTTGGGGTTTCCGGCGGTCAATCCGTTGGAGCGCAGCATGCCGTCGAGCACGTCCATCTCCACCTGCACGTCGAGGAAGCGGTTTTTCTCGAGCGCGTCGTTTTGTTTGATGAACGCCTTGTCTATCTGCTCGAGCATCTTTTCGGTGCGCGCGCGCGTCTCGAACGCCGCCTTGCTGGTGGAGCCTCTGCCCGGCTCCAGTTCGGCGCGCGCGTCCAGTATCTTAACGGTCGCGGGCAGGTAGTAGCGCAGGAACGTGCGCAGCTGGTTCTGCAGTTCCGGCTTCTCCTCGATGCGCAGGAGCATATGCCTCGCGCTGGTCTCGATATGGTCGATGGTGCGGCTTAGGATGGGATCGGCGATAGCGTCGTTGCAAGCGCGCATACGCGTTACGGCCTGCCTCGCCTCGCGGATCAATTCGTCGGCCGCAGCGTCGCCGCTGTCCGGCTCGACCTCGACCTCGACCACCTTCGACCGCCAGAACAGTCTGGATATCCAGTATACGGTCATAGCTAAAAGACCCAGACTGATATACTCCATCACGGTATAAAAGGAACCGTTCAGTCCGACGATCAAGACCGCCAGCCCCGCCAGCAGGTATGGTATGGGTGAATTCCTAGCCACCCTCTTTACGGACTTATCCGGGGGCGTCGCCGCGCCCCGGGGCATACGAATCGTCCTTGACACGTTCATTCTCATACTACTCCACCTCCGCGCCGCCATCGTCCGGCTGCATACTTATCATATCCTGTAAATGGCTTCGAGTCAATGAATCTTGCCCTATTTCATGATGGTTTCATCCCGCGCCTTCCGTTTTCTCATCGGATTTTAATCTTGTAGAATTAGCGCGTATACAGGGGGCGATACGAAATCATCGCGCGCAAAAACAGCCCCGCAAAATTACTCGGTACACGCGGCACGTACACGCGAGGGGTTGCATAGAGTATACGGCGAGGAGGAAATATCATGAGTTGTAACTGTTCATATCCTCAGAAACCGCATCAACCTATATATCCCTATAAACCGCAATATCCCTGCCATCCCGGCAGTCCGAAATATCCGTATAAACCACAGTACCCCGCGTATCCCCCCAAGGCGTGCGATCCTTGCGCCCCGGAATGGGGATGCTGCTATCCGCCGGACGTGCCCGCACCGCCCCAGCCCGACTGCTGCGACGACTGCGGCGCGGACGGGCCATGCTGCCGCAACGGCAACTGCGCCGCGTGCGCCGAGTTCACCAAAGGCCTACCGTACCTAATGCCGCGCGCCATCGGCTGCGGACGAACCGAAAAGTGCGGCCAGGCTTACTGTCTGCCCCTCGATCCCAACTGCCTGGATCAAGGCGATCTGCCAGGCCGCCCGCCCCATACGATCGTGCGAGTGACGGGCACGGGCGGCGTGGTCGTCGAGGACTGCCTCGAACCCGATAACGCGGATTCCACGTATGATTACTTCGTGCGTATAAAGATACCGGTTGATATAATCATCCGCGACTGCGTGGGGTGCACGCACTGCCTAAGAAGCTGGTTCGTCGAGAAGGTAAAGATACCGCTGTCGTTCCGCGTGTCATGCCTGCCCAAGCTCCCGCTGATATACGTTAGGACGCTGGTCAGCCTGTGCGAACCCGTGCGCGCCGAGACCGAGACAAAGGATCTCACGCTCCCGGATAACAATTACGATTACCTGGACGTATGCGCCGACGGCCCGCCGCAGACAGAGATAATCTCGTTCGACAACTGCCCCAGGCTGAAGGTATCGGTCACCGCGTGCATCATCAGGCTGACGCCGTGCGGCAGTCCGGACGATCCGTACAGGAGGCCGCCGCAAAAGAATCCGTGCCGTTGCCCCTATCCCTGCGATTATTACCCAACGGGCGGCTATTAATATTATATCATAATTCTCTTTATGATTAAACAAGCCCGGCGCGGTTACCGCGCCGGGTTCGCCAAACAAAGGAGACTGTGAGAAGACCGGTAAGAAGACCTGTTACAAAGACCCGTTACAGATAGGCGGGCGGCTGGCTGACGGTCGGATCATAACCGAGCACGCCGTAGGGCATCAGTCTTACGATGCAAGCCTCCATCAGCACTTCCAGGCGCATCCCGTTAGCGCCCAGCGGTATCCCGGCTCCGGAAGCCGGCACGGGCGAGCACGCGGCGGAATGCGACGCGTTAATGCTGATATCGGGCGGCACGCCGTATGGTTCGCATAGATGCACGCGGGACTTGAGGTAGAGCATATCGCTGCTTTGCCTCGCCGTTTCCGCGCGTCCGCACATGGGTATGCGCAGATAATCGCGCAGGAACGATCTAAGGCAGAACGTCTTACCGCAGCAATCCTCTACGATCAGCTCCAGCGGTATCTCAATCCTTAGCATCAGATCGGTATAATCCACTACCCTGATGTTTTCATTAACGTTATTAGTGGAGCACGTCGGCGGCGCGGACAACGGATCCCTTGCCCACGACGTGATCCCCAGCGCGTGAACGCACGTGACGGTGTGCGGCGCGCGCCCGGGCAGCGAGCAATCGTCCAGTTGGCCCGCGAAGTGCGGGTGCTCCGCGTCCGGGCTGAAGCGCAGGTTGGGATAATCGAGATCGTCGGCGCACTTATGCACGCGCCCGCAGGCATAGGCTTTGGGCATCATCCACGGTATATCGGCCGACATGCAGTCGCATCTGGCGGGCATGCCGTTTCCGGCGCACGCGATGGACGGGTTGCCCGGTCCGCCGGCGACGACGCCTTGAGGATAGCAATCCGTGCAATACGGCGCGTCGCAGCAGCCGCTTCCGGGTCCGTACAGCGCGGGCTGGACGGGAAATATGCCGCCGGCGCAGATTTGGTTCACGCGAATCCCTCCTATATAGCACGGAATGCGGATACCAGAACCGGCGGCTGTTAATTATACTTAGGCGGCTGGCATGAATACGGATCGAACCCAAGCACGCCGTATGGCACCAGCTTTACGACGCACGCCTCCGCCAGCAGTTCCAGGCGCAGATTGTCTCCGCCCAGAACGATGGGGGCGCTCGGATAGTTTTCGCTGCTGCCCGCGGGCACGCTGTACGGCGAGCACAGCCTCACGCGCGACTTGAGGAATAGGAAATCGCTGGTATCCCTCGCCTGCGCCGCCTGGACGCACAGCGGGATGCGTATCTCATCCTGAATATAGGATCGCAGGCAATATTGATAGCCGCAGCAGTCGCGGACGATCAATTCTATAGGTATCTCGATATTAAGCAGCATGTCATAGCCGTCAACCCGAACGTTAGAGTTGGCGCTGCCGCAGTCGTATCCCGCGATAGCCGGATTGCGCGCCCATGAATGGATCCCCATGGCGTGGACGCACGTGATCGTGTGGGGCGGCCGCCCGGGAAGCCTGTTGCCGTCCAGCTGTCCAGACAGATTCGGATGCTGCGTGTTCGGCGTTAGGATCAGGTTGACGTGGCTGTTGGGACTGCCGACTGGAGGCAGCGGCGCGTCGTTCCATGTGTCGGCGCAGCGGTGTATGCGCCCGCAGCCGACGGCCTTAGGCATCAACCAGGGAATATCGCCGGATATGCACTGGCACTGCGAGCAGTTTCCGCCGCTGCAGCAAGGCCTGGTCGGATGGTCGGGCGAGTCGTTCGCGGCGATATTGCATTCCGCGCAGGCCGACGCGTCGCAGCAATCACATCCGGGCCCGTAAGGCCATGGCTGGGCGGGATATAAACCGCCGGCGCAAAAAGGATTGATGTTCATGCAAATCCCTCCTCTGCTTGCATGATACGCGCGCGCCGGATCGCGGTGCGTGTACGCCCCGCCCATTATTGCGGCGCGCGCGTAATCGTTGCAAGACGGAGGGCCTCATGCCCGCCCAAATCCTGATTCACGCCGGCGGCCATGCCGGATGGCTAGAACTATTAAGTATCGGGACTAGCGCCAAGCCGTCAGCCGACGGCGGCCGTTCTGTTGCAGGTCAGGTATCCACCGCTTGATCCCTCTTCGCCGGGCACCATGACCGTTACGCAGGACTCGATGAGGATATCCAGCTTCGGGTTGCCGTTATAGCAGCGATCCTGCAGATTCGGGCCGGCGGGATCGTCGCGGTCAACGCACGCGTGCGTGCCGAAGGTATAGTGCCAGTGGCATTCCCTCTCATCGTCGGGCATATCTAGCTCAAGCAGGCAGCGCGCCAGCGACGAGGCGTCCTCGGCGCGGAACGCGTTGTCCGCGATGCGCTCGATGGCGAAGAAAGGATAGGTCGGGCCGGCGATGTAGGTGCACTGATCCGCGCCGTCGTACAGCGAGCCCAAAGGCATGCCGCTCTCGTCGTACAATGTCGTAGCCTCGGCGGGGTTCGGGTAGCACAGGCGCACGCGCACCTTCGTGTAGAGGTACGAGTTGCCCAGGTTATGGATCTGCGCGGTCAGCGGGATGCGCACCAGTTCGGTCAGGAAGCTGCGCAGGCAGTACAGATAGCCCGAGCAGTCGCGCACGATGACTTCCAGAGGAATCTTGAACCGCACCCACAGATTGTAGGAGTGGCAGTCGGGGTTGATGAGGTTGAGATCCGTGTACTCGGCGGCGGCGGGCACCGGGATATAGCTGGGGTTGATATCCAGGCAGTCGCCGTCGTACTGGACGAGCTGGGCGCCGGTGGCGCGCACGCATACGATCGTGTGGGGCGGGCGGCCGGGCAGGTCGGTGTGATGGCCGTTGGTGCCTTCATCCAACTGCTCCGCGCACAGGGGCAGCGTCTTTATGATCTTGCAAACATGCCGTCTCCCGCATCCGATGGACTGGGGGTACAGGGGCGGCGCGTCGCCCGATATGGCTTTGCAGGGGCAGCAGTTGCCGTTATAGCAGCACGGTTCGCTGGAGTAACCGTCGTCGCCGGTATCGACTTCGCCGCCGGAGCTGGGCGGGGTGTCGTTTTCGTCAATGCTGGAGTCGCAGATGTCGCAGCAGGAGCAGCGGTTGTTTGGCCACGCGTTCGTGGTGTCGCCGCAGCACGGGTCCATACAGGTCCATTTCCATCCGCACGCCAGGTTTTTGTTGGCGTCATACACCTGGGGATTTACCAGGTTGGTGAACGGAGTGCCGTCGTTGTTGACAAATTGCTGACTCATAACTGAACCCCTTTTCTATTAATTGGATAAGCATTAATAGTTCTGCGCCGCGGCAGCGGGCTGAGCCTGCGCTGCCGCCGGGGTCGGGCTCTTCCCCTCCTCAACCTTCGCTTGGGACGAGCTCCGCCCGCTTCGAAAGGCCGCGACTGATAATCGCGGCCTTTTCTTACGTAGCGCGGGTCCGGCGTTGGCCGGGACCGCCAGATGGTTCTGGCTCGTAAGTTCATTATGAATCATTGGTATCCAAGACTGATGCCGGGGGTCGGGCCTCGCGGCCCTGTTTGAATCTCGGGCGCAGGCTTGGTCGGGTCGCCGCGCGATGATTACACTCTCTTCCTTGCGGCTAACCTGAGTCGAGGGTTAGTTGCTCCCGCTGGGTACGCAGGCGTATGGATCGTCTCCGCCGCCGCCGGCCGTCACTAGACGGACCACGCAGGCTTCGATTAGGATATCCAGCTTCGGGTTGCCGTTCGAGCAGCGATCCGTCAGTTTGGGTCCGTTCGGATCGTCCGCGTCAAAGCAGCGGTAGGTGCCGAATGTATATTCGTAGTGGCACCCCTTGGCTTCGTCTTCCTCAAGCAGGCAGGCGGCCAGTTCGCCGCGGTCTTCGTCGGGGAACGCGCCCTTCACGATCGAGTCGATGCAGTTGAACGCGGTCGGGCCGGCGCACACATCGCCGCAGAAGCTCGGGCCATGGCCGATTTCGCCATCGGCGTCATACAGCGGCACGGCTTCGGCTTTGTTGGGATAGCACAGGCGCACGCGCACCTTGGTGTAAACCAACGCTTCGCCAAGATTGTGGATACGGGCGGTCAGCGGGATCCTCACCAATTCCGTGAAGAAGCTCTTCAGGCAGTACAGATACCCGGAACAGTCGCGTACGATGACCTCGACCGGAATCTTGAACCGCAGCCACAGGTTGTAGCTGTTGCAGTTCGGGTTGATCAGGTTCAGGTCGTTGACTCCCAGGCAGTCTTCCAGCTGCACGATTGAAGCGCCGGTAGCGCGGACGCATACGATCGTGTGGGGCGGGCGGCCTGGCAGGTCCGCGTAACCGCCGTTCACGCCTACGTCTAGTTGTTCGGCGCAAAGCGGCAGGGTTTTAATGGCCTTGCAGATGTGCCTGCGTCCGCAGCCTATGGCGCGGGGCAGCAGCGCGGGCGCGTCGCCAGAGATGGATTTGCACGGCCGGCAGTTGCCGTTATAGCAGCAAGGCTCGTCGGTGTATCCATCGTCGTGCGGTACGTCTTCGCCGCCCTCTGGCACATTATCTTCGTCTTCGCCGGGATCGCACTGGTCGCAGCAGGAGCAGCGTCCGTTCGGCCATCCGCTGGAGTCGTCGGCGCAGGGGTCCATGCAGGTCCATTTCCACCCGCAGGCCAGGTTATTCGCGGGGTCGTATACTTGGGGGTTTACAAGGTTCGTGTAACCATTCGCAGTGTCTATGTAGCTTTGACTCATTTGGAAATCCCTCCTCGCTTGCATGTTATGTGCCGGGGTGCGATATGGTCAAAAATGATGGGTAATTATAAATCGGGCGGGATTGTCCGCCGCCGCCGGACAACCGAAAACGCGCCGGTTTTACCGGCGCGCTCTGTCCCGTGATTATTGTTTTTCGTTGGGAACGCTATGTTTTCGCGATTGAGGATGATAACGCGTCCATGCCGTTTTAATACGAGCCGCGCGATAACGCGCCGCGCCGAAAGACATAAAACAACGCTGATCTGGGCGCTCACCGCCTGTTTTGGCGGCAGCCCAGCGGTATAGGATCGCGAATGGGACGGGCGGTCGCGGCTCTTAACGCGGCTGAAGCCGCGTCGTCCGGGTAATAACCGTATGGATCGGGGTAGTCCGGAGCCGACAGCGACGGGTTTGGTTCCGGCTCGACCGCGGCGTTCGGCTCGGACTGCGTCTGTGCGGACGCGCCGCCGGGATCATGCGCGTTTAGCTCGCCGGACTCGTCTGGATCGACGGACTCGCCCGGAGCGCCGGACGCGTATGTATTCGGGAGCGCCGCGCAATTCTCGCGGAAGCCGTCCCTGCAGTAATCCCTATAATACCACGGCCCCAGGTTGCAATGCGGATCCCTGCCCGTTATCTGGTATGGAATCAGTTTCATCACGCACGCCTCTATGAGCGTGTCTATAGGCAGGCTCTGATATCCCCCGGTTGTGATCAGCCGCTCGCCGCACATGCTGAACTTGGTCTTGACATACAGCCAGGCGCGGCAGATATGCCTCCACGCCGTGCCCAGATTGATGTTGAACGGCTGGTCTATATCGACGACGACGGGGTATATATCGCCCAGCGAGTCGCGCAGGGTCAACGACATATGCGCGCGCAAAGTCGCCTCCAGCGTGTGCGACTCGCAGTTTTCCCTGTGTTTCTCGCAGCACGCCCTCGGGGTCAGGCACGGCAGGTACGCTCCCGGCGGGCAGGGTCCGGGCAGGCAGTCGTCGAATACCACGTCGGTCTGCCCCACCGAACCCGCCTCGACGACCGTCCACGGCCCGACTCCCGGCAGATTCGCCGTGGGCGGCAGCGTCACGCCCACGGGGACGCACTCGTATGTTGGCACCCCGTCCGGGCCGTAGCTCATGACGCGCTCCGCCCTGATCCTGCGGCACGCGATGGGGAACGGCACCAGATACGGCGCGTCCAGAGCGAGCGCGTTCTCCGGATCGGATATATTGTTCGAGCCGTTGACCAGCGAGGGCAGGCACGCGGTAGCCGCGTTGCACGAGTCGTATGGCACGTGCTTGATCACGCACGCGTCCACCGATAGATTCACCTGGAAATCGAACATGCGCATGCCGCTCCCGTCCGGCATGATGATCGGCACGCTAGGTTCGCACAGCTGCACCTTCGTTTTAAGATAGATGCTCGCCTCGCCCAGATCGCACAGCCGGCAGTGCAGCGGGAACGCCAGCAGCATCGAGTTGAGCATCCTGTACGACGACTTGACCGTGAACAGATACCCGCAGCAATCCCGAAGCAGTATCTCAAGATGCAGAGTCGGGCGCGCGTATAGATAGTATCCCTGCGGATCGTTGACATACGAGATCGTGGAGCCGGCTGGCTCCTCGAACTCGATCGACGGCACGCCGCGCACGCGTATGCACAGCACCTGGTAGCCCTGCGTGCCGTTGCGCGGCACTATGCAGCACGACGCGCTGTACGGATAGCGGTCGCAGTCGGCCAGTGGCTGGCCGGGGATGTGGAATATCTCGTTAGTCGGGGAGCACGAGCACGCGGGCAGCGGGTTGATCCGCAGCCGGATGCGATGGTTGCGGCATCTGCCCGTGCCCTGCGAGCACGAGGACGCGGCGTAAGGCCACGGCTCCATGCACGAGATAACGTGCGGCACGAGATACGGCGCGTCGTCGCCTATCCGCGCGCATATGGCGCAGCATCCGCTCTTGCAGCAAGGCCTGTTGAAAGTATCGGGATCGAAGGCGTCGAACAGGCAGCCGCGCCCGGTCTGAACATCGTCCGACGCGCAGTCCTCATCCGCGCAGTCGTCGAACACGGCGGGGCTGGGCAGCGGCTCGAGCGGCAAGCCGTACAAGGTTTTTTTGCTATCGCATACCTGCATGCAGTACATTTGATCCCCTCCCTTAGTTTTCACATTATGCCCGAATTGAATAAGGGTGCCGATTTTGGTAAAGCCTAACTTAATCTGGACAAACGCGCGGTATGTACATATAATGGATTCATCGTAATTTTCCGCGTCAAAGCGAGGGCTGATATTGCGCATCGATATGGGGCAGTCCGCGATGAGCGGCGCGCCCCGAGAGAATATATTTGTCGCGATCGACGATGGCGACCAGCGCCTGGGCATGGCCGCCGTCGTCGAATATGTCAATCATCAGATGCTGCCCGATAGGCCGCTGAATTATTACCTCATCATCGAGGCGTTCGCTCGCGCGCGGGATCTGCTGTTCGGCGCGGCGTTCACGCGCGCGATGATGCTGCGCCGCAAGCGCCCGGAGCTACCCGCGCGCATATACGCGTCATGCAGTCCTCGCGATCCGGAGCGGCTGCTGTACTTTACCGAGCAAGGTTTCCGCAACGACGACGCGGAGATCGTCGCGCGCGATATTCTTAAAAACGGGGATTGGGGGCCGAAGCCGCCGGTGGGCTGCCGCCTGGCGTTCACTAATCTGGATACCGCCGAGCAGCGCGAGAAACTGCTGTCAAGGATAAATCCGTACAGCGCGACAAGGCACTCGCTGGACTGGCTGGAAAAGGCGCGTAGCAACCCGGTCTTCGCGTCGATAGGCGTGCTCGAGGAAGACGAGATACTAGGCGAGATCATAGCGGCGGGCTACGGCGCGGAGGGCCGGGTGCTGATGATGTACACCGCGCCCCGATGCCGCAGGCGCGGAGTGGCTCGCGCTCTGCTGGCCGGCGCGCGCCAGTATCTGTACGAGGAACAATGCCGCAGCCTGACCGCGCGCGTATGGCTAAGGAACGCGTCGGCCGCGGCGTTTTTCAAGGCGGAGGGATTTCAGCAGACGGGGCAGTCCGTATTGTATCCGGGTATGGACGTGTAATTACGCGAGGCTTATCGTTTGGATTGATTCATAAATATTGCTGCATAAATATCAAGCCCCCGCGCGTAACCGCGGGGGCTTGAGCGTACCTTATGTATAATGGATTTGGTCAGTCGCGCACAACGTCCCTGTCGCGGTCGTGATCGCGGAACAACAGCGACACGCACCACAACCCCGCCAGCGCGATCAGGCCATATATCACGCGGCTGATCACTGCGCCCTGGCCGCCGAACAGATACCCGATCAGGTCAAACTGGAATATCGCGATCAGACCCCAGTTTATCGCGCCCAGAATAACCAGCAGCAGCGAAAATCGATCCACCTGGCAATACGCCTCCTTATTTCGATTTACGTGCGTATTGTACCCGGATAACCGCGCGTTATGCTAAAATTTTTCGACGCGTGAACACGGTTCACCGCCGTGCATGGAACGAACGGTCTGTCCATGCATGGTATCCGCACTCTCCGGCGCAGTGGGTGGGCCCTCCCTGGGAACGCCCCCCTGTCGCAGTGGGCGTCTCCACGGGGGGAACGCCCACTGCGACAGAGGGGGCGCCCCCACTCACATCAGCAAAGAAGCCCTCCCGTCAAATCTCTACTAGCCCCAACCCGTCACCCGCACCCGCCTAGCCGCATATCCTCCGCCTTCACCGACATCAGCGCGTCTCCGCCCGGCTCCTCCATAAACCCATACCGCCTGAAAAACCCCTCGCAGCCTCGCGCCGCGTACAACCTTATCTCCCTCGCCGCGTGCCTCAGCGCGCGATCCAGCATCATCCGCGCTAGTAAATCCCCATACCCTCGTCCGCGCAAATCCTCCCTGACAGCCAACGAGTCAAGCCAGAACGCTCCGTCGTCGTAATACATTTTGCCAGCCGCCGCTAGCGCCCCGCCCTCGTCAAACAACACGGCGGCTCGAGAGACAAACCCCTCGCTATCATCGCAGGCGCGTTGAAACACATCCGACCATAACGATATCGCTTCGGCGGGAGTCTCGCCTTGCGGATACCAACGCCCCGTTATCACGGCTTGTTGGCCTCCGCGTCAAGCGGCTCGACGACCATCACGCGCGGCTGCGAGTCCGGCGCGGTCTCCTTGCGCTCCAGCGGTATATAACTGCCGTCCTCCTGCTCGACGCGGACGGAGTCCAGCGTCGCGATCATGCTTTGACGAAACTCATCCAAATATTGGCGGCGCAGCGCTTGCTGCTCGGCGGCCTCCACCGCCGTCAGCCCCTCGCCGCGCTGCTTGCGCGCCAGCTCGTTGATGCGCTCGATATCCTTCCTATCCATACCGCTCCTTATCCGCGCAGCGCCGCGCCGTATGCGTCCGACAGCTCCTCCAGCATCGCTTCCAGCAGAGGGTTGACCTCCGCGTCGGTGAGCGTGCGATCCGGCGCGCGGAACGTCAGCGCGAACGCCGCGCTTTTCTTGTTTGATCCAACCTGCGCGCCGCGATAAACGTCAAACAGCCTTACGGACTCCACCAACCCGCCGCAGCGCGCCATCGTATCCATCACCGGGCCTAACTGGACGGAGTCGTCCATCACCAGCGCCACGTCGCGCGAGACCGCCGGGTATCGGGGCGGCTCGGCTACGCTGGTTATCGCGGCTTGACGCTCCAGAACCGCGCCTAGATCGATCTGCGCCAGATACGCGCGTCCCGTTATCTCAAAACGCTCCGCAACGTCCGGATGAACCTCGCCCAGCCTGGCGATAACCGCTCCGTCCGGAGCGATCAGCCTCGCCGACCGCCCCGGATGATAATAATTATCCGCGCCGGACTCGACTCGGCATATTATGCCTCGGCTTTTGAGCAGCGACTCCGCCAAGCCGCGCGTTTTATAAAAATCGAACCCATCGCCGTATCCGCCTATGCACAACGTCTGCCGCTCGAACGGGAGCGCGCCCTCCGCGCGCGGCTTCCCGTCCACGATCGTCTCGAACGCCGCAGCCGCCTCGAACAGTACGCATCCATCGAGTTTGCGGCTCTGGTTCAGCGCCAGCGCGGATAACATCGACGGTACCAGAGTCGGACGCATGATCGACGTGTCTTCGCCCAGATAGTTGCGCAGAGCCAGCGGGGACAGGCGCGGATCGCCTTCGTCCAGATTCAGCCATCCCAATACCGCGGGACGCAGGAACGACGCGCCGTATATCTCATAACCGCCCCACGCGCGGAGCAGGGACTTCATCGCGTCGGTCAGGCGCATGCGCGGACTGCGCTGTCCGGGTATGTTCGCGCCCACGGGCAATGTGGATCTCAACGCCCGATATCCATATAGGCGCAGTATCTCCTCGGTAAGATCGGCCTCTTGATCCACGTCCTGCCGGAACTCCGGCGGGATCGCGGCAAGCGCGCCGCCGCGAAGCTCGACCTCGAACCCCAGCGCGCGCAGTATCCGCGCCATCTCCACATCGGGCACGTCAACGCCCATCGCGCGGCGCATCCTGCCGCAGTCAGCCTCGATCACCGGACGCGGCTTTGGATTGGGATAGATATCGATCATGCCGCCCGCCACGTCTCCAGCGTCCAGCAGGTTGACCAGCTGGCACGCGCGGCGCATCGCCTCGCCCACCGTGTACGGGCTTACCCCTTTCTCAAACCGCGCGGACGCCTCGGTCCGCATCCCCAGCGCGCGGCTGGTCAGGCGCACGCTGGTTCTATCGAAAGCCGCGCACTCGAACAGGATCGTCTTTGTCGATTCGGTGATCTCGCTCTCCTCGCCGCCCATGATCCCGGCCAGTCCGGTCGCGTTCTCCGCGTCGGATATGACGAGCATCCCGCCGGTCAAAACGCGCTCCTTGCCGTCCAGCGTGGCGAGCGTCTCGCCCGGCCTCGCGCGGCGCACCACGATCCTCCGTCCCCGAACCCGATCCAGATCGAACGCGTGCATAGGGTGCCCGGTCTCCAGCATGACATAATTGGTTATATCGACGATATTGTTAATCGAGCGCATGCCCGCGCCATGCAGAGCCTTGCGCATCCACATCGGCGAGGGCGCGACTCGGACGTTGTCTATCGCGCACGCGGCGTATCGCGGGCACAGATCATAATCGAGCACGTCTACGCTGGCGTAATCGGACGTTCGCTTCGCGCGCTCGCTCACTGTTATCTCCGGCTTGGCGAACCGCGTGCCGAACACCGCCGCGCTCTCTCTGGCTATGCCCCAGACGCTGAGGCAATCGGGTCGATTCGCCAGCACCTCGAAATCAAACGAGATATCGTCTATGCCCAGTATCGGCTTCACATCCTGCCCCAACGGGTGCGGCTCGCCGAAGATGAGGATACCGTCAACGCCAGCGCCCGGATAGAGCGAGTCGGGCACGCCCAGCTCCTCGCCGCCGCACAGCATGCCCTCGGAGACCTCGCCGCGCAGTCTGCCCGCCTTGATCTTTGTCAAGCCGGAACCATGCGCGCCGCCCGGTAGAGTCGCGCCGATCTTCGCCACGGGCACATACGCGCCGACGGAAGCCTCCGTGATGTTGGGCGCTCCCGTCACCACTTGGACGACGCGCTCCCCGGTATCGACGGTCGTGATCATCAGATGGTCGCTATTGGGATGCTTACGCACGGTCTCTATCCTGCCCACCACAACGCCGGAGATCCCCGCTCCCAGTTCCTCGTACCCCTCGACTCCATCGCCCGCCATAATCATCTTCTCGCGATAAGCGTCCGGCGCAACGGGTATCTCCGCGTATTCCTTGATCCATGAAAGCGGCAGTTTCACAGTCCCCGCCTCCCTTCGATTCCGTCCGCGCGCGCGCCGTTACGACCCGCTCCCAGCAGCCGCGCGTCGCCCTCGAACAGCCAGCGCAGGTCGGGTATCCCGAACCTCTGCATCGCCAGCCTCTCCAGTCCCATCCCGAACGCGAACCCCGAATATACCGCGCTGTCGATCCCGCACAGCTCCAGCACCTTCGGATTGACCATGCCGCATCCCAGAACCTCCACCCAGCCGCTGCCTTTGCACACCCTGCATCCCGTCTTTCCACCGCAGGCTGGGCAGGTCAGATCGACCTCCGCCGAAGGCTCCGTGAACGGGAAGAACGACGGCCTGAACCGCACCTCCACATCCGAACCGTATATACGCTTGGCGAACGTCTCCAGCGTGCCCTTCAGATCGGACATGCCGACTCCCTTATCAATATATAACCCTTCCATTTGATGGAACACGGGCGAGTGCGTAGCGTCCGCCTCGTCGGCGCGGTAGCACCGCCCCGCGCTGATAATCCGTATCGGAGGCTTGCGCGAGAGCATCGCGCGCGCCTGAACGGGCGAGGTGTGGGATCGCAGGACGATGTTGTCCTCGATATAGAAGGTATCCTGGGCGTCGCGGGCCGGATGGTGTTTCGGCTGGTTGAGCAGTTCGAAGTTATACAGATCATACTCGACCTCCGGGCCTTCGACCACCTCGTAACCCATGCCGGTGAACAGCTCGACCAGTTCATCCAGTATGATCGTTATGGGATGATACGCGCCTAGCTGATAATCCTCGCGCGGTTCGGTTACGTCGATCGTCTCGCCGCTAAGCGCGATCAGGCGCGCGGCTTGCTTCACCCGGGCTTCGCGCTTGGCGAACGCGGACTCTATCTCCGCGCGCGCCGCGTTGATCCGTTTGCCCGCCTCGGGACGCTCGGCCGCGTCTAATTGGCCCAGTCCGCGCAGCAGCGCGCTCAGCGGGCCTTTCTTGCCTAGATACCGGGCATGCAGCGCCTCCAGCGCCTGCGGCGTGTCCGCTCCGTCCAGCGCGGCCTTGGTTTCATCCAGCAGCGCTTGAATCTGTTCGCGCATCGAATAGGCTCCCTCCAGTCTCGCAGTTACCGTTATTATGGAATAAAAAATAACGCCGCGTCCCGCCATGGGACGAAGCGTTCGCTCCGCGTTACCACCCACATTCCCTGTCCGCGCATCCCGCCGACCGTATCGGATCGGGATCGCGCCGGCAGACTCAACCGGAACCGCGGCGCGCGCCGCGAGTCCTCGACGCGTTAACGCGCGTCAAGCGTCCGCGCCTACTCCCGTCAGGTTTCAGGCGGCGGCTCCGGAGTGAATACCGCGAAGCTCTCGCGCGCGCCTTACAGCCTGGAACCATAACGGTTCGCGGGGCGCGCTCTCTGCGGCGATAGCAATACCCGGCCTGTCTCCATCAATGCCTTTACGGGTATAGTATACCCGCCGCCGCTAATAATTGCAAGAGGGCGGGAGAAAATACGTCTGCTCAACGCGACCCGTCAATCAGTTTGCGACAACATAACGATTGACATTTTCGCGCGATTTTGGTATGCTTTCACTATCAAGAGGGGGCGTTGCGCGTGTCCGACGAACCGATAGACTTCAAGCGCGCGTTCAAGGCGAGTTTCTTCGCGTCGCTGTTCAGCGATAAAGAGCGCGGACTCGAGCTAGTCAACGCCATAATGGATACGAACTATCCGCCGGATACCGACGTAACCATCGAGACGCTAAGCGGCGTGTTCTTCATGGGTATCAAGAATGATCTCGCGTTGAAGGTCGGCGGCACCGTGCTGTTCCTGGGCGAGCATCAATCGACGGTCAACAGGAGCATTACCGTGCGCTTCGTCTCGTATTACGGGCGCGTACTGGAAAGCATGATCGACCGGGATCTCACTTACGGCCCCGGCATACTGAATCTGCCCCGGCCCGTATTTGTCGTGCTGTACAACGGCGTACAGCCCCAGCCGCCCAGGGATATACTGAAACTATCCGCTTCGTTCAAACAACCGGATACTCAACTGGAAACGGACTCGTTCATCGAACTGCAGGTAGTGGTAATAAACATCCACGCGCCGGAAAACGCGGATTTACTGAAGAAAAGCCCGCATCTAATGGGTTATGTGGAAGTGGTCAGGCGCGGGAGGGAGTATCAGGCGAAGGGGTTGGACGCGCGGGACGCGCTTAGCTCGGCCATACGGGACTGCGTCGCGGAAGGCATACTGTCCGGATATCTAAGGAAACACGCTGCGGAGGTGATCGGCATGTTGACAGAGGAATTCAAGGTGGAAGATTTTATAAAATCATGGCACGCCCACTGGCTGGCCGAAGGACGGGAGGAAGGGCGGATAGAAGGACGGGTAGAAGGGCGAGTAGAAGGGCGGATAGAAGGACGGGTAGAAGGGTGGGAAAAAGGACGGGCAGAAGGAATACATCTGGGAGCAGAGAAAACCAAACGCGATACGGTTATGCGACTGCGGAAAGCAGGCGCCGACATAGACATTATAGCCATTGCCACGAATTTAAGCAGGGAAGAGATTCTCCGTCTAGAATAGTGGTCAATCCCAGTGGTTCCACCCTTCACGGATCCTCTCCCTACTACGCGTAGTGGTCGATCGTTATAACGCTGCGGAGGTGATCGGCATGTTGACAGAGGAATTCAAGGTGGAAGATTTTATAAAATCATGGCACGCCCACTGGCTGGCCGAAGGCATACAGCTGGGAGCAGAAAAAAACAAACGCGATACGGTTATGCGACTGCGGAAAGCAGGCGCCGACATAGACATTATAGCCATTGCCACGAATTTAAGCAGGGAAGAGATTCTCCGTCTAGAATAGCGGTCAATCCCAGTGGTTCCACCCTTCACGGATCCTCTCCCTACTACGCGTAGTGGTCGATCGTTATAACGCTGCGGAGGTGATCGGCATGTTGACAGAGGAATTCAAGGTGGAAGACTTTATAAAATCATGGCACGCCCACTGGCTGGCCGAAGGACGGGAGGAAGGGCGGATAGAAGGGCTGGAGGAGGGACGGATAGAAGGAATTCGGCTAGGCAAAGAAAAAAGTAAACGCGACATAGCCCATCGCCTATTGAAAGCGGGTTACGACATAGATAAAATTGTCGGCGTAACGGATGTCCGCAAAGAGGAAATCCTCAGCCTATTACTTGCGCAATGAGCGTAGGCCAGACCAACTTACGCGGCCTCGTCCCCCGATTGCGCGTTGTGCAGTGTAAAGGTAAACCTCACCCCGCCCTCGGGCGGATTCTCCGCGCGGATGGTCTCGCCCAATCTCGCCAGCAACTCCCGCGCGATCGCCAGCCCCAGCCCGGTGCCCTGCCCCGCGTGAGCCTTATCCGCTTTATAGAACCGTTCAAACACATGCGGCAGATCCTCCGGCGTGATGCCGCTGCCCGTGTTCGATACGGATATCTCCGTCACGCCGCCTACCCGCGCCGCGCTCATCGTCACCACTCCTCCCTCCGGAGTAAACTTAACGGAATTATCCAATAACGCGATCAGCACCTGCTCTATCCTGTCCGGATTACCAAACCCAACGGGCAGCGATTCCGGCAAAGCCCGCTCCAGCGTCAGCCCGCGCTCCAGTACGCGCGGCTCGACCATATCCGCGATTTGACGAAGCAGAAGCAGCGGCTCAAACTCAATCTTTTCAAGCGCCAGCGCGCCCGACTGCAGCCGCGACAATTCTAACATGTCATCCACCAGACGCGACAGGCGTACCGTCTCGCGCAGCAGTATGCCGTATATCTCCCGCTTCTTCTCCTCCTGCTGGATCATGCCGTCGCTTAGCGGCTCTATCAGGCACCGAAGCGCGGTCAGCGGCGAACGCAGCTCATGCGATACGTTCGCGACATAATCGCGGCGCGTCTGCTCCAGCCGGATCGACTGCGTCTCGTCCCGGAACACCCCCACCGCGCCTATCGCCGCTCCCTCCCGCGAGCGTATGGGCAGCACCTTGCACGCCCAGATCCTCTCGCCTTGAGGCGCGGTCTGTTTTAATTGGAATGCCGTCTGCCTGTTCTCGCGCATCGCCGCGCGGAACGCCTCGCCGATCATCTCCGGCAGCGGGTCGCCGGCTCGAACGGGCAGCACAGCCATCAGCGTCAAGTTGATTTGGTTGATCGTCCCGCTCTCGTCCACGGAGAGTATGCCCTCGTCAAGCGCGTTCAGTATGCGCAGCGCGCGCACCCGCTCCACCAACAGCGCGTCCTGCGATCGGCTGACCCGCTCGGATAACGCGTTCAGCGCTCCGGCTAGCTCGCCCAACTCGCCGCCGGCTCGGACTACCACGGGCGTTTGCAGGTCGCCGCCAGCCATGCGTATCGCGCGGTCGTGAACGCTGTACAACGGCCGGATGATCCGCACCGCAGCCAGCGCGCACAGCGGCATCAACAGCAGTATCGACAGCATCGACGATAACCTAAGCGTCTGCCTAAGCGCCGCTATCACCGCGCTGGCCATCGGCAGAGGCACCCGCGCCTGAACCAGCAGCCTGGGCACCCATAGCTCGCACAGCGATAACGATATGGTGGATGAAACCATTATGCCCAGCATGACGAGAAGCATCACGCGCCTTATCGTGAAACTCTTCCATATCACCACGCGCTGCAACCGGCGCTTCCCGCGCGTGAACGTCCGCCATACGCCGCCGCCGGACCAAGAGCGCGTCTTGCTCATCCCGTCTCCGCCTCGAACTTGTAGCCCACGCCGTACACAGTGGTTATCTGCCACTTCGCGCCGGGCACGGAGAGCTTCTGCCGCAGACGCTTGATGTGCGTGTCCACGGTGCGCGAGTCGCCGTAATAATCGTATCCCCATACCTTGGACAGGATCGTCTCGCGCGGAAACACCCGCCCCGGATGCAGCGCCAGCAGCGCCAGCAACTCGACCTCGCGCGGGGTCATCGCGACGTTCTCGCCGTTAACCCGAACGGTATAACTATCCGGCAGTATCTCCAGCGCGCCGAACACCAGCGCGCCCGTCGATTCCTCCCGCATCTGCCCGCTGGCGCGGCGCAGCACGGCCTTTATGCGGGATATAACCTCCCTGGGCGAGAACGGTTTTACAATATAATCATCAGCGCCCAACTCCAGCCCCAGCACGCGGTCGAACTCCTCGCCTCGCGCGGTCAGCATGATCACCGGCACCTGCGATACCTTGCGCAGCGCGCGGCATATATCCATGCCCGACATCTCCGGCATCATGATATCCAGCAGTACGAGGCTCGGCTCCGGCGCCGACGACGCGGCGGTCAGCGCCTGCGGCCCGGTGTACGCGCACTTGTGCGCGAATCCCTCCGCGTCAAGATACAGGCTGAGCGATTGATGGACGATCGGGTCGTCGTCGCATACGAGAATCAACGGTTGAGACATATATACCTCATCTGAACAGCTTCGTCAGCCGCTCGACGAACGATTCAGGCTCCCGCTCCGGTTCCTCGGCCTTCTTGATACTCGGCGCGGCGACAGCGTCCGCGCGCAATGTGAACTGCACCGCCTCCACCAAACCGCCTCTTGGATCAGCGAACGATTCAGGCTGATACCCGCTCCTGTCGAACGAGGACGACATCCCCGCGATCGCTTCCTCCGCGCGCTCCGGTATGGACGCTATCCCTTCGTGGAACAAACCGTACTGTTCGCTCAATTGGTTCAGGCCGTCGAGCAGTTGGGTTAATCCTTCAGCTTGAGAGGCCATGTCCGATATCTGGCCTCCGGCCTGGCTTAGATTCGCCGCCACGGTATCCAGCCCCGAACGCAGAGGCGGTATCGCTTGAGCGATCGCGGCGGCTTCCGGCTGAGACTGCGCAAGCGCGGCTCCAGCAGCAGCAGCAGCCGTATACCCCGCTTCCAATTGATCCAGCAACGCCTTCGAGCCTGGCGCGGCCTCGCGCAGAGAGTCCATCGACTCAGCGCTGATAGCCTCCGTCGGGAGCGCGGCGACCATCTGGCTGATCGCGTCGTTCAGCGCGGTTATCCCTTCCTCCATCTGCCCCAACTGGCGGGACGCGCCGGTTATCGCGGCGTTCATCATCGTCATGCCCATCTGCATCTGGCTCATCGACGGCATGGCTGGCTGATCCGATTCCTCGCCGCCGTTCATCGCGGCGTTGAGCGCGTCCGTCATGTCGGACAACGCCTGCCTAATCTGCGCGGAGCCGTCGGTCAACTGCGAGAACTGGCCTAGCATCGGATCAACGTCGGGCAGATTGATCTTCATCGAGAACGGAGCCGCGGCTATCGTGATCGAACCCATCTCAAAGTCGGTAACGTCCGCTTCCAATGAGAAGTACAGCGGCGATCCGGGCAGGGCGGTCGCCGTGACCTGCCGCGACATGCCAGCGTCCGCGAGAGTCGCGCCGCTCACCGATATGTTGCGGCACAGCCGTTTGGATAACGCCAAGGAAGCCTGCACAGCGTAGTTATCGAAGTATGACGAGTCGGGAGCGCCGGCGTTCTTTACCGCGCCGACCATCACGCCTAAACGACCGGATCGCCCGCCTAGCTCGTCCGGGGAGATCGGCTCGCCATCGAGGGTGTAACGGATCATGAATACCCACGGCAGCGCCGCGTCCTCCAGCGTACCCTGGTACGCGAACGGCTCGCCCGCCTGTATATCAGCCTCGACGATACCCTCGTCCGCGACAAACGCCAGTCCGCCCTCGCCCGACAACCCCGTCAGAGACGAGTATCGCCCATAATCGACCGCCAACCCGGACTCGTCCGACGTTAGCGTGTTCACTACGTACACCGCGCGTACCCCGCCGGATGAGTCCAGCGCGCCGTATACCGTTTCCTCTTTGCCGTATTTAAGCGCGGCCTCGGCTGTTGATTCGGCATAGACGGGCATAGCCGCCAGCATCGCCGCGAGCAGCGCGCAGGACGTAATCCTCCTAATTCTCATTCGCTGACACTCCCTTCCGTTTCCGCGTCCGGTATCGGCTTCGCCGACTTATCAAGGAACCTTGCGCCCAGCGTCGTGCGCCGAACCAGACCGTCCAACAGCGCGCACGCCGCGGGCAGGAAGAACACGACCAGCAGGAACGACAGCGCCGTGCCCCTGGCAAGCAATACGCCCATCTGCCGCACTATCTCGTTGGTGGAGGTCATCGACAGCGCGACCCCCGCGCCGGAGAGTATCAGCCCGGATATCAATATCGAACCGAAGGTCTTGCTCGTCGAGCGCGCGATCGCCTCGCGTTTGCCCCGCCTCTTGCGGTTCTTTAGGTAATGGTCGGTGAAGAGTATCGCGTAATCGACCGTCGCGCCCAGCTGGACGGTGGACACAACCAGGTATCCTATATAGCATATCGGCGAGGCCGCGAAGTACGGCACGCTAAGGTTGATCCATATCGCGGCCTGGATGGTCAGCGTCAGCAGCACGGGCAGCGATATCGAGCGGAACGTCAGCAGAAGCACCAGCATGATAGCGCCGATAGCGACATAGTTGACGACCACCTGATCCCTTGTGACCACCTCGCGCATATCGTACATGTTCGCGTGCTGACCCGTCAGCAGAGCCTCGCCGGGATACGCCTCCTCAGCCGCGGCGCGTATATCCTCCACCAGGCGGAACGCCTCGGGGCTTTCGTCCTTCGCGTCCGCGTACAGTATGATCCTGCTCCACCCTCCGGACTGGAACTGCGACAGCGCTTCCTCGGGCACCATCTCGGGCGGGATCATCTCGCCCACTTGAGTGGAGTATGACACAACGCGGCTCACGCGCGGTATCTTGGACAACTCGTCCGACAACAGCGCCTCCTTGCCCGGCTCGCCGGACGGAACCAGCACAACCAGCGGCTGTTCCGATCCGAACACAGCGCTGATGCGCCTCGCCTCGCTCGATTCGGACTCGTCGTCCGCGACTGCGGTCATGCCGTATATAAACGTGTTCGCGTTCTGCGCGAGGTACGCGGGAACGACCGCCAGCAGTACGACCGCCGCGGCTATCCACCGCGTCTTGAACAGCGCGGAACCCACGCCATACGTCTTATGACCGTTCTTTGTGTTGACCTTCGAGCGCGCGAAACTGGGCAGCAGAGCGCGATGGCGCGTCTTGTCCAGCAGCGGCAGGCAGCACAGCGTCAGCGCGGGCAGGAACACTATCACCGCAGCGAAACTAAGCGTAACGCCCTTGAGCAGGTTAAGCCCTAGATCCGCGCCGATCTGGAACTTCATGAACATCAGAGCGAGGAATCCGAAGAACGTAGTCGCAGCGCTCGCCGCGATCGAGCCGAACGAGAACGCCGCGGCCTCCGTCATCGCCTCGAACGCTTCCACCCCGCGCTCCCTGTTCGCCTTGAACCGATGCAAGAGGAACACCGCGTAATCCAGCGAAACGGCCATCTGCAGTATCGGGCTGACCGTCTGCGTTATGAACGACACATCCTTTAGGAAGATGTTCGTGCCCATGTTGATCAGTACGGAAGAGCCTATCGCCGCCAGATACAACAGCGGCTCGAACCAGGAATCCGTGGAGACGATCAGCATGATCAGTATCAGCGGCAGAAGGATCAGCATCGCGCTGCGCGTCTCTACGGACGTGAGGCGCTGTATCTTCGCCGCGTCCACCGCGCGCCCAGCCAGCGCGCCGCCCGGCTTCATGACCGCGCGGATACCGTCCACCGCCTCGACCTCGCGCCCGCCCTCTATCTCGATCGAGTACAGCGCGGCGCCGTCCTTGTAGTACGCTCCGGCGATCGCTTGATCCGCCATCTCTATTGGAACGGTGATATCTATCAGATCGTCCAGCCACATGACGGACGCGACGCCGTCCACACCCGCCAGCTCGCGCTTGAACGCGAGAGCGTCGGGCAGGGATATGTCTACAGCCATTACCCGCGCGTTCTCGGAAGCGGATGAGAAAGCCTCGTCCATCACGTTCAGCGCGACGGTAGACGGCGCGGATTCAGGCAGATAATCCACCAAATTATTGTTGACCGTCACCCCGAACGACAGCGCGGCCCCCGCCAGCGCGGCTGCCGCGAACACCGTGACGATCAGCCGCCTATGCTTCAGCGACCAGCGCGAAAATGCCGTCGTACCGTCCACCCCTTCCATCTCGCGGGCGAGGTTTGTCCCGCCCGGTTTCATCGCCTTGTCTCATCGTATTTTAATGTGTCTGAACACAGCGTGAAACTCGCCCCAATAAACGCAATCACGCGGATTAACGGTTGCGAATCCTGCTATAATTTATTATACTGGCTATGATGACTGGATGCAACCGCACGCGTTATTGTTTACGCTAGGTTCACATGTAAATAACTGGACATGGAGGACTCACCGTTGATGATTTACACATGGACGCGCCGAACCCGGACAGCCGCGATGGCGTTAGCCGCCGCGATAGCGTTCGCGGCTCCCGGCTCGACGGCGCTCGCCGCTCCCACCGCGCTCGAGGAACCGGAATCCACTCCGGGGATTGATTTGCAGTCCACTACGGAGATTGATCCGCAGTCAACTACGGGGATCGATTCGCAGCCCGCTACGGAGATTGATCCGCAGGCAACTATGGAGATTGATCCGCTGCCCACTACGGAGCCCGCGCGCGAGACCGACTCGACTGACGACGCTGATGGTACGGAGGGCGCTTATACGATCATGGGTCTCGACCTGGAGTCGGGACGCGATTGGAATACCCACGCGTTTTTTATCGAAACACGCGAAAAGACGGGCGTTGATTTCATATTCCGGCAGTATTCAGACGAGGCTGCGTATCAGGCCGCGAAGGATACGGCGTTCGCGTCCGGGGATCTGCCGGACGCGTTCTTCAAGGCCGCGCTGACCCCTGAAGAGGAATTAAGATACCGCCAGTCCGGACAGCTGATAGACCTCGCGCCGCTGATGGAGACATACGCGCCGACGCTGTCCGCGATTCTGGACGCGCGCGAGGATTGGCGCGCCGCTATCACGCATCCGGACGGTTCGATAGCCGCTCTGCCCAGCCTTAACGGTTATGAGAGGCAATGTTACATATGGATCAACCGGGAGTGGCTTGACGCGCTGGGTTTGTCCATGCCCAATGATTTCGGCGAGTTCGCCGCCGCGCTGGAGGCGTTCCGCGACCGCGATCCCAACGGCAACGGACGCAAGGACGAACTGCCCCTTAGCATAGTCGGGCCGTGGGAAGCGAAATTCTTCCTGCACGCGTTCGGATTGGTTCCCAACGACTATAATATTTATGTGGATGAGTCCGGCGCGGTGAGATACGCGCCGTTTGAGCCGGAGTATCGATCGTTTGCGGAAGCCATGCGCGGACTCAAGCGGGATGGACTGCTCGATCCGGACGCGTTCCGGCAGGGGCAGACACAGCGCGCCACCACGCTAAGCGAGATTAAAACCAACATGATGGGCGCGTTCGTGACCATCGCGCCGTATACGCTTATATCCACCGAACTATCGGAGGCGTATTCGATACTCCCGCCTCTCGCGCCGGAAGACGGCGGCGACGCGCGGTACCGCCGTTTGTTCAGCGGCGTGGTACAGGGAACGTTCGCTATTACATCGCGGTGCGAGGAACCGGGCAGGCTGCTCGAGTGGGTCGATTATCTCTATACGGAAGAGGGCGGGCGGCTGGCTATGGCAGGGGTCGAGGATGTGGATTACAACTGGTCGGGATCGTCGTGGTCTTGGATCACGGACGACTTCACGCCGATTGAAACCGTGCTGCGCGACCGCGTCATCCGCACCGATAACCTCACCCCGGGATTAAGCCCCGCCGACTTTGAGCGCCGCACCAGCCTGGCGCTGGAGGCGCGCGTGCGCCGCGAAGGCGACGCGATACAGCCATCGCTGGTAACGCCGTTCCCCTTTACGTGGCCTGTCGGCGATGCGGAGCGGAGCGAGATCGCCGCGCTTCAGTATCGGTTGGGCGCGGCGGTTGACGAGGGTATCGCCAGGTTCATAGACGGCGAGACGGAGCTGAACGACGAGAACTGGGCCGCGTTCGTTGTCGGCCTGCGGGAGCTTGGTGCGGATCGGCTGACGGAGCTGTTCCAGTCGGCATACGACGGACAGTTTCGCCGGCAGTAAGGAGCGGCAATATGAATTGGATGACAAAACAACTGCGCGGGCTGGAGCTTAGGGCGCGCCGGGGATGGTACATCCAGAACCTGATGTACTACGTCGTGGGCGGGATGGCGGTCGTGTTCCTGATGGACTTCATCGGGATGGGCGCCAGCCGCTGGCTGTTCTTCGACCGCGCGGCTATCGCGCGCGGGCAGGTATGGCGGCTGCTGACGTTCGTGTTTCTGCCGCCGCAAACGTCGCTGCTGTGGATAATCTTCAGCCTGTATTTCTATTGGCTTATCGGGAACACGCTCGAAAGCCAGTGGGGATCGTTCAAGTTTAACCTGTACTACCTGCTGGGGATCGTCGGCGCGATACTGGGCGGGCTTATCACCGGGTATGTGGACAATACGTATATCAATCTATCGCTGTTCCTCGCGTTCGCCGCGATGTTCCCCGATTTCCAGATGTACCTGTTCTTCTTCCTGCCGATCAAGATGAAGTGGCTCGCTCTGCTGGACGTACTGCTGTACGCGTATAACTTCATAATAGGTTCGTGGAGCGTGCGCGCCGCTATCGTGCTATCGCTGCTGAACGTCGCGCTGTTCTTCGGCGGCGACGCTGTGCGGACGATCCGGTTCGAGTTCGGCACGCTCAAGCGCAGATGGGCGTTCAGGCGCAACTACCGCAGGTAACAGAGCCTGCGCCAGCGCGAACCCGATATGATCCATATGCGCGGTTAGTCCGCGTATGAACGTTAGGCAGTCCGGATCGCGCGCCAGTATCGCGGCGGCTTCGCGCACGGCCTGGATGAAATCCGCGCGCAGGGCTTGCATACCGTAATCCATCAGCGGGCAGACGGCTCCGCAGCGCCTGTCCATCTCGACGATGACCGCGCCGCGTCTGAACGCCGGAGTCAGAGGCGCGACTCGGCATGATAAGGGTCGGTCGTTTCGGTCGCACGAGCCGGAGCATTGCAGCAGCGGAGTCTTCGCGCGAGGGAAGCCCTCGAGCGCGACCATCCGGACGTTATCATACAGCCGTTCCTCGCCTGGGAACAGGAGCATGCCCGCGCTGGGATCGTCTACCTCGCAGCACGCGCGGCCGCACAATCTGCCGCAGTCGCTCCGCAGGGGCGTGATCTCGCGCAGCAGATCGCGGGCGATCATAACGGATTCCAACGAACGGTCAATATTCGCGCTCATGCGCGTATCATACCATTATCCGCCCGCGCGGGCAACAGCCCGCCCCCGCGCGTTTCGCACACAATCCCTCTCATTTACATATTCTGCACAGTAGAGGAGGGATGTGTATGTCATATCCATATCCGGACGATCTATATGATCCGTATGAGTATCAGCGCGGACATAACGATCATTATCATTACCACGGTCATCGAGATTACCGCGATGGCCGCGAAGACTGTCATCACCGCGCGCCCAGGCGGCGCGATTGCGATATATTAACGCCACTGGCCAGCGGTGCGCTGCGTACGCGCGGCGAGTGGGTATGCGTTGATCTGCCCCGGCATATCTCCGGCGAGCGTCCGCTGACGCTGACCGCAGTGACCGCGGAGGGCGTGACGCGCGCCGCGATCGATCCGACGTGCGGATCGTGCCGATCGGAGTACGGGCTGGCGCTTCGGGTGACGATACCGTTGTCGCTGACGCTGGTTGACTGCAGGGGGTATCAGAGGGCGGTATGCTCGACGATACGCGTATGCGTGCCCGTCACGCAGTGCTCGTGCGAGAGGATCCCGAAAAACGCGCAGGTGCGGGTGAAGGCGTGCGTCTCGCTGGCGAAGCCCGCGTGCATAGACGAATGCGAGCGGCATGTAGACGCTTTGCTGGATATGCGCATAGACGCGTATATTGTCGGCTGCCTGCCCGTGCGCGAGGAATGCGATATATGTCCGCCGACGCTGCCCTGGTATCCCCAGCCGTTCAGACCGCATGGGGTCGGGGAGTGGGGGATGGGAGACTATTAACAGCTCGATCGCAGACGCTATTTTATAACAATATAAACATCATAAGATTTTAGTAGGCAGCCCTCATGCGTGGCGTGCCGGCTGCGACAAGGCCGACGAGACGCACAAGAGGGCTGCCGTATTGGCTGCGCGATACAGGGACCGAGTGGGCCGGCGAGTTGCTAACGCCCTGTCCTGCTTAGAGCTTTATCGTTTGTGCCGCAGTGTTTACCACATTAGTTATACAGCCCGGACAAGTCGATCTGCCCAGCGCTGCGGGCCTCGGCGCAGAATGTGTTGAACTCGAAAATCTCGTTTTCGTTGACTCCAAAGCAAGCGCCGACGTCGTGCATCGTTTTCATGTTAAGTAGCAGAGTGCCTTGAATACCGGAACCTCGGGACTCGGTCCAGGAAAACAAGTACGAGTCGTCGCGTATCTTCACATACGTGCATGGCGAACTCCACATGAGCCCCGGCTCCTTGTTGTCCATTATTATGGAGAACGAGTAGGAATTGGGCGTGCTGTAGATATGCTGCGACGCGACGCTCACCCCATACGTCCATGTAAACGAACGGCCTATCAGCTCATCCGTGAAGCCCTGCCGTGCGTCGGTCGGCGTTATGCCTTCAGCCTGGATTACGCCGAATTTCCACTCCTGCTCCGGATCCCTCGGGCGCTCCTCGTTGGTCAGAGAAGAATGCTGGCACGTAGCCAACCCGTTCTTGAAATCGACCACATTGATGAACACCTCCATCGGGAACTTGCCGGATAACGCGTGGGTGAAGAACACAAGCTGGTCGTCGGACTCGAACGCTTCGTAGCGTTCCTCCTGCCATTCCGTTTTACCCTGTATGCGGAACCTTAGGGCAAACTGTCCCGTTACCTCGTATTCGTAAACGTCGCCGTCGTCAAACACGAGCGAGAACGATTTCCCGGCGAGCATGTCGGTATAGGGCAGCATCTTGTCTTCCTTACCCTCAAACGCGAACGCGCCGGACCAATTCTCCGTGGTTCTGGCCAGCTCGTTCATATCGTCGAGCGTCAGAACCTCGCTCGTTTGAAAAGGACGGTACGCCATGCGGAAACCCTTGGGCAGTTCAAACGCGGGAGCGCCTTCCTCGGGGGCGGGAGGCTCCGGATACTCGTCGCTGCCGAAAGGCCCGTACGATGCGTACTGGCCCATCACCCGCCCCGAAGAGCGATAGAGTTTAAACTCCAGCCGATCCTCCGTATCAAAACCCAGGCGCGCGCCTATGAGCCGCATGGTGTAAAGATCAAGCGTTTCCACCACCAGCGCGCCGGAGAACTCCATCTCGCCCCGTGAATACAGATAATGGTGGTCGTCCAGCTCGAAATAATCCGTCTGGCTGGTGAACACAGCCTTGGGGCCTGGAACGTCCAGCGGGACGTATGAAGACCACATGCGCGTCGCGTATGTGGTAAGGAACCTGCCGTTTTCACCTTCCCACAGGACGGACTTGCCCGTCAGGCGGTTCGTGGCTTCGGGGCGCTCTTCGGGGATTTCCCCGCCGGCTACGTAACCGGTATAGACAGCCCGCTGCGTTTCGCGCGCGGGATTGATCCCGAATAACGATTCGGAGTAAGCGAACCAGGCCTCAAACACGATCGCGAGGTTTTTCTTCTGATCTAATTCGACGATCCACGCCGCAGACGAATCCGGCACGCGAAATGCAAACAAGACGTACTGGTTCAACTCGAGCGCCGCGTACTCCGTTTCGATTGCAAGCGGTTCGCCGCCGTCGATCGTGAACGAAACCCCCGATCCTTCAGCCGCAAAATCAAAGCTGAGCTTCGGCCCTTGATCCGTGACGACGTCTATTCGGCGGCCCGACAGCGCGCCGGACGGGTCGGAGACGGCTGGCGCAAGCGGCGCGCCGTCAAGGCGTTCCCGAACTTCTTCGTCGCTTAGATTTGAGTATTCAAAGAAAAACAGGTCCGGAATCTCCTGCGCTTCCGACGCGAGCGCGGACGCGGAGAACAGGGACAGAAAAGCGGCAAGCAGCAGCGCAATAGTTTTACGCATGGAGATATCGTCCTCCTTTTTTGGAACGCGCGGTCGCGTGAAGGCTGAGAGGCCGTTAATAACAGTCTCTCAGCCGACTCGTCAAGAGGCCGCGGACGGATTAACGGCCAGCCATCAGCTCGTTCAGCTTCGCGTCGTCAAACGCGTAGCAGGAGCTTTCAAGGTCGATAATCATACGCTGCGGATCATCGGGCGTATACTGCGCCCACGGGACGCCATCCTGGCTTGGATCGCCCGAGCGTGCGAAATTCAGCCACATATTCGCTACGACGTCCTGCATCTTGTACGCGTCTTCCGTACCGCCCGTAGCGACGCGATTGATCGGGATATCGACATTGTGGAAAGCGTAAAGCAGTTCGGAACAATGGAACGCCGTGACGCCGTTGTTAACCGCCTCCGCCTCGTAGGCAAACAGGTAGGTGTACAGCCTGCCATCCCCGCCGGCCGCGTATTTGATATTGGCGTTGCTGGACGCGCCGCCAGCCGCTGTGTAGAAGAACAGATCCTTGTCTTCCATCTGCGGGAATAGCTCGCGGAACGCCTCGAGAACCGAGTCGGTATCTTCGCCGAAACGCTTCTCCAGCCATGAGCGGGTCTCTTCATCGGTCCAATCGTGCTGGCGGCCGTCGCCCTGGTTGATGGAGTTGTGCGCCGACTCGCTGTACACGGTTCCGGTCATCAGATCGACGTTTTTCGCCCAATCCGGATAGTCGGACGTCAGGTACTCGCCGTCCGCCAGCGGAGACCATCCGGTGCGCAGTGACGAATCGATCTGGCGGGCATACGCGGAGGCCTTCGACGACGCCGCGAGCAGATCGCGGTAAGGTACGGTCTTTATCTGGTCAATAGTGGAAACGTCCAATCCCAAATACGCCAGCGTCAATTCGCCGACCTTTTTGGAACCCGCGTCCGGCAGTTGGAGCGGTCCTCCGCCGCCCGACTCGATTATGGCGTGGTGGACGAGGCCTTCCGCCGAAGGCGCGTGCAGAATCGCGTTGACCTTGGTTCCGCCGCCGGACTGCCCGAAAATGGTTACATTGCCGGGATCGCCGCCAAACTTCGCGACATTGTCATGCAGCCACTGCAAGGAGGCGACAAGATCGGCGACTCCCAGATTCGCGGTGTTCTCCCAATCTTCGCCGAACTGCGACAGATCCAGATAGCCCAGCACATTCAGCCGATGGTTGACTGTGACGACTACCACGTCGCCGTATTCGCTCAGGTTCTTCCCATCATAAGCCACGGACTCGATGGACGAGCCGTTGGTCTGCCCGCCGCCATGGAAGAACACAAGCACCGGCTTGCCAGCGGATTCGTCCAGCGACTGTGTCCAGATGTTCAGCACCTGGCAGTTTTCGTTCTGCGGCCAATAGCGATGCGGCCAGACCAGTTCGTCATAACCCACGGACGTTTGATCGGGCATTGGGCTGATAGGCCCGTATGTCTGCGCCTTGCGAACGCCCTCCCAAGCCTCGGGCTTTTCAGGCATTTCAAAGCGAGAGGCTTTCGCGTAGGGCACGCCAAGGAATAAATACGTGCTATCGATCTTCAGGCCTTGCAGCGCGCCCTGCTCAACGACAGCCTGCGGGTCGTACACGATCGTGTCGTAATCTGCGGCGGCAGGGATAACGGGAGACGCGCACAGTGTGAGAACAACCAGAACCGCCAAGAGTTTCTTCATGATGAACCTCCTCATTATCGCGGACAGCCTCTGCCGCCCGCATTCGCCCTGGACCTTAGGTTGCTGAGAAACGCCGCGATCCAGCGATCCCGCTTAAACAAACCGGATACCCGCCGCGATGGAAGGGCGTCCCGGCCCCAAAGCGCGTCGGCTTCGCGCGGCCAACCGTTTCCTGCCGCCGTCCACCTCCTTTCTTTAATCCGGGAATCACGCGCGTCTGCGCGAAAGGATATCGAAGGCAACCGCGACGATGAAGATCACGCCCTTCACAACATACTGATAGGAGATATCCACCCCCAGCAGGTTCATGCTGTTGGTGAGCGACATGATCACCAGCGCACCTACAAGCGTATTGGTCACCTTGCCCACGCCGCCGCTAACGGCCACGCCGCCGATGTACGATGATGCGATCGCGTCCATCTCGAAACCCAAACCCGCCGTGGGCGTGGCTGAGGACAAACGCGACGTGTACAATACGCCGGCCAACGACGCGAACATACTCATGCCGCAGAACACGATGAATGTTACTTTCGCAACGTCTATGCCGGACAATTCCGCCGCCTCGGGATTGCCGCCGATAGCGTATACGCTGCGCCCGAAACGCGTCTGGGTTAATACAAAGTTGACGGACAGAAGCACCGCCGCGACTATCGCAGCCGTCCAAGGCAGCCCTCTGTATCCTGACAGTATCCACGCGGCCGTTAAGATTACGGAGGTAAACAGGGCCATCTGGAATATGAATAATAACGCTGGCGACACGCTTGAACCCGCTCGGGACTCGTTCCGCCTGGCGCGTATCTTCACCGCAGCGAGAACCGCGGCGCACGCCAAACCGATTATGAACGTCAGCCAGTGGCGTGAGCCTTCGAAAATCTGGGGAATGAATCCGTTGGACAGAGCGCGGAATGCCTCGTCGCGCACGATGATCGTGCCCGTGCCTGCGGTGACAAGCGACAGCAATCCCCTGAAAATGAACATGCCCGCGAGAGTCGTCACGAACGCCGGCACATGCACTCTTGAAACCAGGAACCCCTGATACGCGCCAATCGCCGCGCCGATCGCCAGAACTATGGGTATCACGGCGTAAATAGGAAATCCGTTCGTCAGCAATTTCGCGCTCATCGCGCCCATAAACCCAGCGACATAACCAACCGACAAATCGATATGGCGTATGATCAGCACGACGGTCATGCCGATCGCCAATACCGCGACGTACCCGGTCTGCTTGATCAAGTCGGTCAGGTTGCGCGGGGAAAGGAACAATCCTTTGGTGGCGACGCCAGACACGACGAATATAACCACGAGCGCTATGTACATGGCGTATTCGCGCACGTTTCCGCGAAGCGCCGCGCGAAGCCCGTCCAGCCGGGAACGCGCTTCGCCGCGAGGCGCGGCTGTTTGAGCGTTCATGCGGACGCCTCTTGGGCGTTTGTAGCCATCGCCATGACGATCTGTTCGGTCGCGTCGCAAGCGGGAGTCTCGCCGACGATCCTTCCCTCGGCCATCACGTAAACGCGATCGCTCATTCCAAGGATTTCTAACAATTCCGAAGAGATCATGAGTATGCTCATCCCCTGTTCAACCAGACGATTCATAAGCTGGTATATTTCGAACTTCGCGCCAACGTCAATGCCGCGCGTCGGCTCGTCCAGAATCAGAATATCAGGCCGCGCGAACAGCCACTTGGACAGCGAGGTTTTCTGCTGATTGCCGCCGGACAGATTGCCGACAAGCTGGCGCACGCTTGGCGCCCTTATGCCCACGGCTTCCTTATATTCGTTCGCCGCGCGCAGTTCCGCCTGGCGATCCACCGCCAGACCCTTGACAAGATCGCGAAGAGCCGCAAGCGTTATATTAAACCGAATGTCCTGGATCAGAACCAGCCCATTGCGTTTGCGATCCTCTGTCACGTAGGCTAAACCCATGCGGATTGCCTGCTTCGGATGAGTAAAGCGCGCCGTTTTCCCCTTGACCTCAAGTTCGCCCGAAGTGATTTTATACGCCGGGGTATTCCCGAACAAACTAAGCGCCAGCTCGGTGCGCCCAGCCCCCATCAATCCCGCCAGGCCGACAATCTCGCCCCGGCGAACGCTCAGGCTGACTTGATGCAGGATCTCCCGCTCCGTCGCGGGATCGTAAACCGTCCAGCCCTTCAACGACAGGCATACCTCTCCCGGCACGGATTTGTTCCGCTTAGGATAAATATCGTCAATCGCCCGTCCGACCATGTGCCGTATAATATCGCGCTGGGCAAGCTTGCCGGCGCGCGCGTCCAACGACCGCACCACCGCGCCGTCGCGCAGTATCGTAACAGTATCCGCCAGCGACAGCACTTCCCGCAGTTTATGGGAGATAAGCACGCAGGTAACGCCCTGTAGTTTCAGTTCGCGCAAAAGGTTCAGCAGGTTCGCGCTGTCGTCGTCGTTCAGCGCCGCTGTCGGTTCGTCCAGCACCAGCAGTCCGACGTTCTTAGACAGAGCCTTGGCGATTTCAATCAGCTGCCGCTTCCCCACTCCCAGGCGCTTGATCTTCACAGACGGATCGACGCGCAGACGCACGCGGAGCAGCAACTCTTCCGCGCGCCGCAGAGAAGCCGGCCAGTCAATGCGCGCGCCGTTCCCTTTCATAATCTCATGCCCGATAAACAGGTTCTCGCATACCGTCAGTTCCGGAAACTGCGCCAGTTCCTGATAGATTACCGCTATGCCCGCTTTCTCACTGTCCGCAATGCCTCTAAAAACGGCCTCTCTCCCCTTGTATACAATCTCCCCTTCATACGCGCCGTGCGGGTATACCCCCGAAAGAACCTTCATCAGGGTGGATTTACCCGCGCCGTTCTCGCCCACCAGGCAGTGTATCTCGCCCTGGCGGACACGAAAACTCACATGATCCAACGCGCGCACCCCTGGAAAGGTTTTCACGATGTCCTTCATCTCCAGCAAATACGCTTCGCTCCGCACGCGCTTTACACCCCCGCTTCAAACAATGCTGACGCGTTCAGCCTTGATAAACGCGGAGCCGAATTGATTTCGGCCATTCGGCTCCGCAGGCCTCGGTTCCCGGTTCAGTCCAGATCGGTGAACTGTGAAGCCGAGTAATAACCGGAATCGATAAGCGCCTCCTTGACGTTCTCCTTTGTGACGACGACCACGGGCGTCTGCTTGGCGGGCACTTCGATAAGCGTGTTGTCGTAAGCGGTGTCGGTCTCCGGAACGCCGCCCTCGATGATCGTGATGGCCATATCCATCGCGTCCTGCGCGAGGGAGCGGGTGTCCTTGAATACGGTCATAGACTGCTTGCCGTCGATGACGTATTGCACCGACGCGATCTCCGCATCCTGGCCGGTAACGTAGAAACCGTTCACGTCCGCGTCGGACGCGAATACGTCGGCGATGGAGCGCGCCGTGCCGTCGTTAGGCGCGAGCACGTAGCACAGCCCCTTTTCGGACGCGGCAACGGCGGTGAGGTTTGACTCGGCCTTGGACTTGGCGACATTGAAATCCCAATCGGTGGTGATCTGCCCGATAATGGCGGCCTGCTGGTCGCGGGTCAGCGCGTACTGATCCTTAAGCGCCGTCGCCTCGGAAGAGTTGCGGATAATAAACGTGCCGTCCGCGATCTTCGGCTGGAGGATATTCCACGCGCCTTCGAAGAACAGGAACGCGTTGTTGTCCGTAGCCGCGCCCGCGTACAGGTACAGAGAATTGCCCGTTCCCTGAGCGTTGTCCAGTAGATACTGGCCCATAGCCTCGCCAACGGCAATCGAATCAAAGGTTACATAGTAATCGACCGCTTCGGTTCCGGTGATCAGGCGGTCATAGGAGATCACCTGTATGCCTTCCTCTTTCGCGGTCTCAACGGTAAGGCCAGCCGCTCCGGCGTCGTGGGCGCAGATGATGAGAATCTTAATGCCTTTGGCGATCAGCGTCTCGACGTTCGTGCGCTCCGCAGCGGAAGATCCTTGGCTGAACAGCACTTCCACGGAATAATCCGTATCCGCGATGACCGACTCGAAACGCGCCTGATCCTGCAGCCAGCGCGGCTCGTCTTTCGTGGGTAGGACTATGCCTACGTCCGCTTCCGCAGCGAGCGCGAAGCCCCCGAACGAAAGCGTGCACAGCGCCGCCGTCAACAATGCGCATAAGAGTTTCTTCATGACCGACCACCCTTTCTCTATCTTTGCCCGGCTTCGTCGTCCGAGCGCTTATGATCATAGTATAGGCTCGCGCCGCGCTTGTTTTCTATAAACCACATATGCGGAATTGTAAAATTTGTATGATTCCGGCTTACGGCGCGTTGATACGCGCGGCGCGCCTTGCTATAATATAGTAAATTGCGCGCGGGCATACGCGGCGGAAGGAGCGTGTCTGCTTTGAATGTCCGGTCGCTCCGTAGCCGAATGATGCTGTGGGCGTTCATGCTGCTGCTGCCCATCCTGCTCTTGTTCCTGCTCAGCAATCGGATCGCTATCCGGTCGCTGCGGGACCAGGTTCAAGCCAACGTACAGCGGGTGATAACGCCTTTCGCGCGGGAGATAGACGTGAAACTGGAGAATATACGAAGATATATAGCCAGTAAGCGCCTGGACCTGAGCGCGCTGAAAGCGCGAAGGGCAAACGAAATGGACGCGCTGAAAGCCATACGCGATATCGGCGACGGTTTCGCGGCGGATCTGACGGTATACGCGCAGATCGACGCCATTTTCCTCTACTTCCAGGACGAGATGTGGTTCGTACAGAATTATAACCGCTCTTACGCGAGCCAGCGGAAGGCCGCGCAGGCTATGGAAGCGTATCTGCGCGTGCGCGAACCGTCCGCGCCTTTGTTCCAGACGGGCTTCCAGAGCCTTGAGGCGGAAGGGACGTATTATCTGTTCCTAGCCATCGATCTGCCGGAAGGGGGCGTGCTGGGCTGCTGGTTCAATGCGGACACGCTTCTGGCCCCCGTCCGCGATTCAAAACTGGACGGCCTGTCGCAAGCCATGCTCGTGGACCGGACGGGACGATGGATGAACGCCGCTTTCGACACTCGCTCGGCGAGGCGACTGAACGAGGCGCTCGCGGGTTATCTGTCCGTAACAGAACAGCTCACGAGCGGTGCGTTCACTCTGACAGCGCTGCTCGACGAACGGGTTGTATACGCGCCGCTGCGCCAGCTGAACGACGGGCTTCTCCTTTCGCTCGCATGCGCGCTCGTGCTGTTCATCGTGTATATCGGTTTCGTCCGCCAGTCGATAATTAAGCCGCTGAACCGGCTCGCGCACTTTATTAGGGGGATCAAAACGGGGGACTTCCAGCCCATTCCTATACGCGGGAAGGACGCTGTGGAGATACTGGACGTTTATCAAGCGATCAACAAGATGATTATGGAGGTGGAAACGCTCAAGATCCGCGTCTACGAGGAAAAACTCGCCCAGCACTCGACACGGATGCAGATGTTCCAGCTTCAACTGCGGCCTCACTTCTTCCTTAACGCGCTAAACGCCATACTGGGATTCGCGCGGGCGAACGAATACGCTTCCCTTCAACGGATGACGCTGAGCCTCGCCGCGCACTGCCGGTACATCCTTTACAATAATTGGTTCGTATCCGTGGAAGAGGAACTGGAATACACCCAGAATTTCATCGATATGCAGAGCCTGCAGCACGACACGCGCTATAAATACAGCGCGGACGCGGACGCGGATACCCTGGAGCGGGAACTGCCGATCCTGTCGATCCAGATCTTCGTCGAAAACGCGCTTAAACACTCGCGCGGGTCGGCGACGGACTTGACCATCCGCGTGACGGTCAGGCTCCTGCAGCGGGAAGGCGAGAAGCGGCTGTACGTATGCGTGGACGACTCCGGGGCGGGATTCAGCGAGACGATGCTGCGCCGCCTCAACGGCGCAAAATTCGAGCCCGACGCGGGCGAGGATCAAGGAGTCGGGGTGGAGAACATCCGCAATCGTCTGGCGCTTTTGTACACTGAACAAGCCTTGATCACTTTTTCAAACAACAGCTGCGGCGGCGCGCGCGTGGAAATGACGCTGCCGCTGGAACGGAAGGGGACGCTCGCCGCATGATCAAAACCGCAGTAATGGTAATTCTGGCGCTGCTGCTGCCGTCCTCGGCATCGGGACGGGCCGAGTATCGCGACGAACCGATCTACGCGAGCCTGGCCGTCCCAATCTTCTTTGAAACGGAAATACCGCGCGATATCGCGCTTGTGAACAATGCGGTGGACGAGATTACAAAACGCGAGATAGGCGCTAAAGTACAGTTGATTCCGCTCTTGCATCCGTATTCCGCGCAGGATCCGTTGAGTTCGGCGGAGCTTGAAATGCTGAAAATCCAAGGAATCACGTTCGACGTGTATCCCAGCGTGCTTCCTGGAGTCGAACCTTTGGCGCTGGACGAGCTGATGGACGTATACGGGAGGGAAACGCTGGCGATAGTGGGAGATTTCCGGTTGAGCTACTATCGCGCGGAAGGTAAATTGTACCGTATCCCCGCTGTCAATGACGACGTAGCGTCAGTGGGAGTGGCGATGCGGCGCGACGTCGCAGAACGGTATGGCGTCGATGTTTCGGCGATTCACACGCTTGAAGATCTGGACGCGCTATTCGCGCGTATCCAACCCAACGAGCCTGATTTATACATGATTTCCCCGTTCGCGACCCGATACGGCATACTCAGCCGATACAAATCCCTGCTTACGTTACCGTCGTCGTTCATGAGCGTCTCTGAGGACGATCCAACGCTGCTGGTCAATATATACGAGATGGATGCGTATCGCGAAGCGGTGAGGATGATCCGCCGATGGCATGAGGCGGGGTATCTGCCGAAGACGATGTCCGTGCAGAATATCCGCGCGACTCAACTGGTCAAGTCCGGCGAGTTGTTCGCATATTTCTGCTCGTACAAGCCGGGGATTGACAGCGCGGCCTCGAAAAGCTGCGGATACGAGATGGTGACCGCCTCGATGATAGAGCCCACGATTACGCGCCAGTCCTTGGAAGCCGCCTGGTGGAGCGTCAGCGCCGAATGCGCGAACCCGGGAAAAGCGGCGCAGTTGCTCAACCTTATGTACACCAATGAGGAGTTGGTGAACCTATTGGTCAACGGCGTTGAGAACGTCCATTACGTCGCTTTGGACGATGGCACGATCGATTACCCTCCCGGAATGGACGCGGAGGAAGGAGGATACGGAAACACGCTCGGATCGCTGCTGCCGAACCAGGCGCTCTCCCGCGTTTGGAGAGGAGACGATCCAAACCTATGGGATACGATGCGCGCGCGGAACGCGTCCGCTCCGGTTTCAGAGACGCTGTATTTTTCGTTTTCGGCGGAGCCGGTGCTGGACGAGTTCAACCGGGTGAATCATGTGGTTAGCGAGTATGCGTATGGGTTGGAGACAGGGCAGCTGGATCCTGAAATCTATCTGCCTCAAATGCTGGCCAAGATGGCGCAAGCCGGCTGCGAGCAGGTGCTGGCCGAAGCCCAACGGCAGTTCAGCGCGTTCTTCGATAGAGGGAATGAAGGATGAATATACTTATTGTGGATGATGAAGCTCCGGCTGTCCAGGGGATTCTGCGGATTGTAGATTGGAAGAAACTAGGGATCGCCAACCAGTTCACGGCTTATTCCGCGCGGGAAGCTATGGAACAATTTCTAGAGCGGCCTGTTGAGCTGCTGCTTACCGACATTGAGATGCGCGGTGAAACGGGTTTTGACTTGATACAATGGGTGGAAGCGCGCAACATGGGGTGCGTGACCATTATATTAAGCGGTTTTCCGAATTTCCGATACGCGCAGAGAGCGATCTCGCTAGGCGTGTTCGAGTACTTGCTCAAGCCTATTGAGGACAGCCAGCTCTGCATGGCGCTGGACAGGGCGGCGGCGCAGTTCCGTAGAACGCGCGACAACCCCGTCCGATCATTCCCGCCGCGCAACGCGATGGTAGAGCAAGCAAAAAAGTACGTATATGATCATATATCACAGAACATATCGCGCCAGGATATCGCCAATCATGTCAATCTCACGCCGGAGTATCTATCAACATTTTTCAAGCGCGAAACTGGGCATACTATCAGCGATTTCATCAAAGCGGAGCGGATTGCGTTTGCCAAGCGTTTATTACGCCAGACAAACCTGCCTATCAGCGCTATTTCCGATAATGTCGGCTTTGATTCACTATCCTACTTTTCGGCGGTATTCCACAGCGCGACGGGCCGCACGCCTCGCGAATACCGCAAGTCAGCCGACGCCGAAATATAGCGGACGGTTAGCCATCCCCCGACGCGGGATGCCCTTTGGAGACGACGGTCGTGAGTTTTGCCCGTGTTTACTTGACATTCCGGCAGTCAATCGGCGGATTCATGGGGCGCAAAAAAAAAGATAAAAAAAGGTATTGACAGAGGGAGGGGAGTATGATAATATCATGAAGCTGTCTCGCACGGCGCTGGAGCTTGAAAATGATATAGGGTGAAAATGACAGTGTAATTCCG
>JAIRSO010000043.1 GCA_031255415.1 Oscillospiraceae bacterium
AGCCTCTTCGCGCCGATGGTACTTGGCGGGTCACCGCCCGGAAGATTAGGTCGCTGCCGGATCCTATCTGCGTTCGCCTCCTCTCTCGAGGCGAACGCCTTTTTCGTTCCTTCCGCAAGACTGCAGGGAGCGGCGCTCCCCTTTGCTGGGCAGACGCCTCGCCACAGTTTGGAGGATACATGCAGCACGCCTTCGATATCCGTCCGATCGACGCGGAATCCCGCCCCGCCGTCACCGCCTTCATCGCGGAACACTGGTACGGTACGGACATGCTTATCCGGGGCGAAATCATCGACATGTCAATGGTAGACGGATACGTCCTGTTTGAAGATGGGATACTCACGGGTCTGGTAACGTATATCGTTCGCGGCGACGCGTGCGAGATAACCTCCATCGACTCGATGGCGGAAAAGCGAGGCGTGGGAACCGCGCTTATCAACACCGTCAAAGACCGCGCCCGCGAAATGGGCTGCAAGCGCCTTCAGCTAATGACCATGAATGACAACCTCAACGCCATAGGGTTTTACCAGAAACGCGGGTTTGATTTGGTCGGCATAAACCTGTGGGCCATGGACAGGGAACGCGAACAAAAACCGTCCATCCCGCTTATCGGGATGAACGGCATACCAATCCACCATGAGATCGAGTTCAGCATGAATCTATGATTATTCTGAAAACCTCGCGCCTCGCAGTCACCAGTTCCACTTGCGCACAACGGGCAGGAATATCGACTCGTTTTCCACCAGCGGCACAGGCTCGACCCTGCACGGGCAATCATCCGTCGGCTGTATGTTCAGCGCGCAGTACGACTCCGGCTCGCGGCATCGCTGCGGATATATGAACCGGTTCCGGAACTCGGACGGCCTATCCGCTGACCTGGAGATAATAACGGTTCCATCCGTCACAAACGTGTAATTGATCGCGGACCAGTCCGCGCGCCAGCGCCCGCACTCGGTCTGCGGTTCGTATAACGTATACACCTGGCTGCCGATTACGCTGGTATCGACGTCGAACGGCGGTATGTAAAAATACCCGTCCGGATTAAGCGGTATCGGCCCGCTCACCAGACTCCCGTTAGGACCGTACAGATATACTGTAAATTCCTCCGGCAAGTACGCCGAACCGTATGTCAGTTTCGCGACCGGATCAATGTTAACAATCTCGCGCAGCCCGGGCCTCAACCGCTCGGACGCTTCCAAACACCCCAGCGCCAGACCGCCCGCGCCATCCGCTCCAGCCGCGTATATGTCCCAGCCCTCCGCCGCCGCGCGGTTGCCGTCAAACTCTATGTTATCGGTATCGCGCGCGAATTCCAACGACGCGCCCTCCGCGCTGTATATCGCGCCGCCGCTGCCGTCCGCGCCGTTATCCTTAAACATTGCGCGCTCGATCACGCATACGCCTTCGTTGGCAATCGCGCCGCCGTCGCCGCAACTCCCGTTTTGGCTGAACAGCGCGTCCTTTATCGTCAGCGCGCCGGCGTTATGAACCGCGCCTCCCATGTTCGAGTAATTGTCGCGGAACAGCCCGCCGTCAACGACGCACGCGCCGCGCACGCGCAAGGCCGGAGAATCCGCGCAGACGGTCTTGTCGTGGCTGTTGACCAGCGCCGCGCCTGTCAGCACTTCCAGCGCCGCGCCTTCAGCCACGTCGATGATCGCCGACACGCCCGCGATCCCGCCCCCGTCTATCGTTATGTGCTTGATCGCCAGCCGCGCGCCTTCGCTAACCCGGATCATATCCCCAGCCGCGCCGTCCCTGTACAGCGCGCATTTCGACGGCGTTCCATCCTCCCTCAATACGGTGAACGCGGACAATACCGCGTCGCGGCTTATGATCAGCGTTTCCGTCAGGCCTATATTCTTTTCGAGCAGGATCTCGCCGCCAGCCTCGACGGCCTCGCGCAGCCTCGCCTCGTCGCCTACAATCCTGCAGCGCGCTGATGTTTCTTGCATGATCGTGCACCTCCCGTTTATCAGGATTCCGTCACGCGCTAGAATATGTAAAAAATCGGCGCTCGGTGCTTATCCGAACGCCGATTTTGATTATACTCGCCTATTGGTCAGCGGCAGTACGCGCGCCTCCCGCGCATCGATACCGGCTTGCCCAGTATCTCCGCGAACGCCACCGACCCCAACAGCGACCGCGAGTCTAACTGAAGCGACAGCCCGGGCGTCTCAGCGCGAACGATCGGCGCGGGCAGCGGCCTGGTATGCTCGGGATGGGTATCGCACTCGCCCTCCGGCGACGCGTATAGCATAGAGCCCGCGGTTGTCGAGCCTTCGCCCGCGTCTGCGCTCACGACGGTCGGCCGCGCCGGCTCGGACAATTTGTTCGGCTCGATCGACGCGGTCAGCGAGTCGAACCATTGAGACGCGTATTGCTGAAACGAGCTAGGCGCTCCCGACTGCGATATGAACCGGACGGGCGCGCGCGCGCCTTGCGGACGCGACTGCGCCGCCCGCGGATTGCTTGTAAACGTTTGGGTTCGCGTCGGCGCTTGCGTCCGCGCCTGGCGGTTCTGCCCGCGCTGATCCTTCGCCTTCGCCTTTTGCACGAGCCGACCGATGAACGATATACCGGCGAATATCCAGAACAACGTCGATATCATCCCGCCCAGCCAGCTGAAATCCTCAAACACAGCCGCTTACCCCTGCGGCTTGGACTGCGGCGCGCTATGATCAGCAGCCGACGGCCTTGCCGCCTGCGATAGGCTGTCGCGCATGCCCGTGTCCGCGATCGTGTTCTGCATCTGATAGTAATCCATTACGCCCAGCTTGCCCTCGCGAAGCGCAGCCGCCATCGCGCGCGGCACCTCGCTCTCGGCCTCGACCACTTTGGCGCGCATCTCCTGCGTCGCGGCCTTCATCTCCTGCTCGTGCGCCACAGCCATCGCGCGGCGCTCCTCGGCTCTCGCCTGTGCTATGCGGCGATCCGCCTCGGCTTGATCCATCTGCAGCTGCGCGCCGATGTTCCGCCCCACGTCCACATCCGCTATATCTATTGAAAGAATCTCGAACGCGGTGCCCGCGTCAAGCCCTTTGTTCAACACCGTGCGGCTGATCAAGTCGGGGTTCTCGAGCACGACCTCGTGCGTCTCCGACGAGCCTACGGTGGTGACTATGCCCTCGCCCACGCGCGCTATGATCGTCTCCTCGCCCGCGCCGCCAACCAGCCGCTCGATATTCGAGCGTACCGTGACGCGCGCCTTCGCGCGCAGCTCTATGCCGTTCTTGGCGATAGCCGCGACTATCGGCGTTTCGATGACCTTCGGGTTGACGCTCATCTGGACGGCTTGCAGCACGTCGCGCCCAGCCAGGTCTATCGCGCGCGCGCCGTCAAACTCCAGCGGGATGTTCGCGCTCTGCGCCGCTATCAGCGAGTCTACTACCCGGTCGATGTTGCCACCGGCTAGATAATGCGCCTCCATCTTGGACAGCGAGAGATCAAGCCCGGCCTTCGTCGCCTTGATCATCGGGTTGACGACCCTGGCGGGCACGATCCGGCGTATCTTCATCCCAACCAGCGAACCGATAGAGACGTTAACGCCGCTGGCCATCGCCGATATCCACAGCGGGATCGGCACGAACGAGAAGAACACCCACAGCAGGATGATTATCGCGACGATTATGAACAACGGTATGAAGATAGATTCCATTACTCCGATACGCTCCTTTCGCTAGTCGGCAGCCTTGACGACGACGCGCGCGCCCTCGATGCGCTCGATCACGACCCGCGCGCCCTTTGGTATAAACTCGCCCTCCGACACGACATTCAGGCGCTCGCCCTCCATGTCGGCCATACCGGCTGGCCGCAGCGGGGTTAACGCCCTGCCCTCGCGGCCGATACTCACCACGTCCGGATCAGACCCGCCCTCGGGCTTGACCGCCGATGTGGACGCGTCGCGCAGCACCAGGCTCGAGCGCGACAGCCTGCCCCCGCGCGTACTGCGCACGACGATAGCCACCGCTATCCCCATGAGCGCGGCGATCATTATGAACACGCCCAGCGCGGCAAGCGGCCCGGCGGCGTTCCATGTCATGATCAGCGCGGCGACCACAAGCGCTAGCCCAGCGCCGCCCGGCAGCCCAAACCCTGGTATGATCAACTCCACCACCAGCAGACCCATTCCGACTAACAGGCAGATCAGAATCGGCAGGTTGAGCGTAATCCAATTGAGCAACGAACCGCCTCCCTTCGTCAAAAATCGCGCCGGACGCCTGGTTATAGTTCTATGACCTGGTTTGTTTTTATTATACAACATCGGCGGGGGTTTGTCACGCGGTTTAGACCTAGGATATTGCGGAAGGCGCGGATCAGCCTTTGGAGCGGCGCCCGCCTATAAAGCTTCGTCATTGAGTTGCCCCCCGCCGCGGTTCTGATCATTTCCGCACAAAATATTACAAACGAATAACCGATTCAGCGATATCGACACAAACTTGTCACTTCATTATGTAGGAATTCTATGGTACAATAGAGACGAGATACTCGGGGAAGGTGATGCGAATGCCCACGCGCGCGCTTCGAAGCCGCAGTCTAAAAAGAATCGGTACCAGGTTGCAGACGGATTGGCAGATATACGCGCTGCTGCTGCCAGCCCTGGCGTTTTTCTTCGTGTTTAATTATAAGCCGCTGTACGGCATACAGATCGCGTTTCGCAACTATAAGGCCGCGTTCAAAATCACGGGCAGCGAATGGGTCGGGCTGAAGAACTTCCGCGACTTTTTCTCGTCATACTACGCGCCCAGGCTGTTCGCCAACACGTTCATTCTGAACCTGTACGGCCTGCTGTGGGGTTTCCCTCTGCCCATCATCATGGCCATCCTGCTCAACCAATTCCAGCACGAACGGTTTAAATCGTTCACGCAGACCGCCATCTACGTGCCCCACTTTATCTCGACGGTCGTCATGGCGGGCATTCTGTACCTGTTCCTGTCGCCGACGAACGGGATCATCAACCACCTGCTGGGCAAGTCCATCTACTTCATGATCGAACCGCGATGGTTCCGCTCGCTGTTCATCATGTCCGACCTGTGGCAGCACGCGGGCTGGAACACGATCCTCTACCTGGCCACGCTCTCGTCCATCAACCCGGAGATATACGAGGCCGCCACCATCGACGGCGCGACCAGAATGAGCAAGATCCTGCACGTGGATATCCCGCACCTGCTCCCCATCTGCACTATGATGCTGATTCTCAACGCCGGAAGCCTGATGGGCTCCAATACCGACAAGGCGCTGCTGATGTCCACGCCGGGCAACACGCCCGTATCCGACATAATCGGCGTGTACGTGTACCGCATGGGCATGGAAAGGGCGCAGTACTCGTACACCTCCGCGATCGGGCTGTGCGTGAACCTGATCAACTTCGTAATGATAATGTCCGTGAACTGGCTGAGCCGGCGCGTCGGCGAGACCAGCCTGTTCTAAGCGGGGTGCTGTGATATGAAGGCGAAGATCCGCGAAACACGCGCCGATACGACATTCAACGCGCTGAATATGGCGTTTTGGATCGTCACGCTGGCAGTCGTGCTGTATCCGTTGTACCTGATACTGATCGCGTCCGTGTCTGACCCAGACGCTGTGATGATGGGCCGCGTGCTGATCAAGCCCGTGGATTTCTCGCTGATCGGGTATGAAGCCGTGTTCCAGCACCGCGACCTGTGGAACTCGTACCTAAACGCCGTGATATACACGCTGGGCGGCTCCGCGCTGAGCCTGGCTGTGACCATGATGGCGGCCTACGGGCTGTCCAGACGGTTCCTGGCGAAGGGATTGTTCAACTTCCTCATCGTGTTCACGATGTTCTTCACGGGAGGATTGATCCCCACGTTCATCACGCTCAAGGACATGGGGCTGTACAACACCCGCACGATCATGATCATCATCAACTGCGTGTCCGTCTGGAACCTGATGGTCGCGCGCACGTACATCAAGTCCACGCTGCCGGAAGACCTGTACGAGGCCGCGGTGGTTGACGGCGCGACGCACTTCGTGTACTTTTTTCGTATCGTTCTGCCGCTATCCGGGACGATTATCGCCGTGTTGAGTGTCTATTATGGCGTGGCGAGGTGGAACGATTACTTCACGGCGCTGGTGTACATCCGCGACCGCGCGAAACTCCCTTTGCAAACGATACTGCGCGAGGTGCTCGCCTCGCTGACCACGTCCACGTCCAGCGACGCTTTCTTCTCCGCCTACGCCAACGATACAAAGGGTATGACGGACGCTATACGAAAGGCCGCCGTGGCTAAGTATTGCTGCATAGTCGTCTCGACCGCTCCGGCGGTGCTGCTGTACATATTCATGCAGAAATACTTCGTCAAGGGCGTAATGATCGGTTCCCTAAAAGGGTAACGATAAAGGAGGATGGAACATGCGCAAAACCATAACCTGGCTGCTGCTGGCGGCAATGCTCGCGGCGCCTGCAGGCTTCGCGTCGGCCGCGTTCAACGAGGAGGGCTTCCCGATCGTGGACGAGCCGATCACATTGCACGCGGTGCAGTACCAGCTGGAGAACCAGCAGGTGGACTTCGATAACCTGTGGTTCTACAACGAGCTGGAGGACAAGACCGGCATAAGCATCACGTTCGAGCCGATAAAGGACGGGGATTGGCGGACGAAGACGAACCTGATGTTCGCCTCCGGCGACTATCCCGACCTGATCATCGGCGGCGCGAGCGGCACCGTGGACGTTGAGGAATACGGCGTGGCGCAGGGCATACTGATCCCTCTCGAGGAGGGGATTGATAAGTATATGCCCATCTATAAGGAGCGCCTCGCGCTGAACGATTCCAACGCGTCGATACCCGCGTCGGACGGGCACAGCTATTTCATCGGCAACCTGACCGCCCAGAACATCAACCACGACGGCAACCACTTCATCAACAAGGCCTGGCTGGATAAACTGGGCCTGGAAATCCCGACCACGATAGACGAACTGACCGACGTGCTGCGCGCGTTCAAGACCGGCGACCCCAACGGCAACGGCGAAGCGGACGAGCTGCCGATGATCGCAGCCGACTTGATCCACCAGACGCAGGGCGTTTACACCCACTTCGCTTCGTTCGGCGTGCCGCTGAACAACTTCGTATACGCGGCGGTGGACGCGGACGACTCGGTGTATTTCATCGCCGACGCGCCGGGCTTCCGCGCGGCTAACGAATGGCTGCACACGCTGTACGCGGAGGGATTGCTTGATCCCGAGTCGATCACGCAGGACTCCAACGTGTGGGGCACAAAGATGAACGCGCAGCAAAGCGGCTACACCACGTACCTGCGCCTGATCAACACCGCGCTGCAGCCGGAGATCGCCGAGCAGTTCGTGTCGATCATCCCGCCCAAGGCCGAAGGGTTCGACGTGCAGGTGCCCGTCATACTCGAGCTGCCGACCCAGGGCGCACTGCTGACCATCGCGAACGAGCATGTGCCCGAGACGCTGCGCTGGCTAGACGCGCAGATGGAAACCGAAACGATGCTCATGTCGATCAACGGGCCGCTGTATGAAGGCGCGCCGATCGAACCGACGCTGGGATTCAACGCGGAAACCGGCAAGTACGAGGTGCTGAGCATCCCCGAAAACAACGGCCTGTACAGCGTCGTGCCGGTAACGCACGGACAGTTCTTCGCGCCGGGCGATTACTACTTCGATATCTTCACCCTGCCGCCGCACCGCATCGAGCGCGCGGGTTACTCGAAGGATTACGCCGACGCGGACGCGCTGGAGCCAACCTCGTTCTACTATCTGTATAAACTGGTCAAGCCGTCCAACACGGAAGCGCAGGAACTGGCGCGCCTGTTCACGCAGATCGAGACCTTCATGAAGGAATCGATCAGCAACTTCATCGTCAATGGAGTGACGGACGAGTCATGGGAAACGTTCCAGAGCCAGGCCAAGTCGCTAGGCTCCGACGATTACGTCGCGCTGTACCAGAAAGCATACGACGAGTATCTGGCGGCGAATAAGTAACGCTTATACGGCGAACAAGTAACGCGTATACGGCGAACAAGTAACGCGTATACAATGATAAAGGCCGCGGCGAAACCGCGGTCTTTTTTTTATGCCGCGAGATGTGTTTGAGCCTATGAATCGTTATATATGGTATAACAGGAAAACCTATCCTCCGCCGCGCCCGGTTACGGACGCGCGCGGACTATCGGCGATCGAAAGGAGTTTACCAATGCGTAATAAAAACTCTGCGGCGCGCGCGCTGGCTCTCGCTCTGGCGATTATCGCGGCGCTGGCAGCCGCCGCTCCCGCTCTGGCGGCTTCATCCCAGCAGAGCGGGTATGTCATGTTCGGCGCGGTGGCGACGGTTACACAGTCCGCGCCGCTGTATCAGGACAGCGCGTTCTCCGTCGCGCTGGAACCGGTCAAGTCCGGCGCGCAGGCGATCGTCATCGATTGGATCGACAACAACGCTAAGGTGTATATGCCCCAGCAGAAACAAGCGGGCTGGCTGTCTAGATCAAACCTGCGCCTGACCGGCGAGCGCGTCAACCTCGCGGTCGTGTGCAGCCAGAACGCGTCGATACGTCAATCCGCGTCGGTCACATCCAGCCAGGTGACTACCGCCGCGAACGGGCAGGTGCTGGACGTTCAGAGCGTGAGCGGCGAGTGGTTTAACGTAAGATATGTCAATCCATCGACGAAACGGGAGTATTACGGCTGGGTGAGGTCGGACTTCGTAGCGTATCAGCCGGATTGGATAGTGGCGCACACGCTCGTCGATGTGTACGCGATGCCCCGGAGCGGATCGAACCGCGTGGCGCAGGTAGCCAAAGGCGTATCGCTGATGATACTGGGCGAGATGAACGGCTATCTATGCGTTAATCTGCGTAACGCCAGCGGTTTTGTAAACATGAGAGACGTTCGCAGGGATTGACGGTTAAGAGGACATAACCGGATAGAAGGCTGCAAGGCCATAACCGCATACATAGAAGCGGACTCCCACTATCCATTTGGATGGGGAGTCCGC
>JAIRSO010000078.1 GCA_031255415.1 Oscillospiraceae bacterium
AGGCCGCCTCCGCCTCCTGTGCCGACTGTTCCGCCGACTCCGCCGTGTCCGCCTGAACCGCCGGCGCGTCCGTCTCAGCCCCATCAGCGCTATCCGAGGGAGCCGCTGTGTCCGCCGGAGCCGCCAGTACCGCCGTACCCACCGTGTCCGCCGGTGCCGCCAGTACCGCCGTACCCCCCGTGTCCGACGGAGCCGCCTGTACCGCCGTACCCTCCAGTACCACCGTGCCCGCCGGAGCCGCCAGTACCGCCATATCCGCCGGTACCGCCGTACCCGCCGACGCCACCGTGTCCGCCGGAGCCACCAGTACCGCCGTATCCACCGATACCGCCATACCCACCGGTACCGCCATACCCGCCGGTACCGCCATACCCACCGGTACCGCCGTACCCACCGTTCCCGCCGTATCCACCGATACCGCCGTACCCGCCAGTACCACCGTATCCACCGTTCCCGCCGTATCCACCGTACCCACCGGAACCGCCGTTCCCGCCGTACCCTCCGTATCCGCCGGAGCCGCCGTTCCCACCGTGCCCGCCGATACCGCCGGAACCGCCGTGTCCGCCGATACCGCCTTGTCCACCGTGCCCACCGTGCCCGCCGGAACCGCCATGCCCGCCTTGCCCGACGTGCCCTACCTGCCCCACGGTGCCAGACGCGCGGGACAGTTGTATCAGCATGATCGCTAGCATCGCGGCGCAGCAATACTCGCTGGCGATGATCATCAACAGCGAGGGCGAGCAGATTCAGAAGATGATCGCGTCCGCGGATTGCTGCACGGAGCTGATCGACGTTACGGAGGCCGCGCGCTGCATGATCAAGGACTTGACCGAGATGGAGAGATACATAGTCGAAGCGCTGAACTATGTAACCTGCCTGTGCGGATGCACGGATGGATCGAGGATCGACATAGGCGATATCTGCGGCGACGAACCGCTCAATCCGCTTCACGAATAAAATGATCCCCCCTCGCGATCAAAACCGCGAAGGGGGATTGCGGCTGTCTATACGCGTTGCCATCCGCCGAGCCGCCGTATACCGTTCGCCGAGCCGCTATATACCGTCCGTCGAGCCGCCATATACCGTCCGTCGAGCCGATTAATACCCTCCGGCAGTCAGCTATATACCCTCCGGCAAAGGCGGCCTTGGACCGAAATATGACTCCATCTCCGCGTCGGTCAGTTTGAACCAGGACTGTACATGCCCCCACGCCAGATGGTTGCGCTTGCGGATCACGTTATCAAGCCTCGATAAACGATCCTTCCAGTACGCGAAAGCGCCCTCCGGGCTTTTGGGCGCGTCGGTGCCCAGCGCCCACGAGTTTTCCATCGCCCATCTGTTGAAATGCATCGTCATTTCAGGTTCGATCCGCGCGGACATCTCGCCCGCCAGCTCCAGCATGCGCTCCGGTACGAACACCGTCTGGAACAGATGTCCGTATCGCTTCAGGAACTGATCCTTAAGGCGCGGCACGCTTAGCATCTGGCGGATGATCACGTTGTCGTAATCCAAAGAGCCGGCGCCGTCCGGATCGAGCCAGATGGCGCAGCCGTCGCGCGAGGAATCGAACATCCCCCAATCCAGATCGAACACGATCCAGCGCCACTTTTCGCCAGGCGCGTTCCGCCTGTAATACTTGATGTTGCCAGCGTCCGAGTTCCCGAAGTATATCTCGAATATGTAGAAGTCGAACAGGTTGTCAACGTCGATCATCTCCAGCGCGCGGGCAAGCGACGCGGGATCGTTCATGTTGTGATCGCGGATATAGTTGCGCGTCTCGCGGTACGCGTCGATCGTGCCGGATATCACCGTGCCCGATCCCTTTATCAGATCGACGCTGTCGGGATCGTCCCAGCCCTCGTACTGCGCCAGCGCGTACTTGTCGGTACGCTCGCGCAGGTTGTAGTGCCCCCAGTATTCGCCGTTCAGATAGACGACTACGGGCGCGGACGGCATGTGATACACGCTCGTGCCCGACCAATCCATCACGCGCGACTGGAACGCGTCTACTATACGCGTATAGTTGCCGTCCTGGCCTCCGTTGCGCAGTATCAGCGCGCGGTACCGCTCGTAGGGTAGCTCTGGGAAGAATGGATAGCTGAGCGCCTCCGATCCGTAGCGCGCCTTGGCGGACACGCGGAAACTCTTCTGGGGCATATCAAGGCTGAATTGCCCGTTCAGCGATAACTCCACGCCCTCGGACGACTGGAGTTTCCCGCTCTCGTCGATATACTCAAAGTGCGCCGCTACCCGCGCTTTCTGCCAGTACGGCATGTCGGTGAACGGCATTTTTTCCATAGCGCTTTGCGTGTAGTCCCCGGCGTAAATCCCCGTCAGAGGGTTCCACAGCAGGTATGGATCGGCTACGATCGACACCACCGGAAGCAAATGATACACGCTGATAAAGTACGTGTTGGTCACGATCGGCGATGGGCGCAGTCCGTCCTGGAACGCGCGCGCGCGGAACACCGCCGTATGCTCTATCGGAACAGGACCTGTGTACTCGGGCGAATCTATCGTCGGGTTGGATCCGTCGACGGTATAGCGCACGGTCGTTCCGGCGGCGGCGCGGACGGTCGCCTCGATGGGCGCGGGATACATGCCGCCGGGGATATCCACCGTAGGAACCGCGGCGTAGCCCGCGAATCCCTCGCCGTTGCGTTCGCCGGGAGTGGGTATGTCGAAATACGCCAGCCCGCCTCCCGCGATCCGCCCGTAAGACGTGCCGCTGACCAGCGCGGGTACCGCCAGCCGATCGATTACATTGCCGTCGGGATCGGACAGCGTCAGCGCCTCGCCTAAAGAGCTTATGCCAAACGGCGCGTACAGCGCCTGGCTCGAGTCGGGAAGACGTTCGCTTCCGCTCAAATATACGAGCAGAAACTGCCCGGGCTGGATCGTTACGTCCGGGAACTGCCACAGCCTCGGCCTGCCCGGCTGGTCGCTCAAGCCGTATCCGGCAAGATTCACCGCGCCTCCGCCGCCGTTATATATCTCCACCCAGTCGAAACCCTCGAGTCCGTCCGGCGTGCGCGAGCCGCCCGTGTAAGCGATAGCCTCGCTGATCGTCAGTCCGCCGCCCGCGGACAGCCGCCTGGACGCGTCCGCGTCAATCTCGCCCTGGCGGGTGTTAGGTTCTCCGGGCGTGGCCTGATACGTTATCGACCAAGACGATAGATCGGCTGAGCGCGCCCAAGACGCGTCTTTGGGAGTCCGCTCGACGACCGTGTGATCCACCAGCTGCCCGCGCGGGTTGGCGAGCATGATCGCTTCGCGTTCGCCGTCGATACGGAAGTTGGCGTGAAGCTCCCCGTTTGGATCGGCGCGATCCTTGCCGGACGCGAACACCAGCAGCACGCCGTTAGCCGGGATCGTCGCGCCTTTGGGGAATACCCACTTCGACAGCCGCGACTCGTTGTCGGACAGCGCGTAGCCCTCTAGCGAAACGGCGTAACCCCGCTCGTTGATCAACTCGATCCAGTCGGACGCGTCCCCGTCTTCGTCGATGATCGCCGCGCGGTTGCGCGGGCTGATCTCGTTGAGCTTGATGAAACCAAACTCCGCGCCGCTCTGCGCGCAGTACGACTCGTAACCCTCGCGCGTGTTCGGGTACCCGGGCGAATACTGGCTAGTCCTGATGAACCCGCCGTCCTCCGTCAGCGCGTAAGACTCGTTGGCGGCCATGGCGGGAAACTCTACCGATTCGCGCATCACGCCGTTCGGGTCGAACACGCAGACCATCTCCCCCAGCGCGGACAGCTCGAACGGCGCGTGAAGCGGCCTTGACGGATCAGCTGCGGCAGTACCCGACGCGAATACCAACAAGTACCCGTCCGGCTCCAGCGTCACGTCCGGGAACAGATACTTGATCCTGCCCGGCTTATCCGACAATCCCATGCCCTGAAGCGATACGGGCGCGGAGGAGATATTGCGCAGCTCGATCCAATCGGAGAACCTGCCGCCGTCGTCGAGCACCGCGTAACCGTTGGAGCTCATCAACTCGCTCACGATAATCGGGAACGCGGACGATCCGTCCGCGTACAGCGCGGAGCCGGACGCGGGTAGAGCCTCCGCGCCCGGGTTCGACATGGACAGCGCCAGCATCGCGCATAAAGCGGCGGCAAGCGACGCGATCCAAACGATCGTGCGCCGCCTGTACTCCTTGGTCATGCGTGTCTTGCGGATATATGTCATGTCCGTCTCCGTTATGGATTGAGCGAGCCGGGACTAGGCCGCGCGCCAATCTCCCATGGATCGGCGTTTCTGCGGCGCGCCCACGCCGCGTCCGTCGGCAGGTTGTCATACTCCGTAATGTCCACCACGCCGCCCGCCAGATCGGACAGTATCACAACGCCATGATCCGCGCGCAGCCTGAACGACGCGTGAGGCCTGTCGGAGTCCGGCCTGGATTTGCCCGACGCGAACAGCAGGTACACCCCGTATGGCTCTATGCTCGCGCCGTCCGGGAAGCGCCACTTTACGGGACGATCGGGATCGTCGCTCAGCGCGTAGCGGCTTAGATCGACCGCGATTGCCGACGCGTTGAACAACTCGATCCAGTCCGAGTACTCGCCGTCCTCGTCCGCGATGGTCGCTGCGTTGGAGGCCATCAGCTCATTCAACTGCAAACCGGAGCGCTGCGGCGACGTAGACGATACGAACGCGTCGCGCCCAGCCTGCGTATTCTCATAACCCGGAGTGGGCGAGGATGTTTTGCTCCATCGCGATCCTGTCCGCGCGTAGGACTCGTCAGGCCGCGAGGCCGGGATAGTTATCGCCTCGATGAGTCCGCCGGTATCGTCCCTAAAGTACAGCGTCTCGCCGGACGCGGAGAGTTTCATCGCGGCGTGAAGCGGCTTATCCGGCAGGGCGGACTCCGCGCCCGAGGCGAACACCACGACGCAGGCGCCCGGTTCCAGCGTGATATCCGGGAAGACAAACTTCGCTGGCTCGTCGCGATCCGATAGCGTGTAACCCTTTAGGTTAACGGGTTCGCCGCCTAGGTTGGACAGTTCAATCCAGTCGCTGAACGAGCCTGTCTCGTCGGGCAGCGTGCGGCTGTTCGAGGGCATGATCTCCGTGACGCGCGCGCCGGTCGTCAGTATAGCGGGCGAGGAGGGCAATACGCCCAGCATCGCGTCGATGTTGAGCGCTGCGCGTATCGCTGGGAACGATACCGCCACGCACAACACCAGCGCGGCGGCAAGCACGGCGAATAACGCGGCGTTGAGCACGAGCCCGCCGCTTAGCGATCCGCGCGGCGCGCGTCTGGCTCCGCGGCGCGGGGGCTTATGGGATACAGGGGTTATATTCAATCAAAACACCGTTCCCGATTGGATTCGTCGTCCTACGTATACAACGAAACGCCGGGTATGATTAATGCATATCGGCTCCATTCGCGCAATAGGTTTTGAGGGCAGGGTTCGTGAAGGGATGGATGCTGATGCTCGGGATCGCGCTGGAAGGCGGCGGCGCGCGCTGCGCGGCGCAAGCGGGGGCGCTAGCCGCTCTCGCCGATAAACACGTCGCTCCGGATGTGATAGCGGGATGCGGCTGCGGCGCGTGGGTCGCGGCGTTGTACGCGATGGGCGCGAGGAGCGAGGGCTTGCGCTCGGCGGTGCGCGATATCAAGCAGGCGGGCGACTGGATGATCCGCAGGCGCGCTGCGGGTTGGAGGATGTTCGTGCACGGGCGCGCGGACGGGCAAGGCATACTGCCCATGCGCAGGATCGAGAAGGCGCTGCGCTGGCAGACGCTGGATACCAAACTGGCGGACGTGGGCATGCCGCTTGCGATACCGACATGGGACGTGGAGAGCGGCGAGGAACAGATGTTATCATCGCGCCTGCCGGAGAAATCCAGCGCGCTGGCCTGGAACCGCCAGGCGACGCTGGCTCAGGCCGTGCGCGCCGCGATTAGCGCGCCGGGGTTCTGCGAGCCCGCCGTTTGGCGCGGACGGACTCTGACCGGGGGCGTGTCGCACTGGGCGACTCTGCCCGACGCGCTGCGTGATCTGGGCGCGGACAGCATACTGCGCATACGCGTGCTCACGCTCAAGGACGCGTGCCTCGATCCGCTTACAATGGCCTCGTGCTCCAGGCTGCCGCGAGGCGAGGACGGCGACGGGCTGCTGAACATCCGGCTCCCGGCTGGATCGAAACTGCTGGATTGCGCCAATGTGGAGTTGTATTTTGACATAGGATACAAGGCCGCGCTGGCTGCGCGGCCCATCGTGGCTAAACCATCCGTTAAGGCTGGGGGAAAGATACTGCCGTTTGAAAGGAGCAAGCAGGTGTAGCGTTTACGTCCGGTCTTGATCGTCCGGCGCGATCAGTTCGGCTAGCATGGGCGTAACCAGTTTGTCAAGTTTGTCAAACGGAGCCTCGATTACCCAATAGTCGCCCTCCGCGTGGATGCGGTCGCGCAGGAACAGCGCGATCCCCGTTTCCGTCAGATAGAAATCCGTGTGGTAGTATTCCGGATCGGCCTCGTCGATATATTCCTCGGCGAAGCGGGTCCATAGGTCGTCCGGCTCCGTATCGGGATACGCCAGCTCGAACGCACCGTCCGTTATCGCGGAGCGCAGTCCCGCGTCCAGCGGCAGGTAATCGGTCAGTTGGGTGTCCGGCTCGCCTGCCTCCAGGTCGAATACGAGGGCGTGTATGTCCGACCAGGGATGCGCGAGCCTCGCGCCGGAGAAAAAGTATTCCGTGCGCACGCTTAGATAGCGTCCGCCCAGTACGGAAAACGACGTCTTGCCTTCGACCGTGTCCCACTCGCGGTCTTCGCCGTCGTCCAGGTATGTATCCGACGAGAACCACCGCAGGTACGCGTTGAGCGTCTCCAGCGTTTCCGCGTCCCGTATGCCGGAAGCCTCGACGTACTCGATGCTTGAGCCGCCGTTTTCATCCGACTTTATGGTAAGCGTTATGCCGTTATCCAACTCGATCGATCGAGGCTCCGCGGATTCGGCTAGCGTTCCCGGTATGAACGCGGTAAGCGACAGCATAGCCACCAGAGCGATAGCCGCGAGCTTTGTCCATGTAATGCGCATGACGATTATCTCCTTGTGTTTTTTGCAGAATACTCTCTACATATAAACCAAACGCGACAGCGGGCGGATTTGTTTCATGCCGCCGATCGGTTTTTACAATAATTTGTATTATGGGGGATTCTTCCTCTCCCGAAGCCGCTTAGCGCGCGCTCAACCCAGCTGCGTACACAGCGCGTCGCGCTTATACTGATCGTGAAGCAGTTCCAGAGGGATAAACTCGCTATATTTTGCGGGGATAACATGCGTCTCGTTGAGCGGCAGCGCGTCCAAGTCTACGGGATTGTTCCGTACGCGCCGGACTATCTCCAATAATCCCTCGTAACCGCCGGAATACTCCAGCACGAGATACACAGGATCGAATCCGTCGGGCGCGATCACAGCCGTTACGCCTTCGGCCTCCAGCGCGAGCGCCCATGTCGATAACCGGCGCAATCCCGCCCATGGACATAATATGTAATACTTGCCCGTAAGACGTATCGGTTCGGATCGAAGCATCCCAGTCCGGCGCGCGTCAAGGCGCATCGCGGTTAAGCGATCCGCAGCGGCTTCATCCAGATAGGGGTATACGGTATCGGAAGCCAGAACCTCCCTCATCGCGGCGGCTACGCGGTCATGCACGGGTACGCGCGCCGGATTACGCCAGGCGGCCTCGCCCGAGCCTGACGCGGCCTCTACAAACACCGTCTTGCTGTTCTCCAGCACCCGCGCGCACTCCCACACCTTCCCCGCCAGCACGATCCTCGATCCGGGCGGCGGCGCGCCGGATATCGATCCGATCGACTGATCGCGGTACCGCACGTCATACTCATCCCGCGTCTCGAACACCGCGCAGAATCGGTATGTCGATACGATCCGCTCCGCGGACGCGCCCAGTATCAGCAAGCCCTCCTCCGTAACCGCGATATGGTTGACGTCTATAAGCCGCCTCAGCAGCGTCCGGTAAGCCTCCCGCGTGATCCCGGCGAACGGCGCGAGAGTCAGCGCCGCGCGCGCCAGCCGCGAGGGTTCGCACGCGCCCAGACCAAGCAGGAGCGCCATGGTTTGATGATACAACAGCGGGTATGGCGCTTGCGGCAAGTCGGGCGGCTCGATCCATTTCTCTGTGGTATACAGCTGAACGGTCGCGATCGACCGCAGCAATGACCAGTCAAACCCGCATATACCGTTTCCTCCCCGGCTTCCCGCCTCGCCAAAGGCGATGTAGTCCAGCGTCCCGGTCAGGAAGAACATCAGTTCCGCGCGCTGGCCTTTGCGTCCGCATCGACCCAGCCGCTGCACAAACGCCGATACAGACGACGGCGCGTCCAACTGCACCACCATATCCAATTCGCCGATATCTATGCCTAGCTCAAGCGTCACCGTCGCCGCGACGACCAGCCCGCCCTCGCATGTTTTCATCTCGCGTTCGGCGCTCTCGCGCACAGACGCGGACACGCTGCCATGATGCGCGCGGTATATGTCGGGAGTGCCGCGCGATTGCGCGATACGGCGCAGATTGAGGGTGGTTTCCTCCACGCCCGCGCGCGAACGCGCGAATATAATCGCCTTCCTGCCCAGCGTGAACCGATATAAGTCCTCGTAAAACTGGCTGCTGCGGATGCCTACGCCGCGTCCGTATATCGGCGTATCCTCATCGGCTCCGGGTTCGACGTTATCATATTCAAACATGGCTAAACGGACGCGCTTGGGAGCGTCGGGCGCGCGCGGCGTGACGCAGCGGCGATTGGTACCCATGTTGAGCCAGCGCTCGGCGGGGATGGTATCGCCCAGCGTCGCGGACAATCCGATCCGGCGCGGCGCGTACCCGATAATCCGCGCTATCCGCTCCAGCAGACATAGCGTCTGTATCCCGCGCGAGCCGCTCATGAACGCGTGCACCTCGTCGATTATCACAAAGCGCAGATCGGAAAACATGCGCGCGCATCCGCCCTCACGATCGGACGATCCGTCGCGATCCAGCAGCCCCTCCAGCGATTCGGGCGTGATCTGCAGTATCCCGCGCGGACGCTCCGCTAATTGCCGCTTGCGCGATTGCGGCGCGTCGCCATGCCATTTGGTTATAGGGATATTGGTTTCGGACAGCAGCGATCCGATCCGCTCGAATTGATCGTTGATCAGCGCCTTGAGCGGAGATATGTACAGCGCGCCGACGGAACGCGCGGGTTTATTCAACAACGATGTGACGACGGGCATAAACGCCGCCTCCGTCTTGCCGGACGCGGTGCCCGTCGCTAACAATAGATTGTCGTCGGTATCCAGTATCGCGCCGATAGCGGCGGACTGCACCGCGCGCAGAGACGGCCAGCCGCTGCGCAGTATGAATTCCTGTACGGCGGGAGCCAGTCGGCTGAAGGGATCCCTAGCGGTCATAACGTGAAGCTGGCGAACCCGTCCACGTCGTCCGGCGAGTCCTCGTCGTCGGACAGTTGTATATCCTTTGCGGCGACTATATCGGTAACGGTCTGGTCGGGGTACTGATACAGCCGGTTGAGTATCTCCACGAAGTCGCGTATGACTGATCTGGGGGTGATGTGGGTGGAAGCGCCGATGCGCTCATACTCGGTCTTGAGGAACGCGACGTATTCATCCTGGGTTATCTCGCGCTCATAGCCGTATAAATCCATGTGCAGCCGCGCCAGTTTCTCCATTAATACATACATCTCTTCATATGTAAGCGGGCTGACGCGGATGATCGGCGCTAGCAGGTCGCGCGCCTCCGGGTCGGCGAATTGACCCTCGGTAAGCCGCGAACGCAGCGCCTCGTAGCTGTATATGCCCCGCTCCGAGTCCTCCAGCGACTGCGGCGTGACGACGAATATCAGCCCGATGTGCGAAGCCTTGCCCTGCAGAGCGTCGTTGTACATCGCCAGGAGTTTTTCATAATTATACTGGCGCGTCACGCGGAACGGGATGCGGAATAGATTGACCACCTCGTCGATGAGGACGAGCATGCCCTTGTATCCCGCGCGAGAGAGGAACGCGGCGAACAGTTTCAGCGCCTCGTACCAGTTGTCGTCGTCGATCATCGTGCGCACGTCCAGGTCGCGGCGAACCTCCAGTTTGGATACGTATTCGCCGCGAAGCCATCTAAGCGCGTTCGACTGCGCGGATTCGTCCGATTCGCGGTAGGCCTGCCAGTACTTGACTATCACGCGCGCGAAGTCGTAGCCGTTCACCATCCCCTCCAGTTCGGAGCCGATGGAGAGGATGCGCTTGCGCACGAGCGCGTCCAGAACCGGACTGTCCGCGTCGTCGATCCCCAATTCCTCCGAGGCTGTTTGTTGGATGGAGGTGATCCACTTTTCCAGTATCATGGGCAGAGCGCCCCCGTCCGGGTTGGCGCGGACGGAGAGGTTTTTCATTAACTCGCGGTAGGTAGCAACGCCTTGACCCTGCGTGCCGCTTAACCTGCGCTCCGGCGATAGATCGGCGTCCGCGACGGCAAAGCCCCTCTCCATAGCGTAATTGCGTATGGTTTGCAGCAGGAACGACTTGCCGCTGCCGTATCGACCCACCACGAAGCGGCACGCCGCGCCGCCCTCTTCGATGATCTCCGTATCTTTTAGGAGAGCGTCGATCTCGCGCGCGCGTCCGACCGCGATATACTCTAGCCCGACTCGCGGCACTACCCCGCCCTTCAGGGCGTTCAACACGGTAGCGGCTATCCGCTTAGGCGCGGTTCTTGCCATTTATGTCCTCCGGTGACGGCGTTGTTATTATGCCGATATACGTTTCGCGCAGACGCGCGCGCAGTCGCCTCGATAGTCCTCTACGACGCGATAACCGTTAGCGTCCTCTATCAGCGTATCGCCTATATAGTCCAGCGCCTTTATGTTGACGCTCTCGATAAACGCGGCGGGGAGCTGGTTCTGGCGCTGGGCGAGAACCTTCAGCGTCTGCGCCGGCGCGGGATTATTGAGCAACGCGTCCAGAGCGTCGCGCTCGACGCTTGTAAGCGCGCGGAACAGTTCATCCCAGGAATCGGACGCGTTCCCCGGGTTGGGCGCGGCAGCCGGTTCCTCTCGCGGCGTTTCGACCGGGGTATCCGCCGCGCTGGTTTCGCTCTCGCCGCTCGACGCGGTCAGCCTATCGAATACCCAGTCCGCGTCAGTGCGCACCCTATCCAGCGTGGAGAAGTCCACCTTGACGGGCTTTTGATCGATGATCGCAGCGTCGGGAGAGCCGCGCGCGGCGCGTTTGGCCGGCTTAGCGTCCGGCGCGACGAATCCTTTGGGATACATCCGGCGCAGAGTTATCTCAACCGCTTGCTTGACGGTCTCGTCCAGCGGAAGAGAGGCTATCGCGTCGATAGACGAGGGATCCTCGTAGCAGCGCGCCAGCATCGCCCTTACGCCGTCGTTCATGAAGCCGGGACGCTGGAGCTTGGACGGGAAGCGTATCATCTCGCGAAGATGCGAATCCAGAGCGCGCATCAACCAGCCCGCGAAAACAGACGCGACAGGGGTGAGCGAGGCGTAACTCCTGCACGCCCAGCCGTTCTGGCGGCGTATGAATTGCTCCAGAGGCTCCGGCTTGCGCGGCGAGTCCAGAGATAGGCGCGTGCGCACGGGCGCTGCGTCGCGCGGGAATCGGTGCGTTATGGGATAATGCGCGAGCGCCAAGTCGAACGCGTTCCAACCGCTGCCGAAATGTTGATCCAGCATAAACGCGTCGTAGCCGCGCGCTTTGTCCAGCAAGCCCTGCGCGCCGTCCAGCGCGGCGGCGAAGCACGCCCTCAACAGAGGGATATACGGCGCGGAGTATATCTTGCTGGACATAATCTTATAGGAGGATATGGACGCGTACATATCGAACCGCCGATCCGGCGAGAGCGATTTCTCCATCTCAACGCCCAGCGATAGCGCGGGGTAGAACCTCCATAGACCGTATTGCTCGATATACTTCGAGAACGGCTGTGTAAAGCCGTATGGCGGATCGCTTGCGGGGAGCGTATCCGCCTGTCCGCGCGGCGCGCGCTTGACGGGGTACTTTATGAAACGTAGGACGTATAGGTCGCGTATCCACGCGGTCAGGCGCGTGACTATCTTGCGGCTTACTTTGGCGTATACGGTCAAGAGCCGCGCGAGCTCTGCCATGATGGCGTGGGGGTTGTCCGCGCCTACGCCGTTGAGCAGTTCGCAGGCGTGCAGCAGCACGGCCTCGGGTATAGCCGGAGGCTCCCCGCCGGAGCGGTACGCCGCGCGCCAGGCGATATAGTCCAGCAGTTGGCTCTCCGATAGCCTGCTGTAGCCTAGCGTGTCCGCGCTGGGCAGGCTGTCCAGTCCGCGAATGGTCTCGCCCGTTGGCGTTGCGTCGGGCGTGGCATTCAGCGCCGGCGCGGACCACTGGCTGGCGGCTATCACCTTCGCCTGGCGCACGAACATGTCGGTGAAATCATTTTCCGTGTAACCGAGCCGCCGCTCCGAATAAAACTTGATAAGGGTGGCGGCTGGCTCGCGGCGGTTTTCGTCCTCGATATCGCGAACGATGGGCGAGACGAGCCGCGGATCGTTTACGGGACAGGTAAGGCGCAGATCCACGCTGTTATCGAAATACAGCCGTATCGCAGCCGTGAGCAGATCGTCGAACCGATCGTCAGACAGCGCGTATATAAGGTTCGGGGTACGCTCGCCATACTGGCACTTTTGCTCGATATCGCGCAGGGTTCTCTCGCGCGACGCGGACAGCTTATGCGGATGGCTCTTGTAAGCGCGCATATGTATCTCGATGGTTTTCGCGATATAACCTACGAGTATGCGCGCGTCTTGTTTGGGCGCGACTATCTCGGAGGGCTGCAGGACTTGGATGGTTGAGCCGGCTATCCTTATGCCCATGTTGGCGATTATTTTCATGACGCGCTCGTCAAGGTTGTTAACGAGCGTGCTCGGCTCTATGTCGGCGTATGGCTTGTGCGACTCGTTGGCTTGCGTAAGCAAGTCGATGGTTACGCGGTGTTGTGCGAACAGCGGTATGAGGTTATGCATTACTACCAGGAACATATCGTCCATCGAGGACTGTACGCGCGGGTATTGGTTGATGAAGCGGCTTTGTTTATATTTATAATCCGAGCAGTGCAGCAAGGCCAGCAGGAGAGCGTCGTCGGTGGACTGCGCACCGCCGGGGTTGCTGGAACGTGCCGCCATGAACGCGCCTCCTGACTCGCGGCGGCTTATCCTTATTAGGAACAAGCCCCCTTTGGTGCGGACGAATTGCTAACCATTATACCCAATAGGAAATGCAATTGCAAGCGGGCTGGATTATCAATTCTCGGTATCAATTCTCGGTTTGGAGAGGAAAGGCTCCTCCGTCTCGACGCGACAAAGGAGCCGTTCCTTCCGTCCGTTTGTCCCCGGCTACGGTTGCGCTCTTACCCACTGGCAGAATGTCTTATGGCACACGCCCAGATTCTTTGCCGCGCCTCTATGCGACAGCCTGCCCGCGCGCACCTCGTCCAGCATCCGGTACCACATGGGGTCGCGCCTCTTGGCCGGCCGCCCGAACTTAACCCCGCGCAGTTTCGCCGCGCTGATGCCCTCTTTCTGCCTTTGTTTGATGTGGTCGCGCTCCGCGTTGGCTACGTAGGTGAGCAGCGCCAGCACAATATCGCTTATCAGCGCGCCAGTCAGATCCCCCTTTTGGCGCGTGTCAAGCAGCGGCATGTCAAGCACGCAGATATCGCATTCCTTTACCTTCGTTATGATTCGCCATTGATCCAGCGTCTCCTGATATGTGCGCCCCAGCCTGTCGATTGACGAGATTACAATCAAGTCGCCCTTTTCAGCTTTGTTTAACATTTGGTGATACTGCGGCCTGTTGAAGTCCTTGCCCGATAGTTTGTCGGTGTAGATGTTTTCTTCCTTGACCCCGAATTCCGCAGCGGCGATCGTTTGTCTGTCGGCGCTCTGCTGCAGTGTCGATACCCTTGCGTAAAAGTATGTTGCCATAATGGCATCGCCTCCTTAGCTCATAAACGATAGAGGCGAGGAATACAGTTTGCCTATATGAATGTTATGATTTGGATTGGAACGACGGTGTAAACACGCGTTTTTACCCTTCATCCTTATATACGGAAAATACAAAAAACCTATTGCCTGTATATGGAATACAAGCCGTCCCGGCTGTATACTGGCTCCGGTCGGCTCCTTGTAACGGAGCGGAAGGAGGTGCGGTTCCTGTAATCCGCGGGTTATCCGCGCGTACCCGGTTATACGTTAACATGAATTGTGGAGGAAATGGCATGAGGAAACTATTCAGACGCTTCGCGGTACTGGCGCTTGCCGCCGCGCTGCTGGCGGGTTCGTTCGCGGCGGGCGCCGTCGCGGAGAATACGGAAGCCCCGCGTTCATATTTCCCGTATCCGGCTGAACTGGAGTCGCTTGCGGACAACTTCAGCCTGCCTGATCTGTTCGCGTTCTTCGATCCGTCCGCCGATCCGAACGGCAACGGGATCGTGGACTCGCCGGACGAGTGGGAGGCGCGCGCCGCCGAGCTTAAGGACATGCTAAGCTATTACGTGTTCGGGCATCGGCTGGATCCGCTCAAGAGCGACACCACTATCACATCGATTGACGATAACTACAGCTACGCGTGGGTCGCCGATATCAACCGGGGTGAATCCACCGCGCGCGGCTGGACCGAACAGCCCGCGCTCCCCGAAGGCTCGTATACGATGACCGTGCAGGACCGCTCGAGCCGGGGCGAGGGTATCTATTATTCCAACTACGTGCCCGTAAAGTCATACGAGCACTCCGGCGGGACGTTTGAAACCCCCGGCGAATACGCCGACTGGCAGGACGGCGACACATGGGAAGCGCATATGGATATCGTCGCGGAGACGATGCTTCCCACCAAAACCGTCCGCATCCTCATCAAGGATACCAACCCCGATAACGACGCTTACCGCTCCGAGGAGGCGTCGCAGGGAGTGGCGCATCGGTTCAATATCCGCTTCCCCGAGGAAGCGCCCGTCGTGGACGGAGTGACGCGCGACGCGAAGGCCAGCCGCAACGGCGCGGGTTATCCCGTGTTGGTTCAGGTAGGCGGCATATCCGAACAGCAGATACGGACTCTGCTGGAAAACGGATACGCGTACATATCCGTGGACGACAGCAGCAACCCGGACGCGGGGCAGATCAGCCGCTACGAGGCGCTGTATCCGCCGCAAGATCCGATCGTGTATAACGACAACACCATCATAAACGAATATCCCGTGGACAGCGGCGACTTGATGCATACCGGATGGATGGCCAGCCGCGCGCTGGACGCTATCGAAAACTATATGCTCCTCTCCGATGAGGAGAAGGCCGCGCTGAACCCGAACGTCAGCATCCCCGATATCGACGTGTACAGTTCAGCCATCATGGGCTGCTCGAATATGGCAAAGCGCGCGTTCGCCGGAGGATTCTTCGACACGGGCGACGACGGCGATACCCGCTTTGACATAATCGCGCTGAGCGATCCAGGCGGCGGCGGGCTGACGGGCTTCCGCTACTCGACGGAAGGACAGCTGTTCAGCTACGAGCCTCCCGTGCAGAACGGCGCGGGCGGCGTGGTAGTGCACGACTACGCGTATGGATTGAACGAGAGCATCCAGCGCGCGATCCAGAACGGCAGCGAGGATCAATGGTTCTCCGACCGGGCGCAGATATTCACCGTCCGCCCCGATCTGGCGGATAACACGCCGTTCGATCTGCACGCGATGGTAGCGGCGTTCGTCACGCTGACAGAGAACCGCTATTTCGTCTGCTGGACGGGCGAAGGCCAGGACGCTTGGCTTAACTCGCCGTCGACCGTGTTGACGATGAACGCGGCTAAGGAAGCGTACGAGTACCTAGGCCAGGGCGGCAACATCGGCATAGTCGTCCGCGACCAGGCGCACGCGAATCAGGATCGCGATTTGCCCGATCTCATCGGGATCATGGATCACGCCTACTATGGCGTTGACAAAGTGGTGCGCAAGTACCAGGGCACGCTGACCGTCAACCCGAACACCGGAGCGGGCGACGGGCTGGCCGCGGCGGACGGCAGCGGCACGATCCTGCCCACGAAAGAGTTTGACAGCGTAGCCGCTCTATCCCGCAATCCGTACTTCATCCCCAGCGCGTACCTTGACTGGTCGCGGCCTGGTAAGCACGTGCTGTGGACGGAATCCAACAGCGTCACCGAGGGCGTGCCCATGACGTTCGAGTTCCACACGGACGCGGATACGGTCGAATTGACGCTGACCGACGGAGCCACGGTATTAACGGGCGAAGCCGAGGACGGAATCGTCACCATCGCTCTGGCGGCCGATCAGGCTAAGGCGGGGCAGTACACCGCCGCCGCTGTCGGATCGAAGGATACCAAGACGATCGAGATCAGCGGCTGGACCGTCAAGGACGCTCTGCGCCACTCCATATCCGACAACAGCGCGCTGGGGCATGACGTAGGCTCCGGTATCGCGTTTACGACGCCGCTGGTCAATTACAACAGTTTCACCGATCCGGTGCGGCTGTTCATCGATGGCAAGGCCATCCCGGCGGATATCTACGACTACGACAACAAGATCAGCGCGGGCACGTCGTGGCTGCCCCAGAGCGGATATCTGCAGCCTTACGGCGCGACGCTGATCCTGTATCCCGATACGGAAGGCTACAGGGTTCCGATGGGCGATAAGGTCGTCTTCGGCGTGCGCAACGCGAAGATAGAAGCGCTGCAGGGCTACGTCATCGCGATGGATATCGAGTACGAGAAGTACGATCCCAACGCGACCAACCCGAACGCCACAGCCGCGCGGATGCGTTTCCGCCCGACTTATAACACGCTTACCCCTCAAACCCCGGTATGGGCTCCGGAACTGCTCCAGAACACGCCAAAGAGCGGCTTGCCCGAAGGCGAGGAGTATTGGCCGATCCTGGGCAACTGGCGCTCCGATCTGGACGAGGCCGGCGTACTTAAGCCTATCGAGGAGATAAGGCCTCTTACCAGCGCGGCTGTCGAGTCCGCGTACAACGCGGAGATATCCATAGCCGCTGCCGACGCGGACGGAGCGACGATAGCGTTCAGCGCCCCCGTCAATCCGAACGACTTTGGCCTGGCGATCAGCGGCGTTGGCGGCGTGTCCTTCCAGTGGGCCGACGACAACCAGTCCGTGCGCGTAGTCTACGACGCGCCGGTCGATGAAGGCGCGGATATCAACGCGTTCGTGTTCCGCTCCGTGGACGCGGAAGGGAACATGATAGGCGGGCCTGTGGAGCTGTCGCTCTCGGTCTGACCGATCTTGTAGGATAATCGAGCCGGGTTGGAATCCGGCGGCGAGTGGATCGTCCCGTTCGGCTTAGCCGCGCGGGGCGATCCCGTTCATGGCGCTATGAATCCGTGAGCCAGAACGAGCAACGCGGGGCAATAATCAGATATTCCCAACTCACGCCCCGTCCGGCGCGCAGACGGCGATTGCGCGCGCGTCCGTTAGTGGTTACAATAAGGTTACGCGCCGCCGCGTTAATCTTGTTGAAACAAACTCGCGGCGCGGAGTAAGCCGCCTTCGGGCTTCGGGAAAGAGTTGGGCGCGCATGCGTAGCAATATAAGCGTGGTCAAGTGCGCGGCTGAACGGCCTGCGGCGGGCCAGGGCTTGGATTCCATTTACGCGGTGGTGGAATATTTCATACATCGGGCATGCACGCCGAAATGGAGGATCATATCCGACGAGCACACCCACTTTATCGATCTTACCTATGTAGTCGGCGGCTGCGCATCATACAGGATCAACGGCGAAACCTACACGGTGCGCAAGGGCGACTTACTATGCGTGCCGCAGGGCAGCGAGCGCACCGCCACGTGCAAGCCCTGCTGCCCGATGGAATGCTACACGATGAATTTCCAGCTTTACGATTTCTATACGCGCCAGAACGCCGTACTGCCGTTTAACTTGCTCACGCGCATAGGGACTCAGCCCAACGTCGTCCGTCTGATGGACGAACTGTACCGCGTGTGGATATCGCGCGAAGAAGGGTATGTGCTGCGCGCTAACGCTTACGCGCTGCTGATCATCAGCGAGTTATTGTCGGTGACGCGCAACGAGGCCAGGCTGTCCAGCGTTGATCTTCGGGTGCGCAAGGCGGCGGATTACATCATGCAGCATTACGGCGAACAGCTTACCACATCGATGCTGGCCGATTTGGTGCATCTCAATCCCGTGTATCTATCCTCGCTGTTTCGCAAGTCGCTGGGCACGTCGGTCAGGCAGTACATACAGCGCATCCGTATCAGCAACGCCGAGCTTCTTTTGGAGGAAGGCGTATATAACATCACCCAGGTGGCGGAGATGTGCGGGTTCCGCGACGTGTATTATTTCAGCCGCACGTTCAAGCAGATGAAAGGGGTGCCTCCCAGCGCGCTGATCCATAAGGAGCCGCGCGCCGTGCCCTCTTGACGAGCCGCGTCCGGTTTGATATTTATTCTCGCGGAACATAGACGCGGGCGTTTCAACGGCCTCCTTCCGGGGTATATATCAAGCGTAAGGCGCGCGGGCGCGGATTAACGCAAGGTTCCCGAGAGGGTTAATAGCGAAGGAGGTTTCTCGATATGAAGAAATGGGTTTGCCAGGTTTGCGGATACGTGCATACGGGCGACGAGCCGCCGGAGTCCTGTCCGGTATGCAAGGCGAAAAAGGATAAGTTCAGCGAGATGGGCGCTGGCAAGCAGTATGCCGACGAGCACAAGATCGGGGTCGCGAAAGGCGCGGACGAGCGCGTGATAGAGGGACTGCGCGCGAACTTCACCGGGGAGTGCGCGGAGGTCGGCATGTATCTGGCGATGAGCCGCCAGGCCGACCGCGACGGGTATCCCGAAGTGGCGGAGGCGTTCAAGCGTTACGCGTTCGAGGAAGCCGAGCACGCCGCGAAGTTTGCCGAACTGCTGGGCGAGATCGTTTATCCCGACACCAAGAAGAATCTCGAGCTACGCGCGGAAGCCGAGTTCGGCGCTACCTCCGGCAAGAAGGAGCTAGCGACGCTGGCGAAGCAGTTGAATTATGACGCGATCCACGATACCGTGCATGAGATGTGCAAGGACGAGGCGCGGCACGGCAAGGGGTTCGACGGACTTTTGAAGAGATACTTCGGCTGAACGCGGGGGTTCGGCGGGTTTTAGCGGGGACGGCGCAAGCCGTTCCCGTTCCGCTTTGGGAGAGGGGATTGTGAACTGTTGTGAAGGATACGGTAAAAAGAGCGGGAATAACCGCAATAAAGGTATTGTTATACATGGCGCTGTCGCTCGCTCTGGGCGTTGCGTTTATACCCGTTGTCGAATCTCCCGTACTCTGGCGGTTCACCGCCGAACTGTTCCCGTTTATCGCGGCGTCCGTCATGACGCTGGCGTTTTGGATCGTGGTCGAGAAGCGCGCGCTGGCTATTAACATCTTCAATAGCTTTGGCCGGGATACTCTCGCGGGGCTGGCTGTCGGCGCGGTCTGGGTCGGAGCGGTCGTTATTCTGATGTACGCGTCTGGCGCGCTGCGGTTTGCTAAGGCTCAGAGCGTGCCTTGGCTGGCGGTCTGGATCATCGCGGTGTTTCTGAACGCCGCTATGCAGGAACTGCTTATACGCGGTTACGCGTTCTCGCTCATAGCGCGCCGCCATAGCAATCTCGCCGCCGTGATCGTCACGACCGTTATATTCACCGCTCTGCACGCCGGGGCTTTCGAGTCCGGCGTGCCCGCCGTGATTAACATAGTGGCTGCGGGTTCGCTGTTCGCGCTGATGACGCTGCGATTCGGGAGCCTATGGTCCGCTATCGTCGCGCACTTTATATGGAATGGCGCGACTGGGATACTGCTTGGCGCGAACGTACTGCCAGAGGATTATCCGCATGTAGTGGACATTGTTATGAGCGGAAACGATTTGCTGACCGGTGGACTCGCGCCGATAGAGGGGAGCGTTATCACGGCGGCGGTGAGTGTGGCGCTGGCGGTTATAGTATGGAGGTTCGCGGGGCGCTCGAAGATCGCGCGCGTTGACGTTAACGAGGATCAGCTGTAAAAGATCGGGATATTTATAGGTAGGAACGCAGGCGCCCTTGTCGCCCCCTTAGGAGTTCCCCCTCTGTCGCTTCGCGATGTCTCCCCCTAGGGGGGGGGCGACAAGGGGGGGGTTGCGTTCCTGCCCATTGGTTTTGATCAATAATCCGCTCCCTATCCTAACTATCGCGCATGGATATTCCGCTTGTTGAGCATGCTGACCAGTGATATAATATTACTTATCATGCCGCCCATGCAGGGAGGAGTATTCATAATGTTCAACCCCGTGTCCGCCGGACTCGACTTCCAATCCCGCGAGCGTGAAATCTCCGCGTTCTGGAAAGAGCGCGGCATATTCGCCAAATATATGCGCCTGCGCGACGGCGCGAAGCCGTTCGTGTTCTACGACGGTCCGCCGACCGCGAACGGCAGGCCGCATATCGGCCACGTCGAAACTCGCGCGTTCAAAGACCTGATACCGCGCTATCGCACGATGAAGGGCTACGACGTACTGCGCAAGGCCGGATGGGATACTCACGGCCTGCCCGTCGAGCTGGAGGTCGAGAAGCAGCTGCGCCTGGACGGCAAGGAACAGATTGAGGCCTATGGCTGCGAGCCGTTCATCAAGGAATGCAAGCGATCCGTGTGGACTTACCTGAACGAGTGGCGCGCGATGAGCGAGGCCGTCGCGTTTTGGGTGGATATGGACGATCCATACGTTACGTATGAGAATAACTATATCGAGTCGATATGGTGGTCGCTAAAGACTATCCACGATAAGGGCTTGCTGTATGAAGGCGCGAAGACCGTGCCGTATTGCCCGCGATGCGGCACCGCGCTGTCAAGCCACGAGGTCGCGCAGGGTTATAAATCCGTGACCGAAACATCCGTGACGGTAAGGTTCAGGACGCTGGACGATCCGACGCTGTCCATACTGGCCTGGACGACCACGCCATGGACGCTGCCCAGCAACCTGGCGCTGTGCGTCGCGCCGAACGAAAGATACGCTACGGTATCGTGGAAAGGCGAACGGCTGATACTGGCGGAGGCTCTGCTGGAGCGCACGCTCAAGGAGGGTTATACGGTCGAGCGCGTCCAGACCGGGAAGGAATTGGAAGGCCTGCGCTACGTCCCGCTCTACGGCGCGGACGTTAACAAGAAGGCTTGGTTTGTCGTGTGCGACGGTTACGTCACGCTGGACGACGGCACGGGCGTGGTGCATATCGCGCCGTCGTTTGGCGAAGACGATTCGCGCGTGGGACGACAGTATAATCTGCCGCATCTGCAAAGAGTCGATACGCGCGGACGCATGACCGCCGACGCTCCATTCGCCGGGCTGTTCGTCAAGGACGCGGACCCGATGATCATAAATGATCTAAAGGAACGAGGGCTGCTGTTCGGCGCGTCCGCGTACACGCACGACTATCCGTTCTGCTGGCGCTGCGATACTCCGCTGCTGTATTACGCGCGTCCGACTTGGTTCATCCGCGTGACCGCGGTACGCGACAGCCTCGCGCGCGCGAACCAATCGGTTAACTGGCTGCCCGACAACGTCCGCGATGGACGCATGGGAAACTTTATCGAGAACGTAATCGACTGGGGTTTATCCAGGGAGCGGTACTGGGGCACGCCTCTGCCGATCTGGCGCTGTCCGAACGGGCATATCCACGTGATAGGCTCCGTGGCGGAACTGCGCGAGCGCGGCTCGATAGACGGTAAACCCGTGCCTGCCGACATAGAGCTTCATCGCCCGTATATCGACGCGGTGGCAATCAAGTGCCCCGAGTGCGGCGAGGAATCGCGCCGCGTCAAGGAGGTCATAGATTGCTGGTATGACAGCGGCTCGATGCCGTTCGCGCAGTGGCATTACCCGTTTGAGAACAAGGAGCGGTTTGAGTCGCTGTTCCCTGCGGACTTCATCTGCGAGGCCGTAGACCAGACGCGCGGCTGGTTCTATACCCTACTGGCAATATCCACGTTGTTGTTTGATAAATCGCCGTTCAAGACGTGTCTGGTGCTGGGGCTTGTGCAGGACGATCAAGGACGCAAGATGTCCAAACACCTGGGCAACGTGATCTCGCCGGAGAGCGTTCTTAGCGACCTAGGCGCGGACGCGGTGCGCTGGCACTTCTACGTTAGCGGCGCGCCGTGGCTGCCCAGCAGATTCTCCCGCGAGATATGCGCCGAGACCCAGCGCAGATTCATGGGCACGCTGTGGAACACATACGCGTTCTTCATCCTATACGCGAACGTCGACGGATACAAGCCCGGCGCGAGCCTTGATTTATCCTCGCTGACGACGCTGGACCGCTGGCTGTTATCGCGCCTTAACGGTTTGGTTCAAAAGGTCGACGGCTGGCTGGATCAAACCCGCGTCACCGAGAGCGCGCGCGCCGTCTCCGATTTCGTCGACGAGTTATCGAACTGGTACGTCCGGCGCAGCCGGGAAAGATTCTGGGCGAAGGGCATGCCGAGGGGCAAGGAGGCCGCGTTCGCGACGCTGTACTCCGCGCTGGTCACGCTGGCTAAACTGCTCGCGCCGTTCACGCCGTTCCTATCGGAATCGCTCTATCAGAACCTTGTGCGCTCCCAGGACGAGGGCGCGCCCGAGTCGGTGCACCTGTGCGATTATCCCGAGGCGGACGTTTCGCTCATCGATCCGAAACTGGAGTCCGACATGTCCGCCCTGATACACACGGTGGAGCTTGGACGCGCGTGCCGCTCCGCCGCGAACATAAAGATTCGACAGCCGGTCGCCGCCGTGTTCGCGCAGGGATTGACGTTGCCGGACGACTTCGCCGCGCTGGCTATGGAGGAACTCAACGCGAAGCGCATCGAGTTTGTCAGCGACGCGCGATCGTTCCTGAGTTTCAACGTTAAGCCGCAGCTGAGGACGCTTGGACCGCGTTACGGCAAGCTGCTAGGATCGCTCCGCCGCGCGCTGGCTGAAGCGGACGGGCTGGACGTAGTCCAGACCCTCGATCGAGGCGAGCCTCTGCGCGTCGAGCTGGAGGGGCGGGTGATCGAGCTGGCGCGCGAGGATCTGATCATCGAGCCCGCGCGCGCGGAGGGTTATGTCGCCGAATCCGACGGCGGCGTAACGGTCGCGCTGGATACAACGCTCACGCCGGAGCTTATCGAGGAGGGACTCGCGCGCGAACTCATCAGCAAGATACAGCAGACGCGCAAGGACGCGGGCTTTGACGTGACCGACCGCGTAGACATTGACGTAAAGACCACGCAGACGCTGGCGGCGGCTGTATCGAACCGCCGCGAGATGATCCTCTCCGCCACGCTGGGCGTGTCGCTGACCGACGGAGTGGAGTTAGCCGGAGCGGCGGTTCGCGATTGGGATATAAACGGCGAGCCGGCTACAGTCTCCGTGCGTAAAGCCCGGTAATGTCTTCAACGATGTTCATCGCCGACGGCTGGCGCGACTACGAGGCTCTGGATACAGGCGGCGGCGCGAAACTGGAACGCTGGGGGGAAGTGATTCTCTCGCGTCCCGATCCGCAGGCGATATGGCCGGTCGCCGATCCTGAGTCTTGGAGCCGCGCGGACGCGGTATACTCTCGATCCGAGACGGGGGGCGGGTCTTGGACGTTCCGCCGCGAACTGCCCGGACGCTGGGAGATGCGGTATGGGAAGTTGCGTTTCCATGTCCGTCCGACGGGGTTCAAGCATACCGGGCTGTTCCCCGAACAGGCCGTGAATTGGGATTGGATGGCGCGGATGATCCGCGAGGCGGATCGCCCCGTTAGCGTGCTGAACCTGTTCGCGTATACGGGCGGCGCGACGCTGGCCTGCGCGGCGGCTGGAGCGCGCGTGACGCATGTAGACGCGGCTAAAGGCATGGCGCAGTGGGCAAAGGAAAACTACGCGCTGTCCGGTCTGCCGCCGAACGGGGTTCGTTGGATCGTGGACGACGCGGGGCGGTTCGCCGCGCGCGAGTTGAGGCGCGGACATACTTACGACGCGATCATACTCGATCCGCCGTCATACGGACGAGGCCCGGATGGCGAGGTGTGGAAACTGGAGTCGAGTCTGTATCCGCTGGTGGAGTCGCTCGCGTCATTGCTGGGCGGCGCGCCGCTGTTCTTCCTGCTTAACAGTTACACGACGGGGTTACAACCCGCCGCGATAACCAACGTGCTGTCCCGCGCTCTGCGCGGCGTGCCGGGCGTGATAGACTCGCGCGAGGTGGGTCTGCCTGTCCGCACCGGCGGCGCGCTCCCCTGCGGAGCCTCCGCGCGCTGGACTCCGCTATCATGATCCCGGCTATATTATATGAAGACAACCATCTGTTGATATCGGTCAAGCCGCCGAACCTGCCGATCCAGGCGGATTCGTCCGGCGACGTCGATATGCTGTCTATGCTGAAGGCGTATGTCAAGACGCGTTACTCCAAACCGGGAGAAGTCTACCTGGGATTGGTGCACCGCGTGGATCGTCCGGCGGGCGGGGTGGTCGCGTTCGCGCGCACGTCGAAAGCGGCGGCAAGGTTGAGCGCGCAGCTTCGCGAGCATCGCATGCGCAGATCGTATCTAGCCGTAATCGAGGGAAACGTCGGCGAGTCCGGGGAGATGCGCGACTATCTTGTTAAGGATAGCAAGACCAATACCGTATCGATCGCGGACGAGGGCGAGTCCGGCGCGCGCGAGGCGATTCTTCATTATAAGAGGATAGCGGCGGCTGGATCGTCCGAAATTCTGACGCTGGCGGAGATTCAACTGGAGACGGGGCGATCGCATCAGATAAGGGTGCAGTTTGCCGGTAGAGGGGCTCCGTTGTGGGCGGACGCGCGGTATGGGAAGGCGCGCCCGGGGGAAACGGCGTCGCTGTGGGGTTATGCGCTGGAGCTAACGCATCCCACCAGAGGCGAGGCGATGCGGTTTATCGCGAAACCGCCGGAAAGGTATCCGTGGAGTTTGTTCGCGGAGGTAACGGAGGGCTTGACGCGGTAGATACGCGGGCGTTTTTGTTGTACCCGAAGGGGCATGCTCCTAACAGCGCCCCCTCTGCCGCTTCGAGGCGTTTCCCTCTAAGGTGGCGGCAAGGGGTTTGCGTCCTACTTTATGGTTCGCCCGCGTCCCGCCAGCCCCGCCGCGGCTCTCGCGGCGTTCACCAGTAACGCCGCTGCAAGCGCCCACGCGAACGAGTCTATCTCTACCCCGTCGATCCTCATCGCGCACGCGTAGAACAATCCCGCGTCTATGATGATACCCATCAGTCCCAGCGTTAACAGATTGAACACGCCCAGCAGTATCCGCGCGACAGGCCGGAATAACGCGTACGCGACAGCTAACAGCACGCCAGCCGCAGCCGCGTGCTCCCAATCCGCGCAGCGTATGCCCGGCAGTATATACGCGCTGGCGACAGCCGCCGCGATCGTTCCCGCACACTTCCAAAGGAAACCGCGCATGCGCTCGCATCCCTCCCGCGTTCAGTATACCCGGCGCGCGATGGTTTATTTCCGGTCAAGGAATCGCGTCGGCGCGCCTTACCCCTTCCTCGATCCAACAGCTGAAGTAGGTTGACAGCGTCTCCGCCCAGTCCCGGCCCATATCGCGAAGCTGGAAGTACGCCTCGACATACTCCGTAAGGTACCAGAAAAACGAATGGTAACAATAATACGCCGCCCTGTCCATATTGATCGTATAACTAACGCCTTCGTCCAGCATAGCCTTCTCGAACGCGTCCCTCGCCCAGTCATACCATAGCGCGCCCATCCACGCGTCGCGCTCCGGCGGCGCGAGCACGGGATTATCCCAGTCCACCAGAGCGTACCTGTCTCCATTGACGATGATGTTCCCGCCCGCGTCCCCGTGCGTGATGAACCGGGGGCTAGTATCGTTCGCGCATCGATCCGCGAACATCCGCAGCCGATCCCCGCGCCTGTCGAACTTCTCCCTATGCGAGTCGAACAGCCTTACTATCCGCGCGCTGGTCTGATGATTATCACGAGCCAACCGCGCGTACTGGTTAAGATATACCCTCTCCGCGCGCGCTGAAAAATCCTCGGCGCGTATCGGCAGTCCGTCCGCGTTGACGGCGTATATCTTCGCCAGCATCCGATATTCCTCGCGCTTGGTACGCTCGTCCTGCGCGTTCTCGCCGTCGATCCAGCGGAACACGCCCAGCACCGCGTTATCCCACCGCTTGAACAGCGCGCCGTCGTTCGCCTTGACAATCTCGCTGACGAAACCTATGCCGTTCGCGCGCAATCGCTCCAGAACGCTGAAGCCGCCGGCGTACAGCTCGCGGTACGGGGAGTAGTTCAGTTTCAGGAAATACGGTCCGTCCGGAGTATCCAGACGCCATGTCTCGCCGAAGAAGCCGCGCCGCGCCGGCGAGATATCCTCGGGATCGACCGGGTAAGTCCGGCGAATCCAGTCCATAAGAGCGCGCAGGTACGCGCGGCTCCGCTCGATTTTGTTGTACATCGCAGTCTTTCCTATCCGCGCGCCGGATATTTTTGGAGCCAACTCCGCTTGAATCAGTATAACGGACGGCTTGCCTTCATAAAGATGTGTCAGAGCAAGTCGGCAAACCATTAGACGAGGCCACGGCCCGCCCGTTTGCCCGGCTTCGAGGCTGTGTCCTTGGTCTAATGAAAAGCGAGGTGCACCGCATGCATCCGATGCTTCAAGTGCTGGCGCCGCCGGGCTTGCTATATGTCAACGGCCGGTTCTGTGGCGAAACGGACGGCGGCGGGATCCCGCTTACCCGCGACGGTGCCGTTTATTTGGAATACAGGCCGCTGGAACCGCGCGTCCCATGCTCGGCGCTGAAACTGACGATGCGCGGCGGACTGCTGATCGACGGCGTTAGCGACGACGCTTACGCGGTGCAGTGGCCGGGCGGCCTGCTTGAGCTGGAGTTCCGGGGCGGCGAGGTCCCAGACGAGATCATTACGCACGCGCAACTAAAAACGCCGCTGGGCCAGCTGCGGCTGCTCGAGCGCCTGGGCGCGCTGAGCGTCGGCTACGAGGACGGCGGCGAGACCGAGCTGCCCGTGCAAGGCCCGTTCAGCGAACTGAACCTGCGCACCCAGCCCCACCCCACGATGCCGCTGGTGGCGGTATCCGGACAGGGCAGCGACGGCGCGTTTACATCGATGTGCCGCTTGAGCCACCCGCCCGAGATACTGCAGACGATTCAAGGCCGCGCTATCGACTGGGCGTTTGATACGTCGGCCGCGGTATCGCCAGCCGCGCGGATAGCCTCGCCCAGCCAGATCAGCCGCGAGTGGCTGGAACTGACGCTTGCGCAGGATCACAGCGGCGCGGCGCGGCTGCTGGCGAACAGCGCGTATCAGCAGCGCTTCGCGTCGTCGGTCGGCGCTTACGAGCAGATCGTGCCGCTTAGATACCCGGTGCCGGGACTCGCTCCGGTCGAGTGGGGCGCGCTCTCGCTTGCCGCGCAGCGCATCGGGCACGTGAGCGCGGTCGGGTTCGTCGGCGCGACGGACGGCGAGTCGTGGCGCATCGACCGCGTGATACCATACGCCGGAGCCTGACCGCGCGGGGACGCGGTCATCTGCCGCCTTGATCGTAAGGCACGCCGCTGGCGCGCGGCGCTTGCGAGCGCCTGCTGGTCAGCGCCAGCGCGGCAAGCGTTGCGGCATACGGTATCATCTTATATATATCGCTAGGTATGGGCAGCGACTTGAGCACGGGCACGCCCGAGTAAGCGGACGCGATCGTCTTCATCAACCCGAAGAACAACGCAGCCAAACATATCCTAGCCGGCCTCCACTGCCCGAATATCAACACCGCCAGCGCCAGGAATCCGTAACCGGATACCGTGGCGTTGAAGTCCGTTGACGTGGGTATCACGAACACCAGCCCGCCGATCCCTGCCAGCGCGCCGGATATCAGCACGCCCGCGTATCGCACCCGGTACACGTTCACGCCCACCGAATCCGCCGCCTGCGGATGCTCGCCGCACGCGCGCAGCCTCAATCCGAACTTAGTCTTATACAGCGCTATAGCCGAGACGATAAGTATCGCGAAACCCAGGTATGTGGTAAGATACGCGTTCTTAAACAACAGCGGGCCGATAAACGGTATATCCCCCAACAGCGGCACGCTGGCAAGCCTAAACGTGTTCTTGAACTGCACCTGCTGGACATGGTTGTCCTGGAACGTGCGCGCGATGTATATCGCGATAGCCGGAGCCGCCATGTTGAGCGCCGCGCCGGATATGGTCTGGTCGCTTCGCAGACTGATCGACGCGTATGCGTGCGGCAGTGTGAACAGCATCCCGGACGCGGCCGCGGTTATCAGCGCGAGGCACAGCAATCCCTGTCCGCTCATCGAGTCCTGCAGATGGTTGACCATGAATAACGACGTGAACGCGCCTATAACCATTATCCCCTCAAGAGCGATATTGACCACGCCCGCGCGCTCGGAGAACATCCCGCCCAGCGCGACGATCAACAGCGGCACGGAGAAGTACCACATCTGCTGAACCAGGAACACTATAACAGGCCACGCCCCGGCGAACCCGATCATACAGGCTCCTCCCCCGCGCCGCGCGCGCGCTTGTCCGCGCGCCGGTTCAATCGCGAGCGCAAAGCGTCTATCGCCTGTCTCATCAGCAGCGCGAACGCGGAAAAGTATATTATCACGGCGATGATAACGTCGATAATCTGCGGCATATACTCCAGCCTCTGCAGATAGTATCCGCCTTGATCGATATACGCCACAAACAGCGCGGAGAATATTATGCCGATAGGGTTGGATAATCCCAGCAGCGCGACCGGGATCCCGTTGAATCCCTGCGCCAGCAGGGTCTCGACGACCGTGATATGCAGTCCTCCCGCCGGAGCCAGGAACATCAGCCCGCCCGCGATCCCGGACAACCCTCCCGCTATCGCCAGCGAGAGCATTACGCCGCGTTTTTCCCGAATGCCCGCGTATCTGCTGGCGAACCGGTTCAGGCCGCACGCCTTCAGCTCGTAGCCGAAAACGGTTCTGTTCAGCACTACGTGCATGGCTATCGCCAGTATCAGCGCGATGAATATCCCGGCGTTCACGCTGGACGCGTCGTGGAAGCGACCCTTCAGGCTGAAGAATATATTGTCCAGCCCGGCCTTGGGTATCGCGGCGCGCGTCATGTCGATCGTTTGATTCTTGAGCGGATCGTATACGTTGGAGTTCTTTATCAGATAGTTAACGCCGTACATGCCGATATAGTTGCACATGATGCACGCTATCACCTCGTGCACGTTCAGCATAGCCTTGAACAATCCCGGTATCGCGCCCCACAGCGTGCCGGCTAGCGCCGCCGCCAGCAGAGCCGCCGCCCACAATAACGGGGGCGGTACGAACGAGGCGTTGGTTCCCACCCATATCCCCGCGAACGCGCCCACGATCATCTGCCCCGGAGCGCCTATGTTGAACAATCCCGTCTTGAAACAGAATCCCACCGACAGCCCCGTCAGTATCAAGGGCGTGGCGTAGTACAGCACCTGCCCGATACCCTTCATGCCGCCGTTGAACCCGCCCATCGCGATAACGCCCAGCCCGCGAACGGCCTGGGCTGGGTTGGTCGCCAGCAGTATGGCGAATCCCACGGCTAAGCCGACCAGGATCGCTATGATCGAGGAGGCCGCGCTGGCGAGTCCCGCGCCTAGCGGGGCGAACCGTCCGCGTCTATCCATATCCGTCAGTCAACCCGCTTTCCCGATCCGGCCATGCGCAGCCCCAGTTCCCGCGCGTCGGCCTTAACGCCGTCGAACTCCGCCGCGAACGCGCCTTCATATATAACAAAAATCCTGTCCGACATGGCTAGCGCCTCGTCCAGATCCAGCGTGACGAGCAGTATCGCCTTGCCTTCGTCCCTGGCGGCTAACAGCCGCCGATGTATGTATTCCGCAGCGCCCACGTCCAGCCCGCGCGTAGGCTGAACCGCGATTAATACGTTGGGCAGTTCGCTTATCTCCCGCGCGATGATCGCCTTTTGCTGGTTCCCGCCCGACAGGCTCCGGGCGCGCGTGGCGGGACCTTGAGCCGCCCTCACGTCGAAGCCGCGCATCAGCCGCTCCGCGTGGGCGCGCATAACCGCGAACGACAGGAACCCGCGCCGTTGGAACGGACTGCGGAAGTAACTCTTAAGGGCAAGGTTCTCCTCGACAGAATAATCCAGCACCAGCCCGTAGCGCTGCCTATCCTCCGGGATGTGAGCCAGCCCCAGCATATTCCGCGCGCGGACGGGCGAGCGCGTGACGTCTTTCCCGGCTATGTATATCCGCCCGGCGTCCGCCGGGATCAATCCCGCCAGCGCGTAGGCCAGCTCGCTCTGCCCGTTGCCGTCCACGCCCGCGACGCAGACTATCTCCCCGCCGTATACCTCGAACGATACGTCCCGTACCAGCGGCTTCTGCTGCCTCCCCGACTTGACGGTCAGCCTCTCGACTCGAAGCATCGGGCTTGGCGACGGCTTCGCCGGGGTTTTATCGATACTGAAATCCACCCTGCGCCCGACCATTAACTCGCTCATCGTCTCGACGGACGTATCCTTGACGATCATCGTCCCTACCGAGCGTCCTTTGCGCAGTACGGTGCAGCGCTGGGCGGTCTGTTTAATCTCGTTGAGTTTGTGCGTGATGAACAGTATTGACTTGCCCTCGTCGGCTAGGCTGCGCATGATGCGCGTCAGATCGCCTATCTCGCCGGGGGTGAGCACGGCGGTCGGCTCGTCGAATATGAGTATCTCGTTTTCGCGGTAGAGCATCTTGAGTATCTCTACGCGCTGCTGCGCGCCAACCGTGCTGTCCTCTATCTTCGCGTCGGGATCGATCCGCAGTCCGTATTTTTCGGATAGGGCGAGAACCTGCCGCCTCGCTTGATCCGTGCGCAGCAGTCCCAAGCGCGTCGGCTCCATGCCCATCACGATGTTTTCAAGCGCGGTAAAGTTATGCACCAGCTTGAAGTGCTGGTGCACCATGCCTATACCCAGCGCGTTAGCGGCGTTGGGTCCTGATATGGATACGGCGCGCCCGTTTTTCAGTATAACGCCTTTGTCCGGCCTGTACAGGCCGAACAGTATGCTCATCAGAGTGGACTTGCCCGCGCCGTTCTCGCCCAGCAGGGCGTGAATCTCGCCTCGGCGCAGCCTCAGCGTGATATCGTCGTTCGCGCGCACGCCTGGGAAGTCCTTTGTTATCCCCAGCATCTCGATGATGAAATTATCGGGGGCGTTATTCATTATAACACACCATAACGCGATCGGGGACGGCTCCTTGGAACCGCCCCCCGTATCGCGCCGTTATTTAACCGCGGTCACTATTATATATTCAGACGAGAGATCCTCCGGGTTGTCCGTATCCGCGTCCGTTTTAAGGGTGATCTCGCCGGATACCAGTTTGGCGTATATCGCGTCGTAATCCTCTTGCGAGAACGTCTTGAAGCGGCTGGATTCCATGGGCAGTTCCACGCCGCCGCGATCCGCGCCGACCAGCAGGCTCTGCCCGCCGGGGAACTCGTCCTTATACGCCGCGTCTATCGACTGGTACACCAGCTCGCGCAGAGCCTTCGCGGCGGAGGTTATCACGCGCTCGGACTCGCCGGACTGATCCACGTCCACGCCTACCACCCATTTATCCTGCGAGGCCTCGGCGGCAGCCATCGCGCTGTTGCCCAGCTTGCCGCCGCAGCCGAAGATGACCTCTACGCCGTCGTTGAACCATGTAGCCGCCAGCGCCTGGGCTTCAGGCGTAGCCGCGAACACGCCCGTGTAATTATAGTTGATGGTCAGTCCGTCCACGCCCATTTCCTTAGCCGCGTACTCCGCGCCCTGCACGAATCCGTAGCCGAAGCGTATGACCGCCGGTACCGCCATGCCGCCCATGAATCCCAGTTTGGTGAAGCCGTCCTTCACGACCGCGTATCCTGCGAGGAATCCCGACTGCTCCTCGGCGTACTGGATTCCCACCGTGTTGCTTTCGGTGCGGTATTCCAAATAATCCGCGCTGTGCGGATATCCGTCGATGAGTACGAACTTAACGTCCGGGTACATATCCTGCGCGATGAACACGGGGGTTTCGAACAGATAGCCGGGCGTGACGACCAGGGTCGCGCCAGCCTCGACCGCCAGTTGGATGCTGTCCAGGTACGCGTCGTCGGACTGTTCTTTCGGCTGATAATACTTGTGGGTAACGCCGTGCTCCTGCGCGTACTGCACGAGGCCTTCCCAGCTGCCTTGATTAAACGAGCGGTCGTCGATCGTGCCCAGGTCGGTGACGAGAGCCAGCTCATAGGTCTGCGACGATGCGAACGCCATAACGGGTGTTAACGCCGCCGCCAGCATTGCGGCCAGCAGGATGGATAAGAGTTTCTTCATCAGGGTATCTCCTCTCGCGATTGGGTTGATTGATAGGTGATCGTGTATATATGTTATCTGCACGCGTCGGCATTGTCAAGAGGGGAAACTCAAGGGAAGGGGGCGTGCCTAGGGTTGAGAAACGCGAAGCGACAAAACCCGCCAAACTTCCGTTTAATCCGCGCAATGAAAAGAACCCCGGCGTTCGCCGGGGTTCTATGTATCTCAGCTTTAGTGCGGGTATGTCTGTTATGGTCCGGGCGCGAACGTGACTCCGCGGCAAAAATCGGGGATCGGGATGAAACAGCGGCTGTCATACAGACCGGGGCCGGCGGGGATGCCGCCCTGACCGCAGCAATTCTCATTGCCATAGCCATAGAATCCGCCAGACGTGTTGAGGCTTCCGCCGCACACGCTGCACGCGCAACCGCTCTGGTTGCCGCTTCCATAATAGCTATTGTAGTAACCGCAAGACTGTGCCATAAATTGACTTCCTTCCTGTCAGATATTTTTGTCGTCGGCTCGCGGCCGTCTGATCGGCGATCGATCGTGGATCAGCCCCCGCGCGCTCTCTTTGGCGACGGACGCGCGCGGCGCCGCGTCCGTACTAAGTGTTCCGCCTGGCTCGCCAGACGGCCGCCGCCTTTGGCGGGGCGCTTTCCCGCTTCCCTAATATGGGTATGTGGGACACGGTCGCCGCGTTACGCGCCGCGGGCGGTTAACCGGAAAATGTACAACGCTTCCGTGATTCGATATAGTCCTCGTTTGTGTATAGGGAACCGTTATCTTAAGTAGCGCTCGCGCTTTATCATCTGTTACGAGGCGGTTTGAACGGCTCCGATCCCGACGCCAGGCGGGGCGATTGAGAAGACCTCTCTTTTGTAATCCTGGCTTCGGGAGCCGGATCGTCCATGATCCGCGCCGGAGGGGTGCTGGGTCGCGTCACATTGTCTGGTCCGCGTCGGCTACACAGCCTTCGCAGCTCAAACGCTTGCTGCGTCCGCACACCGCCGTATCCCCCTGAAACCCGTCGGGGCTGAGCAGGGGATCGTCCAGGCGCACAACCCGCGCCTCGTATACAAGGCCGCTGTCGGTGGTATTGTCCCCGGTGAGCATCGTGTCCTGGGCGGCCTCGTTATTGTCCAGGGTGACGCTCGCCGCGTCGCCGCGCCCGCCGAGTATCCGGTGGACGTGCGCGCGTCCCGCTACGGCGGGTCCGGTCTGCCGGTTCTGTTCCACATGCCCGCACGCTATAGAACCGTTAAGCGCGCAGTAACCGACGATCCCGCCCGCGTAGTCGCCTTTGGCGATGATCTCCGCGCAGTTGCGGCAGTCGATCACGTCCGAGCCGTTGAGCAGCGCGCCTACGATTCCTCCGGCCTGCCCGCTTGGACGATCCGCTCCGCCCTGGACGCGCACCGGGCCGCGGTTCACGCAGGACTCCACTATGCCGACGTTGCGCGCGTGCGGCATCGGATAGGAATCATGGTCGAGCACGCGGTCAACGCGTCCGGCTACGCCGCCGCAACACGAGCCTTGGGAGGTGACGGGGGCTTTGTTCTCGCACTTCTCGACCGCGCCGGTACGCACCAGCCCGACTATGCCGCCCGTTAGCGCGCCCTCCGAGACGACCGCGCCGTGATTCTCGCACCCGCGCACGCATCCCATGAACAGCAGCGCCCCGGCTACGCCTCCGGCCTTGCACGGCGCTTTCTCCGAGTCCGCGTTTTCGGCGGATGGATCGGCGTCCTGGGAGGCTGGTTTGTACAGTCTCACGCTGCCCTGATTCTCGCAGCGCTCCACGCGGTTGCTGTAATCGGGAGGCGGCAGGTCGCTGACGTTGCGCCATCCCCACTTGGGGTGCCTCGCCTCGCCGATGATCCCGCCGACCGAGCCGCAGCCGCTGATATCGCCGCTGTTTAGGCAGTCCTGAACCCGCGTGAACGACACGCCCTGCCCGACGATCCCGCCGAACAGCACGCCGCCCATGGGATCCTCCCTCGCGCGGAGGCTGCCTCTTACCTGGCCTCGATTGACGCATCTGAGCACCTCCAGGCGTATCTTGTCGCCGCCGCGCAGGAAGCCGACTATCCCGCCGCCCGTCCTGTAGGCTGTGATCTCGCCGTCGTTGAAGCAGTCCACGATCGCGTAAGTCGATTCAAGCGCGTCCCATGTAGCCCACAGCGTGCCGACTATCCCGCCGATATCGCCCAGCCCGAACCGGGTTTCCGAGTCGCTGGACGTGATCGAGCCATGGTTGCGGCAGTGGAAGAAGTTCGTGTTGTTGGCGAAGGCGGCTATGCCGCCCGCCTCCGAGCTCTCAACGCGCAGCGCCGCGTAGTTGACGCACCCGAGCATGTCGCAGTCGTTCAGGTTCCCGCATAATCCCGCCACGGCGAAATGGCCTTCGACGGAGCCGTATGACGTGCAGTTCTCAATCAGCGTGCGGTACGCGCTTTGAGCCAGCCCCGCGACCGCGCCGTAGTTGTTGGGCGCGGGCACGCTTCGGGTTCTGATGTTAAGGTCGAGCGTCAGGTTGCGTATCGCGGCGTCTTCCAGCGACCAAAACAGCGGCATGTTCAACGGACCGATGCGATGGCCGTCGCCGTCGAGCTTTATGCCCGAGGCGTGGGGAAGCGATTCCCAGTCCCCGCCCACCGCCACGTCGCCGTGCAGGATGTAATCGCCGTTAGCCGGAAACGCGGGATCCCGCCCGATCTTGCCAAGGTCCGCGGCGCACGTGATCCAGATTCGCTCCATAACCATGCTCCCATCGTTTGTTATCCGCAAGGCGTCGGTACGGAATATGGATATGCCAATGCTCGCCCGCGCGTCAACGCCGCGCCGGAAATGATGAACCGGCGCGCGTTTTTGTGGCGCGGTATGGCTTTATCAATACTTGTTTTGTGTACCCTGGCGTCGCGTCATTGCGCGCGCGCGGCGATCGGGGTATAATAGTTACGTAATACTACGCTTGACGCAAGGAGGCCTCGGCTTATGGAAACGCCAGGCGCGGACCGCGATGATCAATACGGCGAGTTCATGAACCTCCCGGAGGGAACGCGCGCCGAATTGATCGACGGTGGGCGTGCTGACCAACGGGCAGTACGCGGTCAACGTGTATGGACGCGAAGCGAAGATACCCGTCGGAATCCTGGAAAACGGCGTGGTCGACATGTCGGAGGTGTTTCCCCCGTCCCCGCCAGCGAATAATTAGTTGACAATAAATAATCCTCACCCTTGCCTCTTAGCTAAAAATGGTGTATACTAGACACTCGCAGATGTAACTGCGCCATTATTGAACGCGAAGGAGGATCGGCTATGAAACTCATCGTCGCTATAGTGCAGGACGAGGATTCGTCGCGCCTGGTATCCAATCTTATGAACGAGGGGTACGGCGTAACCAAACTGGCGACAACGGGCGGGTTCCTGCGCGCCGGGAACACCACGCTCCTGGTCGGCGTCGAGGACGACCGCTTTGACGGCGCGATGGCGGTTATCGAGAAGGTTTGCAAGTCGCGCAAGCAGATCGCCACGTCCCCTTCGCCGGTCGCGGGCGCGTCGGGCGTGTACGTGCCCTACCCGATCGAGGTGATGGTCGGCGGCGCGATCATATTCGTCGTTCCGGTCGAGAAGTTCATCAAACTGTAACGGGCGCGCCGATGCTTGGCAACTGGCGCTGGCCTTCCGCGCAGTCGAGGCTGCTGCTGAAATCGTTCCAGACCGGCGCGCGTCCGCACGCGTTCCTGCTGACGGGTCCGGAAGGCGCGGGTAAGCGCACGCTGGCGAAGATATACGCGGCGGCGCTGATGTGTGAGGCCGCGCCGCAGGATCGACCCTGCGGAAAATGCTCCGCGTGCGGGCGCGCGGAGCGCGGCAGCCACCCGGATATCGCGATTATCAAGCCTGGCGACGATCCGGATAGCAAAGCCCGCGTGATCACGGTCAAGCAGGCTCGCGAGGCGAGGACGGCGCTGTCCAGCAAGGCCTTCGAAGGCCGGCACAAGGCGCTCATCATACAAGAAGCGGACAGGATGAGGCCTGAAGCCCAGAACGCTTTACTCAAAACCCTCGAGGAGCCGGAGGCGGGCTGCGTGTTCTTCTTGACCGCGGACAGGCGCGCTAGCCTGCTGCCGACGGTGCGTTCGCGGTGCGTGTGGGTTCCTGTGCCGCCGCTTGACATAAGCCTGGCGACGCGGGTGCTGATCGAGCGCGGCATGGACGAACGCGGCGCGGCTGAAGCCGCGCGATTCACTCGCGGCGCGGTGGGTTCCGCGCTTCGATACGACGGCGAGGTGGCTCCTGTCGCAAAACGCGTGCGCGGCGCGTTGTCCGGCGTGCGCTCGTTCGGCGACGTTCCGGCGGCGGCGAGGCTGATTACCGCCGTTTATGACGAGGCAAAGGATCCGCCCGAGCGCGCGATCCGCGCTAACCGGGTGTTTGAATCGATGGAGCACGTCGTCCGCGACGCGCTCGAGCGGCTGAACGCGCCGTATACCGCGATGGACGCTAGTCTTAATCTTATCGAGCGGATAGAGCGCGCGTCCGCCAGGACGCTGCTGTCCATGCTTGACTCGCTGGCGCAGGCTAGGCGCAGGTCGGGCATGTTCATATCGTTCGCGAGCGTGATAGACGCGCTGATTTACTCTTGGCTGGAGGATATAGATCATGCCGCAGGTGGTCGGGATCAGGTTCCGTAAGGGCGCTAAGGTGTATTTCTTTGATCCCGGGCAGTTCGCGCCGGCGATCGGCGACTCGGTGATCGTGGAGACGGTGCGCGGCGTGGAGCTGGGCATAGTCGCCTCCGGCGTGCGCGAGCTGGACGAGGCGCAGGTGCCCCAGCCGCTCAAGACCATCATACGCATGGCCTCTGACGACGATCTGCGCCAGGTGGAGCAGAACGCCGGCAGTGAAAAGACGGCCTACGCTATCTGCCAGGAACGCATAGCCGCGCATAAGCTGGAGATGAAACTGGTAGACGTTGAATACGCGTTCGACAATAGCAAGGTGACGTTCTACTTCACCGCTAACGGACGCGTGGACTTCCGCGCGCTCGTCAAAAACCTTGCCGCTATATTCAAGACCCGCATCGAGCTGCGCCAGATAGGCGTGCGCGACGAGGCTAAGATGCTGGGTGGGTTAGGATCGTGCGGGCGGCCTATCTGCTGCGGCGCGTTTCTGGGCAGTTTCCAGCCCGTGTCGATCAAGATGGCGAAGGAGCAGAACCTCTCGCTCAACCCGTCTAAGATATCCGGGCTGTGCGGGCGGCTGATGTGCTGTCTCAAGTACGAGCAGGATCATTATGAGCGCGCGCGCCGATCCCTGCCCAGGCCGGGCAAGGAGATCGATACCCCGGACGGGCGCGCCGTCATGCTGGACGTGAACGCGGTCAAGGAGACCGTCAAGGTGCGCATGCTCTCCGGCGACGCGGACGATATAAACGAGTATCCATTCGCGGTGATCCAGCGTCTCGCGCCGGTTCGCGTATCGGCGGACTCGGCGGACGACGACTCGCTCTCGAGCGAGGATATCGTGATGATAGAGGAGGACGTGCCCCCCGCGCCGGAGACGGACGCTTAACCCCCGCTTATTGTTTTTGCATACGCTCCATTTCTATCAAGCGTTCGACGGCCTCTACGGCTTCCTGCGTATACTCCATTAACCTTACGCTGCCGCCCAGTTTATCCATGTCCGCCCAGAACGGCGGGTAATGTTTGAAAACGCGCTCCGCTCCGATTATCGAGACGGAGCGTTTCGACACGCTTCCCGCTATCGCCATCGCCATGGCTATCCTGCAATCGCCTTTGGGCGACGCCGCGCCGCCCTGGAACCCTTCGCTGTGGGGTATCACAAGCGCGTCTGGCAGCGCTATCACCGGAGCGCCCGCGCCGCTCAAGTTTTCGGCCAGCGTCCTTATACGATCGTTATCTTTCAGCCGCATCCTTGATACGCCCGACAGTCTGACAGGTCTCCTTAACCCGACCGCCGCTACCGCCAGAATCGGCGCTAGGTCTGGCGCGCCGCTTAGGTCGAGCGCCGGCGCGCCCAGTATCAGCGCGTCCAGCAGGGATGATACGGCGCGTTCGGGCTGCCACGATCGTTGATCCAGTCCCTCGACGGTGATCTCCGATCCTAACGCGTTAGCTCCATACCAGAACGCCGCCGCGGACCAGTCGCCCTCGATCGCTACGGACGAGCCTGGCGCGCGGTAAGTCTGTCCGCCCGGGATCGAGTATCCGCCGCCTTCTTTTATTATCTTTATGCCGAACGACTCCAGCGCGGAGATGGTCAACTCCACGAATCCGCTGGATTCAGGCGGCCCGTTCAGCTCTATCCGGCTGTCCTTATCCAGCATCGGCAGCGCGAACAGCAGACCCGATACATACTGCCCGCTGATGTTTTCCGGTAGCGTCCATAACCCGCCGCGTAATGATCCATCCACAATGAAAGGCAGTCTCGTTTCGCCGCCGGATCGCGGGATAATCCTCGCGCCGTGGTCGGCGAGTTGATCCGCCAGCGGCTTGATCGGTCGATCCGGCAGCGCGCCTTCCCCAGTGAACAGCGCCTCCCTGCCCAGCGCGGCTGCAATGGGCAGGATGAACCGCAATGTCGATCCGCTCTCCTTGCAATCGATGGCGGGGACGGGATCCGCCGTCCTCGAGTATCGCTCTGCGCGGTCGATCGGTTCAACCAGCGTGTTCGATCCGTCTTGCGTGAACCTCGCGCCTAGAGCGGAGAGCGCGGAGGCGGTCGCGTTAATGTCCTCGCCGGAGACGTCCAGCGGCAGGCCTGTCAGCGTCGTTGGCTTATCGGCCAGCGCAGCGGCGATCATCAGCCTGTGCGCGCATGGTTTCGACGGTGGCGCGGATACTGTTCCGCGCAGTTTATTAGGCCAGATAACCGCGTACATGCCGTTCCTCCCGCGTCATATCATGATTTTGGATGTATAATAACAGCCAACCGGCATGCGCGCGCGCCTAGCAAAGACGCGGCGCGTCATGTCGGCTGGCCATCCTCGTCCAGCGTTACATCATATGATCCGGGCGCGGCGTTATGTACGCTTCTTAGGCAAGCGATCCCATCGGATCCCAGGGCTTGAGCGTGATCGGCTCCTGCTCCCAGGCCTTGATCTGATCGGGAGAGAGATACTTCTTGTTCACAACCACTTGATAGTTGTATTCGCTGAACCACTCGTCAGTCATGATATAATAACCTTCCTGCCCGCTGTCCTTGCCCCAGCTGTTCTCTACCTTCCAGCGGTTAGGCTTGCCGTCGATGAGGTTAACGCCAAGCAGTACCATAGCGTGGGTCATCATCGAGTGTCCGTAGTCCAGCCTTTGAGCCTTGTCCATGCCGAACACGCTGCCCAGCGCCGACTCGTAATCGAACGTATGCATGCCCATCATCCCGGCTCCGCGGTTGAGCATCTTGCCCACGTCGCACCCGAACCAAACCGGTTCGTTGTCGGAGAGTTGGGCGATAGCGAGAGCCTTCTGCTCGTCGATGGGCAGGTTCAGGTATTTAACCGCGCGCCCGCCCTTGACGTTGCCCAGGTATGCGACGGTAAAGGTTTTGTAATAGGGTTTATCGGCGGTGGGGGCGTTGATCACGCTGACATAATCGTCAAGCGCGCGGCCTATGTACTTATCGTAGAACTCTTTGGGCGTGATGTTTAGGTCGCGATGGAATCCCTTGTCCTTGTCGCGGATCTCGAAATCGAAACGCTCGGGAGGTTCGCCGCAGCAAAGGGTTAGTATGCGGTAAATCTCGTTCATCATAGCGTCTTTTTGGGATGATAGGGTTGCGAGGGGCGCGCCGGTGGTGTGCTGTTCGCGCAGCGAACAAGCAAACTCGCGCAGTTTAGCGGTGATAAGATGGTTCATGTGCATGGTCTCGGAGCTATGGAATGTCTCCGGGTACGCGTCTTTGGGAACTACGCCGTATTTGTCGGCAAGCGCGCAGAACATATCCCACTGCCCGCCGTCTTGGACAGGGTTGCTAAGCAAATGGGCAATAAGGCGGCTGTCGGTGGGTTCGTCAAGGGTTTCAAGTATGCTTTCAAGGAAGTAGTTGGCTTTTTCGAGTTTGTCCCAGAACATGGCCCACGACTGGCTTAATTCGAACGTCTCAAGGTTCAGCTTGCGCATCACCTCAATACGGAGTGTGTTGAGGGATGCGAACAGCCAGCAGCGCCCGCTTTTCATCTGCGCGGTGATCTTGCCGGTGGGTATATCGATAGAAAACGCCATAGGGTTAACGCTCTTTTCAAGCGCGTTTTCAGCCGCGTCCGCTATGCCGTGCTTAATAATCGCGTTCATACGGATTCGGTTGGCAGGGTCGGCGCGGAAACTACGCTTCATAGCCTCCAGGTTTTGGACGCTGATCTCAACAGGCATGATTACCTCCTACGATTACGATGATTGAACAGTCTCAAGATCGGCCTCTCCCAACAGTATGTGACAAAGGCCGCCGCAGTTAAGCTTACCACAAAACAGGTTATCATGTATAGTGTCTGCCAGGGCTGTTCGCCGGAGAACTGCGGGTTTTCAGGCGCTGTGTAAGGGGGGAACCGCCAGGTGGAGCGCAGGTGCACGGCAAGCCATTGATGCCATATGTAAAGCGCGTATGATATGTTGGATATCCAGCGGAATAGTGGGTTGCCAAAGGTGAAGCGGAACAGGGGGAGCGAGCGTTCCGTAAAGAGGAGCCAGAGAGCGCCGAGCGCGGTGAGAGGGAAACGAATCAAGGCTTGCCCAAGGTGGAGGCCAGGGAGGTCCCAGGAGAGGGACGATTGAAGGCAGATGAGTTTCCAAATGAGGATGAGGGTGGTGAAAGAAAGGAGTGTGCAAAGGATGCGTTCGGTGCGGGTAGGAGGGGTGGATAGGCGTTTGGTGTAGAGATAGGCGGCAAGCATGCCGTTAGCGTATACGTCGATGAAGGACGGGGTTTGGTTGATCCAAAGCGTGAGGTCAGGGAGGGTAGAATAGATTATGAGACGATAGGCGAGGCCAAGGGTGAGCATGGTGAGGTAAGTGAAAGCAGGGCGGCGTGTGAAGGATTTCGCCGCGAAAGGGAATAGGATGTAGGCGTGGACTTCGACGCCAACAGTCCATAAGACGGCGTTAAGGCGGGAGTGTTGGTAGACGCGGGGGAATAATGTTTGCGTGAATGTAAGGTATGGAAGGAGGTCGCTGAGTAAGTCAGGGAGGTTGGAATAGGAATGCGAGGGGAGTGCGAACAGGAATAAGGGGAGGAATACGCCGAGGAGGTAGCCGGGGAGGATGCGTAAGGCGCGTTTAGTGTAGAAATCTTTGAGGGGTGGGAGTGGGACGGAGGAAGCGGCGGAGCGGGCGTAAGGGAGGTAAAGGAGGAACCCGCTAAGCATAAGTAAGAGGTCAACAAATATGTAGCCCGTGCGGAGTAAGGGGAGAAGTGTGAAGGTGGTTGAGCCGATGCGGAATGTAAGCTCAAGCCAGGATTGCTGCCAGAAGTGGTATAAAGCGATGATGAGAATACAGAGCGCGCGCAGTCCGTCAGCCGCCGCAAGGCGGGGAGGTCTGGACAGGGTCAGGGTTGAGTCCTGCTGCATGGATGCGATTGACTCCTTGCCGTGCGCCGTAGCGGAGGGATGGACTCCCCTGGCCAAAATGGGTCCAGCGTCACGCTGGTCAGGGGGTCAAGGGGGGCTGAAGCCCCCCTGCGGGGTTTGGGGCAGCGCCCCAACGCACCCCAACCCCGTTAACTCCGCGTAAGCCGCATAGCGGCAGAAAGCTCAGGTTCCTGCCGCTGGCGCGGCCTACGCTGGGTTTGCGTGGGGTTGGGTGGGGTTGGGTGCGCTGGGGCGCTGCCCCAGACCCCGCAGGGGGGCT
>JAIRSO010000091.1 GCA_031255415.1 Oscillospiraceae bacterium
GCGTGTGGGGGGGGGGGGGGGGGGGCTGCGGGTGCCCCCCCCCCCCCGGGGGGGGGCCCCCCCCCCCCCCCCCCCGTACCCAACCCCACGTAACCCCACGTAAACTCCGCGTAAACTCCGCGTAAACTCCGCGTAAACTCCGCGTAAGCCGCGAAGCGGCAGAAGACTCAGCCTCCTTGCCGCTTCGCGGCTTACGTGGGGTTGACGGAGGGTTGACGTGGGGTTGACGGGAGGGAGTACGCTGGGGCGCTGCCCCAGACCCCGCAAGGGGGCTATCCGCCCCCCTTGACCCCCTGACCAGCGTGCCGCTGGACCCATGTGCCGCTCTTATGTTTTGTCTGCGTCCTTATCCGCTTAGCCAACATTGTTCTTATCGCTTCGCTCTTTTCAAGTATACCATAGTCCGTTGGCGTTGAAAACAAACCGTGCTGTTGCCGGGCTTGTTTTTGCATATACCAATTATCCCCCCGCATACACTTGCATGAATTCGCCAGCGGGAGGGATCATGATGAAGGACTATATCGAGCAGCGCGTGCTGGATATCGCTAAGTTTCTGGCGGGGAGCGGCTCTACTGTCCGAGACGCGGCGCGCAAATTCCACGTATCCAAGTCCACGGTTCACAAAGACATGATGGATCGGCTTCCTTACCTGCACTCTGAGCTTGCTCGTAGCGTCCGCCATGTGCTTGACGTTAACAAAGCCGAACGCCACCTTCGCGGCGGGCAGGCTACCTGCATGAAATACAAGAGGAAAAACAGCGAAGGCTGATTTGCCTTGCAGGGTTTTTGTCTACCATGCAGAATCATTCCCTTACAGGCATTCTTGCATTGAAAGGGAGCTGGTTGCTGTGCTGGGACGCGAGGATGTGGGGGTTGATTTTGGCACATCCACTTGTCTGGCGGCTGTTCGCGGACGCAGCGTTGTACTTCGCGAGGCTGCGCTTTGCGCTTTGGACCGCAACACACGCAACATTATTGCTGTTGGTGACGAAGCCTTACGCATGCTGGGCAAGACGCCTGGACATATACTGTTGATGCGACCTTTGAAGCACGGTTCTGTATCTGATTACGACGTTACCACGCGTATGCTTCGGTATTATTTACGGAAGGTTCAGGGTCGGCGCGCGCTTTTGCGTCCGCGTGTGTTTCTTTGCGTTCCCGGCAGCGTTACTGACGTTGAGAAACGATCTGTTAGTGACGCGATGCTGGATGCTGGCGCGCGCCGCACCCAACTTATTGATAACTCTGTCGCCGCTGCTATTGGCGCTGGACTCGACGTTACTGGCGGCTATGGCCACCTTGTCGTTGATGTTGGCGGCGGCCTCACGGACATTGCTATCGTCTCTATGGGGCGCGTCGTCGTGCGCGACTCTACTCGTGCTGGCGGCGATCGTTTTCATGAAGCTATCATGCGCGAACTCCGCCGTAAGCATAACCTTATGATTGGCGAACGCACTGCTGAGGAACTCAAAACCACTATGGGCTCCGCCATCCCTCGCGACGTCCCTATGTATATGGACGTCACGGGCCGCAACCTTATCCTTGGCCTCCCCCGCACGGTTCGCGTCAACTCTGACGAACTCACCGACGCCATCGACGAACCTATCCGCGACATTATTGAAGGAATCCACTCCGTGCTTGAGCATACCCCCCCCGAACTCGCCGCGGACGTATTCGAGCGCGGCATGACTCTTGTGGGCGGCGGGGCTATGCTTGCCGGACTTGCCGAAACCCTGTCGAATCAAATAAAAATACCTTGCCGCACACCCAATGATCCGACAGCATGCGCGGCTTTTGGCCTTGCTCAGATCATGGACAACCTTGAAGTCATGACCGAACTCCTCGCCTAACCCCCTTAATTCGACGCTCTACCCGCCTTGATTCGCGCATCCTCCCCCTTCCCCACCCTACCCACCGCAACACTTCCTTAACACCTTCCCCACCCCGCCTCCCCTCACCCTGCCCATACCCGCCTTCATCCGACCATCTTCGCGCTGATCCGCACCCCACAGCGCAATTTCGACAGCGCGAACCGCCCTCAACCGAAACTTTATACAGCATTCAACGGATTATGTGTTAACATTCATTAAATCTATGGGAATCGACAAATGATTATTCGTTTCGACAGGATATGCTATTGAAATAGAGATTGCTTGTCGCTATAATAATCATGCGCTGATGGTTGAGCAAATCCCGGCGAATGCGCGCGGAATACGGCGAGACCGTCAAGAACAAGCGCGATTCATGCGAATGAGGGGGAAACGGCATGAAAGAGGTATTCTTAAAACAGATGTGCAAGAGGCTCACGCGCCTTACCGAGGACGCTTATCTGGCGGGGGATAGCCAGCAAGCGCTGCGCTGGAGCCAGAAACTGGACAAGGTGATATATCAGCTTATGCTGATCCAGAACCACGACGTTCTGGAGTCTCTTCGGGCGAAGAAGGCCGGCTAACGTATTTCAGAGGGGGACGCGGCTGATCGAGGGGGATCGGCCGCGTTATTTTTATGCATTCCATTCATCCCATTGCGATAAAGTTTTCCCTTTGACACTGGTAATTTATTCCCATAGGTGATATAATGCGTTGGGCGCTAACGTTGCGGTAAAAAGGGGGCGGCGCATGCCGATACGGTTCTGCCCGCTTAGGAGCGGTTCTAGCGGCAATGTCTCATTCCTTGGCGCGGGTGGGACCCGTATGCTTATCGACGCGGGGCATTCGTGCCGCGCGCTGGAGCAGATGCTTTGTTCTATTGGCGAGAGCGCGGCGAACCTGGACGGCATTGTGATCTCGCACGAGCATTCCGATCATATAAAGGGCGCGGGCACGCTTAGCCAGCGTTACGGCGTGCCCATCTACGCGAACGCGCCCACTTGGGCGGCGATGCGGGACAAGCCGGGATTCCCCGGCGTTGATCCGCGCAACCAGCGCGTATTCACTACCGGAGCGGACTTCTTTATTGGCGATGTAAACGTCCAACCGTTCCTGATCCCGCACGACGCGGCGGAGCCGGTCGGGTTTGCCGTCGAATACAGGGGACGGCGTATCGTAACCGCCACCGACCTTGGACACCTATCCAGCGCTTGGATCGATCGTCTGGACGGCGCCGATCTCCTGCTGATCGAGGCCAATCACGATCCTGACATGCTTCGCGCTTGTTCTTATCCATCCTGGCTCAAGAAGCGTATACTGGGTCGCAGAGGCCATCTGTCCAACGGCGACTGCGCGGACTTACTGCGCGGATTGTCGGCTGCCGGACTGCGGCACTGCGTGCTGGGGCACATGAGCGCGGAGGCCAACACGCCCGACCTTGCTTTATTGTCGGTCAAGTCCGCTCTGCCTTCGTCGGTGCGCGTCGATCTGGCGTATCGCGACTGCACGGGCGGCTATTACGAGTTATCATGTTGAACGACGATCGCGCCAACCCCTTGAATAGCGAAACCCCTCCCGCTGGACGCAGACCGCCAGCCGGCGTGGTTATCGCGTTGTTTGCGGTATCGTCGGCGTTGTTATTCTGCGCGCGGCTGTTCGTGAATGTGCGGGGCGATTGGACGCCGATATGGCATCTTGCGCTGGAGGTTGTGTTTTTCGGACTGCCATGGGCGCTGTACTATCAGTTTAGGCCAGAGTCCAGATCGTTTTCGCGTCTGTCCGCCGCGCCGAAGCTCAGAACTTGCATAGCCGCCGCGATTGCCGCTCTGGTCGGGCTGGAATACTTAGCCGGATTGAATACGCTGTGGCTGGCTCTGCTTCTGCGGTTGGGCGTGAGCCTGGAAACGATCAGAGGCTGGATGGCTATCAGCCTGGATTATAACAGCGTGCTGACGGAATTGCTTATCGCGGCGGCGGCTCCGGCCTTGTTTGAGGAACTGTTATATAGAGGGCTTCTGCTGCCCTCGCTGGAGCGTTACGGGATCGGACGCGCGGCTGTGATAAGCGGCGCGCTGTTCGCGCTGATGCATCTGTCCCTGCCCGGACTGCCCGCGCAGTTAATGATAGGCGTTCCTCTGGCTATGCTAGCCCTCGCGTCGGACAGCCTGATACTGCCGATGATATACCACTTCACGCACAACGCCAGCGCGATTATCTTCAACAATCTCGTGCGGTACGGCGCGGCGGATATCCAGTATGAGACGTTCTCGCGGGAGACCATGCTGACCGCGTCCATACAGACTGCCGTATCGCTTGTACTGTGGGCGCTATTGATGCGCGTAGTATTGTTAAGCGCGCTGCGCGGACGCGGCGAGAGATTGGCGGGCGAGGAATCGCCAGATCGGATCGAGCGTATCCCGCGAGGGATTACGGCTGTTATCATATTGCTGATACTGCTTATGTCCGCCGTGTACGCGTGGCAGTTTATCGCGCTGACGTAACGGAGAAATGATATGGACGACCGAGTAAACCTATCTTCCACGCGCGTGTTCATGCTGGACATGGACGGCACGTTCTACCTGGGCGATCGGCTGTTAGACGGCTCGCTGGACTTTCTGGACGCGCTGGAGCGCACGGGTCGCGAGGCGTTATTCCTGACGAATAACTCGTCGAAAACCGCCGCGATGTACGAGCGTAAGCTTGAGCGCATGGGCGTGCCGGAGCGTCACCGCAGGGTATACACATCCGGTCAAGCGGCGGCGGCGCACTGCGCGAGGGTTTTCGCGAATAAGCGCGCGTTCCTGCTGGGCACGCCCGAACTGCGCGCGGAGATGGAGTCGGCGGGGATCGCCGTCGATAACGACAATCCGGATTATGTGATACTGGCGTTCGACGTAACGCTGGATTACGGCAAGATGGCGCGGTTGTGCGATCATGTTAGAGCCGGACTGCCGTACATAGCGACGCATCCCGATTTCGTATGTCCGACTGAAACGGGGTTCATACCGGACGCGGGCGCGATAATCGCGTTCGTGGAAGCGGCGGCGAACCGCAGACCCGACGCGATAATAGGCAAGCCATACTCCGGTATCATCGACGCGGCGCTGGAGCGGATTGGCGCGGATCGACGCGAGACCGCGCTAGTGGGAGACAGGCTCTACACCGACATAGCAGCTGGCGTGAACAACGGACTGCTGTCGATAATGGTGCTCACAGGCGAGGCCGTCGAGTCCGACCTGGACGGTTCTACCGTTCAACCGCACCGTATCGCGGGCAGGTTATCCGATCTGATACCCGACCTGCTGGCTCATCCGATTATCAAATGAAAGGGGAGTATATTGCATGGATCGACCCGTTAACCCGATCCCGCTGTGGGAGGGAGGCGCGCCCGGCTTCAACGCTGAATACGGACAGCCGCAGCCCACGCTCACGCCGTTCTGGGCTGATGAGTCCAATAAGCCGCGCGGCGCGGTGATAGTGTGTCCCGGCGGCGGATACGTAACGAAGGCGCGGCACGAAGGCACGCCCATCGCGTGCAAGATCAACGAGAGCGGCGTGCACGCGTTTGTGTTGAGTTACCGAGTCGCGCCGTACAGCCATCCCGCGCCGCTGTCAGACGCGCAGCGCGCGATCCGCGTAGTGCGGGCGAACGCGGGGTCATGGGGAGTCCTGCCGGACAGGATAGGCATACTGGGATTCTCAGCCGGCGGGCATCTAGCCGCGCACGCCGGAACGACGTATGACGCTGGCGATCCCGGCGCGGCGGATCCAATAGACCGCGTAAGCTGCCGTCCCGACGCGATACTGCCCTGTTACGCCGTGATGAGCGGGGTGGCGGTATCGCTGGGGCACAGGGGATCGTTTCAATCGTTGACGGGGCGCGGGGTGGTTGACGGGATGACCGCGCGGATGCTCTCGCCGGATCAATGGGTGACGCGGGATACGCCGCCCGCGTTCATCTGGCACACGGCGGAGGATCCCGTTGTTCCGGTTGAAAACGCGCTGTTGTTCGCGGCCGCGATGTCGGCGCATAAGCGTCCGTTCTCGCTGCATATTTTCCCTTATGGCCGTCACGGGATCGGGCTGGGCGAGGATCAGCCGCTGGCTAAGGATTGGACGCGCCTGATGGGGGATTGGCTGAAAGAGTTCGGGTTTGGAGGATAAACGCGTGGGTGTGGACGTATTGAACGCGCCGATCAAGATTGTGATACTGGCGGCGGGCAAGGGCAAGCGGCTTGAGAGCGAGTCAGCAGAGCTGCCCAAGGCGCTTAGGCTGTTACGAGGCCGTCCGTTGATACGGCACGTGCTGGATCATCTGCCGTTTGCCGCGCCGAGGGATATAACGATAGTAGTGGGATACCGCAAGGAGCAGGTCGCGGCGGAGTTAGGCCCCGCGTACAACTATGCGGTGCAGGAGACGCTGGACGGCACCGCGCACGCGGCGGAATACGCGAGACCGGCGCTGAGGGGATTCACCGGCCCGGTGATGGTGTTATACTGCGACATGCCGCTGCTAAGCGTCGGGACGTATCAGGGGATACTGCGCCAGCACGTCGAGAGCGGAGCGGATCAGACTCTGCTTTCGGGAGTGATCCATCCGATACCGCCTTACGGTCGGCTGATACGGGACAGCGGCGGGCGGTTGATTGACATAGTGGAGGAGAGCGCGTGTACGCCGGAGCAGAAGCTGATCGACGAGGTCAACGTGGGCATACAAGTATTCAACGGTTCCGATATGTGGGATTGTCTGGCGCGAGTGCCGTATGACAAGCGGCGCAATCCGCCGGAGCGGTATCTGACAGCCGCGGCCGGGGTATACGCGTCGATGGGCAAGCGCGTTGAAGTGTATCGGCTTAAGAATAACGGCGAGGCGACTGGCGTTAACAGCATGGAGGATATGAGGAAAGCCGAGGCGCTGATGGAGGTATGAACAATGAAACGCCTCCTTTATCGCAAAGCGACGGAGGAGGCGCTCCTCTTCGAGCGGCGGCGGGAGCCGGTCATTGCCATGAATTAAGCTGGCTTACGTCGATCACCAGGTTTTCCAGCGTAAACGAATCGCTGCTTACGCCGCCCGCGAACTCGAAAGCTATGGTGTCGAAGCGGTTGAGGTATACGATATGGTTGCCTGTGAAATCATTTGTAACGTTGTCCAATCCCCCCAGTTCAACGTAACGCTCGGAGATTCCGCCCATGCCTTCGTTAATAATAGCCCATAACGATTGGTTTGGCGTTCCGATTTTGCTCTGGAATACGCTGTCCCAATTGACGAGATAGTATCCTCCGTCGGTAACGGTGAGCGTGCGGTTGTTAGCGTCCAGCGTGATACCATTGCGGCGGCTGATGCTGGGGTCGGGATTGAAAACGATCTGCAGGGGCTGTGTAGTGCCCATGACGGTTATCGGCAGCGCGCTGGCGGGCAATTTGCCGTCAAAGAACGTTGTGATAAAGTCGGATCCATCCATGCCGGTGGGGCCTTGAGGGCCTGTTTCACCAGCGGGGCCTTGAGGGCCTGTCGCTCCGGTGGGGCCTTGAGGTCCAGTCGCGCCGGCGGGGCCTTGAGGGCCTGTCGCTCCAGCGGGACCTTGAGGGCCTGTCGCGCCTTGAGGTCCGGTCGCGCCAGCCGCGCCAGCGGGGCCAGTCGCGCCGGGCACGCCTTGAGGTCCCATCGGACCTTGCGGCCCCATTGGACCGGCGGGGCCTTGAGGACCTATCGCGCCTTGAGGGCCAGTCGGGCCTGCGGGTCCCGCGCAGCAGCCGCAGCACGTTCTCTTACCGGAGCATCCGCAATGATTGCACTTGATCCGTGGCGGCGGCACCATCGGCCACGGCGTCATATAAATGGGAGGAGACATGGGCGCCATGGGAGGCGCGGGCATCCTTGGCGGCGCTGGAGCGTATGCGCAGAGCCTGCACAAGCGCTCGGCGTTTCGCCTGGAAAGTTCCGCAAACTCCCTCGCCCAATACTGCTTAGCCTGTTCTCGTAGGTAGTCGAAGTCGTCGGTATCGCAGTCGCGGCCGTATGAGCCGCATGCCTGGGGCGCGTATGGCCATTGGGCGCTGTAATGGTTGTAGTATGAGTTCATAATCGCGCTCCTATATTCAAACAGCGGCCGCTGGAGCGGACGAGGCAACCCTCGCCCGGTGCGCGCCGCTGATTAAGACATTCTGGGGATGAGGTATTGTGTATCCCCTCCCCGCGCCGGATTGCTCCGGCGCGGGGGTTTGCTTTGGCGCTGCAGTGATCTTTGGTGTGATCGTTTGCCTTCGTGCGGGGCTGGCCTTATCGGCTCGATGGCTTTAGTGGATGATCATCCTTTGTGTCAGCATGATTCGTTATTGGGGGCATTCTGGTTCAAGTAGGTTTGCAGAACGTCCGGGAGCGAATCCTGCAGCAGCGTCGGCAGTACCGCCGA
>JAIRSO010000094.1 GCA_031255415.1 Oscillospiraceae bacterium
AGCATGCTCGCAAGGTGGCGAGTATGCTCCGAGATTATGGTGTTGATATGGAAATAATTATCAACACAACAGGTTTGACCGAATACGAAATCAATCAGCTGACAAGCGAGGACACAGCCGGTCAATTGACGCGATAATGTGGAGGTGATTGGCATGCTGACGGAGCAGTTTAATTTGGATGACGCGCTCTCTGCCCGCCATGTCGATGGTAAGGATGAAGGGATCCAAATCGGGGAGGCGAAGCATGCTCGCAAGATGGCGAGTATTCTTCGAGATTACGGTGTTGATATGGAGATAATTATCAACACAACAGGTTTGACCGAAGAAGAAATCAACCAATTGTAACCCCGCGCGGCTATCCTCTCTCGCCGCGGTATATCCCGCCCCGCCGCGAGTTATATCCTTGGGCGAAGCGGGAATAACCGAAGCATCCTATTAGACAAGGATCGGCTGAATCTGTTCGCCGCGAAACGCCATCGCCGCGGTCTGGGGTATGGATTCCATCCTCGCCACCAGCGACGTAGGCTTCGCGGACGGATCGTCCTGCCCGAACGGCGTTAAAAAGATATGCTTACGCGACAGGAGTATCCCGATGTTCTGCGCGGCTGCGGCCAGTCCGTCGTTGGTGGATACCGCTATCACCACGGGCGAGCCGTTGCGCAGAGCGGACTTGACCGCCAGCAGCGCGGGAGTATCCGCGACCCCGTGAGCCAGTTTCGCCATTGAGTTGCCCGTCGCGGGAGCCATGATCACCATATCGACCTTGCGCTGAGGTCCGATTGGCTCGACCTGCTGCAGCGTCGTCCACGGCGCGCTTGACGTGATCCGCTCCAGTTGTTCCGATAGCTCCGACGCTTTCATGAACCGGGTGTCCGACTGCGCCGACGCGTAAGATAATATCGGCTGGACTATAGCCCCGGCCTCGACGAGCGTCTTGACCACCTTCAGCACGCGCGCGAACGTACAGAACGAACCCGTCATTGCCAGCCCGATCCGTTTCCCTTTCAGTTCTTTTACATCTGCGTCCATTTTTCCGTTTCCTTCTTAATTATATCGTATAAAACGCGGCCCGCGGCCTGCGGCGCGTACTTGCCCGGCACGCCGCTATCCCGCCACGCGTCCAATCCGCGATCGTCGGCGGCGGCGAAGTCGACGCCCTCGCGCGTCAGATCGGATACCAGCGCGCCAGGCTTCATGCCCGCGATCACATACGCGTCCACCAGCATCGCGGGCGCGGTCTGGAACAGTATCGCGCACCGCTCCGCCTCGGACGCGAGCGCGCCGATGGGCACGGCCTTACATCCATCCGCTTCGGCCCACGCGCGCGAGTCCGCGCGCCTGGCGCAGACCGTGACGTTCGCGTTCCATGCCGCGAGCAGTCTCGCCAGGCACCTTGCTATGCGTCCGTAACCGACCACCAGCACGTCCGCGCCTTGAAGCGCGCCGGGATATCTTGCCAGCGCGGAGACTATCGCGCCTTCTGCGGTCAGATAAGCGTTGGCAATCGCGTAAGGCTCGAGGTCGTTGGGGTTGACCAGCCTGCCGCCGCGATCCGATACGGCGCGGATCAGCGCAGCGTCCGGCGTGCCTCCCCATACCGTTGCGGACAGCGCGCCTGATAACATATCCGGAGTCAATCCGGGATCATCTTTCAGCAGCGGGGTCGGCACGCGTCCGCCGCGTTCCGCCACGGGCAGCGGCAGTACCACCGCTTGATACGGCTCGTCGCCGACCGCGCTTATCGCCGACGCTCCGGCTATGCCGGGCAATCCCATCACGTCAACTTGATCGCCGTTTTCGGCGGCGATACCCGCCAAGGCTCGGGATCGTAAATCCCCGCCCGCTATCAGCCATCGCATACGCGAGCCTCCTCTCTGGTATCAGGATATGCGCGCGCGCGGAGCGGGTGAGGAACCTCCCCCGGCGCGCGCGTCTCTTGATTAACGAATAAAAATTCCATATATATGCAGGATTCGCCCAAAGAGTGTAGAATCCTAGGCATTGTCCAACCAGCAAATGGTTAGAGAGGAGATTAATGGATATGAAGGCGACTAAAACAGGGCTTCTGTTCGCCGCGTTGGCTATGGCCGCGATGCTGGCTGTGCCGTTCGCGGCAATCGCGCAGGAGCCGGCGCTCACCGTCAGCATCACGATCCCCGATACTTTCGAGGGCGAGTTGAACGGTCGCGCGCTGTTCATGCTCGATTATGAAGCGCCGCAGGAGGGCGGTCAGCTCTACAACGAACTGGACGTGACGGGCATACCCGTGTTCGGCAAGACGGTCTTCGGGCTGAAGGCTGGCGACACGATCGAGTTATCGTCCGACGATCCGGACGTGTACGGTTATCCGATGCAGCTGGACGAGATTCCGCCGGGCGAGTACGCCGTGCAGGCGTTCTTCATCCGCTACACGCGCTTTGACAGGCAGGGCGGTCTGCCCGCCATATACGCTATGGCGGATCATGGCGGCGGCGGTAGTTTCACGCGCAATCCATACAACCTATACAGCGACGTCGCCGTCGCGGATCTTACGTCGGGGTCGGTATCGCTGGAGCTAGCCCACGAGATCCCGCTGGGCTACGATCTGGCGGAAGGCCAGACCGACCAACAGGGCAACTACGAGGATACCGATCTAGTCAAGTTTATCAAGATAAAGAGCGGACTGCTGACCGATTTCTGGGGGCAGGACATGTATCTGGGCGCGAACGTGCTGCTGCCTAAGGATTATGATCCGGCAAAGAAGTATCCGGTGTTATATTATCAGGGGCACTTCCCAGGCGGGAGCGCGCCGCTTGGTTATGGGCGCGCCGGGAACGATTCGTTCAACGCGTACTGGGACGAAGACGCGCCGGAAATGATCGTCGTGACGATCCGCGACGCCACGCCGTTCTACGATACGTCGTACTCGGTGGACACGGCGAGCATGGGCCCTTACGGCGAGGCGATCACGACGGAACTGATACCCTATATAGAGGAAACCTTCGGCGGGATAACCGAGCCTTGGGCGCGCGCGCTGTCCGGCGGATCGACCGGGGGCTGGGAAGCGCTGGCGATGCAGGTGTATTATCCGGACATGTTCGGCGGGACGTGGCCGCTATGCCCCGACGGCGTGGACTTCAACGCGTACCAGATAGTCAACCTCTACAAAGACGATAACGCGTATTTCACGGACAACGGCTGGACGAAGATAGAGCGCCCGTCCGCGCGCGACGTGAGCGGCAACATCCGGTGGACGATCAAGCAGGAGAACAATTACGAGCGCGCGATCGGCGGCGACACGGACACGAGCCTGGGCCAGTGGGCGATCTGGGAGGCGGTGTACTCCCCGCTGCGCGAAGACGGATACCCGGCGCACGTATGGGATCCCTTGACCGGGGAGATCGACGACGAGGTGGTGGCTTACTGGTCGGAGCATTATGATCTGGCGCGGATACTGCGCGATAATTGGGAGGAACTGGGGCCGAAGCTGGTCGGCAAGCTCCATCTGCGCGGCGGCGACATGGATAACTATTATCTGAATCTGGCGCAGTACATGCTGGGCGATTGGCTGGAGACGACGACCGAACCGTATTACGACGGTTACAGCAAGACGTTCCCGCGCACGGGGCATTCGGGCAATATCTCGAACCAGGATCTGCTGGAGGAGATAGCCACGCACATGATCAAGTACGGGCCGCAGGACGCGGCGGAGATACTCGGGCGCTGATACCCGGGCAGCGGCGTTCGGGCGCGAGTATCGAGCGCGAGTATTGAACGCGAGTATCGAGCGCGAGTATCGAACGCCAATATCGAGCGTCAATATAAAAGAAGGGCGGCGCAATCCGTCCTTCTTATTTTATGGGTTGATCGACAATCGCTTGACAAGCCGCCGCCTCGGTGGTACAATAATCAGTGTCGTCCGATGGACGGCGTACAAGCCTCCGTGGTCTAGCGGTTAGGACATCGCCCTCTCAAGGCGGCAACACGGGTTCGATTCCCGTCGGAGGTGCCAACGGTTATATGGGAAGCCCGCCCTACGACGGGCTTTTTTTATGCGCGCAGGTTTAACTTGTTAAGGATATCATTCCTTTACATTTCAACCTGTTAGAATGGCTAGTAACTCAAGCCCTCTTGTCGATTCCGTGGAGAACGCTCCCCCTCTGTCGCGAAGCGACAGAGGGGAGCGTTCCTAAGGGGAGTCAACGCTTAGCAACAGAGGGATCACTCTTATGCGAAGCAACAGAGGAGCCATTCCTGCGAGACTCAACGCCTAGCGGCGTAGTAAGCGCAGTCCCGAGTGTTTTTTCAACTTCGACGCAGGAACAAGCATACGCCGTGGAGAAAACTATAACGAAGTGTTCCAGGAGTTATTATACGTATTGATATATAACTGATGAAAGGGTGCAGCCAATTGGACCAGTATATGTTCGACCGGGCCGCGGAGACCATGCCCCGAGACCGTTTAAGGGAACTGCAGGACAAGCGCCTGCGCGACGTTGTGGCGCTCGTGTATGACAAAGCGCCGTACTACCGCGCGAAGATGAAGGAGGCGGGCATAACCCCTTCCGATATCCATGGAGTGGGCGACCTTAGCAAACTGCCGTTTACCAACAAGAGCGACCTGCGCGACAACTATCCGTTCGGGCTGTTCACCGCGCCCAACGATAAGATAACCCGCATCCACGCGTCCAGCGGCACGACCGGAAAGCCCACCGTCGCGGGCTACACCGCGCGCGACGTGGAGATGTGGGGCGAAATGATGGCGCGCGCAATGGCCTGCGCCGGGGTAACGAACAAGGATATCGTGCAGGTTTCGTATGGTTACGGGCTGTTCACGGGCGGGCTGGGCGCGCATTACGGAGCGGAGCGCATCGGCGCGTCGGTCGTTCCGGCCTCGGTGGGCAACACGCGCCGTCAGATCATGCTGCTGGAGGACTTCGGCGTGAACGCGTTGGCCTGCACCCCGACATACGCGATCGTGCTGGGCGAAGCCATCCGCGAGGCGGGGATCCCGCTGTCGCGGTTCAAACTGCGCGCCGGAGTATTCGGCGCGGAGCCGTGGACGGAGGTTCAGCGCCGCCACGTCGAGTCATTGCTAAACATCCGCGCGCACGACGTGTACGGGCTTAGCGAGGTGATGGGTCCCGGCGTGTCGATCGAGTGCGGCGAGCAGAACGGCATGCACGTGTGGGAGGATCACTTCATCCCCGAGATCATCGACCCGGACACCGGGAAACAACTGCCCAACGGCGAGCGCGGCGAGATCGTCTTCACGACGATAACGAAAGAGGGCATGCCGCTGATCCGTTACCGCACCCACGACCTCACCATCCTGGACGACGCGCCGTGCCCGTGCGGACGCACCCACGTGCGCATGAAGAAACTAACCGGTCGCACCGACGACATGCTGATCATACGCGGCGTGAACGTGTTCCCATCGCAGGTTGAGACCGCGCTGGCGGGAATCGACGGCATAGAGCCGCAGTATCTGCTGGTTGTGCGCCGCGAGAAGAACCTTGATACGCTGGAGGTGCGCGTCGAACTCGCGCCGTCGCTGCCCAGCGACGAGGTGCGCGGCATAGAGCGCATCCACGACGCGGTAGAGTCGTCCGTGGAGTCGATGCTGGGCATACACGCCCAGATACGCCTGGTTCCGTCGGGGAGCATACCAAGGAGCGAGGGTAAAACCCCCCGAACCATGGATCTGAGGGATAAGTAATTATCCTTCGCGATCCTCCGCCCAGTCCGCGATAGGGATGGTCAGACCCGCGCCGCCGCGGACGTGGCGACCAGCGGAACGCCCGTCCCCGCCAGATCAGGCGCGATGATCTGGCCGATCCCAACAGGCGCGCGAACGGTCAGCGCGCGTATCTCCGCGAGAGCGGCGGGTATGCGCGCTTTATCGATATCCCCTTTCGTCTTGACCGAGACCAGAGGCGAGTCCGCGCCGAGCACAGACACGCTCGAAGTCACCACCCGCGTAGGCCGCAGGAACTCCTGCCTGCCGTAAGCGTCGCCCCTGGGGCACGCGTTCCCCGTCACGACGATATTATCGCCGTCGCCGTCCACTTTCAGCGGACACCCCACCGGGCAGACTATACAGATAAACTCGCGCGGCCTCTCGGCCATCGTTATTATATCATCCATATCAAATCGCCTCCGTGAGCACGACCGTATCGCCGGATAGTTTTGCCGAGTCGATCGACGCGCGCTCCATCTCGCCGGGAGTCATCGCCTGTTTGCGCCGCGATAGTATCGTCCCGCCGTCCGACGACTTGACGACGAGCCGCGCGGGCTTGACCGCGTCGCTCACGCGGTAGTAAAGGTCGATCAAGCCCTCCGGCTTCGCGCTAATCCTCTGCGGCACGACGTACCTGGTGAACCCTTCCGCCCTCACGCGCAGCGCGGGCGCGGGCAGTGATCCAGCCGCAGCGAACCGCGCGGCGTATCGTCCGGCGGTCTCCGCCTCGCGGCTGACATGATCGGCCAGATCGTGCACCTGCAGAACGTTCCCGCACGCGAACACGCCCGGCAGGCTCGTCTGCCGCCGCTCGTCCACCACCGCGCCGCCCGTCGCTGGATCCAGTTCGATCCCGGCCATGCGCGTTAATTCGTTCTCCGGCAGCAACCCGACGGACAGCAGCAGCGTATCGCACTCGACCAGCCGCTCCGAGCCGGGGATCGCCTGGCGCTTATCGTCCACCGACACGATCGTCACCGCCTCGACGCGTTCCGCTCCATGCACGCGCGAGACCGTCGTGTTAAAATGCAGCGGTATGCCGTAATCCCTCAAGCATTGCGAGATATTGCGGTTGAGTCCGCTGGAATAATTCATCAGCTCGCATACCATCAGCACCTTCGCGCCTTCCCACGTAAGACGGCGCGCCATAATCAGCCCGATATCGCCGGAGCCTAATATAACCGCGCGCCGACCCGGCAGGTATCCGTCCAGATTGACCAGGCGCTGCGCCGCTCCCGCCGTGTATACGCCCGCCGGGCGCGTGCCCGGTATCCCCAGCGCGCCGCGCGTGCGCTCCCGGCACCCCATAGCCAGCACGACAGCGCCGGGCTTTATGGTCAGCGGCCCGTCGTGGGGATTGACCGCCGTTATCGTCCGATCCCCCGACAGCGACAGCGCCATCGTATCCGTCATAAGCGTTACGCGTCCGGCGCGTTTGGCGGCTTCGTCCGCGAACCTCGCCGCGTATTCAGGCCCCGTCAGCTCCTCGCCGAAATAATGCAGTCCAAACCCGTTATGTATACACTGCCGCAGTATCCCGCCGGGGTGAGAATCCCGTTCCAGCAGCAGAACGTTCGCGCCGTTATCCGCCGCCGTTATCGCCGCCGCCAGCCCGGCCGGGCCCGCGCCTATAATCGCCACGTCCGTCACGCGAACGCCCGTCATGCCCGCGCCTCCTCTTCAGATGCGAACCCGCGCGCGGATTCGCGTATCGGCCCTGCCAGCATCAGCGAGCCGCCGCCGGATTTAGTTATGGAGTCCATTGGAACGCCGCGCTCGCGCGAGAGCAGTTCTATCACGCGCGGCGCGCAGAACCCGCCCTGGCAGCGTCCCATGCCCGCGCGGACGCGTCTTTTCACCCCGTCCATCGAACGCGCGCCGCGTCGTATCGCTTCGACGATCTCGCCCTCCGTGACCGTTTCGCATCGGCATATAACGTGCCCCCAGCGCGGATCGTCCGCTATGACCTCCGCCTGGCGCTCTGTGGTCATTGCCGCGAAGCGCTCTATCGGGGCGCGGACGGGGTTCCAGCCGGGTTTTTCTTTGAGCGCGAGGCCTTGAGCCGCCAAAATGTCCGCCAGTTCTTCAGCTATGGCGGGAGCGCTGGTCAAGCCCGGCGACGCGATACCCGCCGCGTGGATCAATCGCGGCTGTATATCGCTGGCTCTGATAATGAAGTCGCCCGTCGAGCCGACGGCGCGCAGTCCCGAGAACGCGGTTATCGCGGCGCGAAGATTCAAACCCGGCACGGATCGCAGCGCCAACCTGCGCAACTCGTCGGCGCCCTCCCGCGTCGTAGACGCGTCGGCCTTATCGGTTTGATCCAGCGCGGTTGGACCGGCGAAAGCGTTCCCGTCGGCGGTCGGACTGACCAGCACGCCCTTGCCCATCGCGGACGGAGCCTGGAACAGCACGCGCCTGGGGGTGGAATCGTCCCTATCCAGCAGTATATACTCGCCCTTTCGCGGCTTGATCGAGAACGACGAGTCCGCGAACATCCGCGCGACCTCGTCCGCGAATAGTCCGGCGGCGTTGATCACGTACCGGGCGCGGACGCTCGCGCCCCCGTCCGCGTTCAATATGAAATGATCGCCGCTGCAATCGACCCCGGTTACTCGCGTATCGAAGAAGGTGGCAAGCCCGTTCGCGCGCGCGTTCTCCCAGCACGCTATGGTTAATTGATACGGACTGGTGATTCCGGCGGTCGGAGCCCACAGCGCGCGAATGGCGTCCGGACTGACCCGAGGCTCCAGCGCGCGCGCCTCATCGCCGCTGATCAACGACATATCGGGAACGCCGTTAGCCAGGCCGGACTCATACAATTCCGCCAGCGCGCGCGAGTCCGTCTCGCCGAACGCCAGCACCAGCGATCCGCATCGCTCAAACGGCACGCCCAGCTCGCCGCACCACTGCCCATATATCGCGCTGCCTCGCACGTTCAGCCTAGCCATAGCGCTGCCCGGAGCCGCGTCATAGCCCGCGTGCGCGATGCCGCTGTTCGCGCGCGACGCGCCCGTAGACACGTCCTCCGACGCTTCGATCAGCGCAAGGCTGATATCATACCTGGAAAGCAATCTCGCAGCCGCGCACCCGATCACCCCGCCGCCAATGACGGCGCAGTCAAACACATCCGGCCTGTTCAAGCCATCCGCCTCCAGCATCCTATAAATCCCCACCATGTATTAACCATATTCACGGCTCGCTGTCAAGCGCGTCTCCCGCCGCGAAAACCCAATGGAAGCCAAACCGCCCGTAGTACGTCTTTATGGTGTGGGGGAAACCCCGGCATAAACCGATAAGTCAAGGAGGCTAAGATGGAACATAGATTAAGCGCAAACCGTTCGCTGAAGATAACCGCCGCGGCGCTGGCGGTGATACTGGCCGCGGCGTTCAGCTCAGGCGCGGCGTCCGCGCAGTCCGCGTTCAGTTTGCCGATAGGCTCGTATGTCCAGACCGGCGAGGTCAGCAACCCGAGAGCGTCGGATCACCTAAACCTGCGCGCGCTGCCCAGCGTAAGCGCCGCGTCAATGGCTCAATACCGCACCGGGGAGCGCGTCGAGGTCTGGGGGACGCTGGGCGATTGGTCGCTGGTGAGGGTGCCGCGAGACAACCGCACGGGGTACATGATGACCGCGTTCCTTAAGATGGATACATCCGCGCCAGCCGAGCCGACCCAGCCTGTTAAGCCATACGTCGAGGAAGGATTTGTCTCGACTTCCAACGGCGGGAGGCTGAACCTGCGCGAAACGCCGTCGCTGGCTTCGCGCTCGCTGGGACTGTATTACAACGGGGTATCGGTGAAGATACTGGCGTACCTAAGCGAGGTATGGGCGCAAGTGGCGATCGGGGACGGCGAGGCCGTGCAGTACGGTTACATGCAGCGGCAGTTTATCTACACGTACAGCGAATCAAATCGCGGCAAGCCCGCGTATAACGCTTACATGGCGCCGTCGTTTATCAGGCCGATAGACGATTGGCCGCTGTATGACCAGCCGTCCGACACGGCGCGGATAATCAGCCGGCGCAGAGCGATTGATCCCGTTGAGGTGCTGGGGGTGGGCGCCGGTAGGAACGGGCGATGGTGGCACGTGCGTTTCCCCGGCGACAGCGCGAGTCCGGCTCAAACAGGATTCATCCCCGAGGACGATGATAACCTGCTTAACTATATGGTCATGGCGGTCAACGCGCCAGGCCCGTCATACGCGCTAAACCTGCGCGCGTACCCCGGCTACGACGGCGCGATCACAGGCAAGGTATACAACGGCGTTTCAGTGACGGTCTTGAACGTCGACGCGCCCAACGACTGGCGGTATGTATGCGTAGGCACGCCGGGCAGGGGAACCGTATACGGCTACATGCGCAACGATCTTCTGGTATTGGACAAGACGCAAACCCGGGACAGGCGGCCTGTAAAGACGCTTCGAAACGGATTAAGCGTGCCCATGCTCTCCGGTCCGAACGCGGCGGAGCAATCGCTGGCGCTGTACAAAGCGGATGGGCGCGCGCTGGCGGTGATCGGCGTATACGGCGACTATACGCAGGTGTACGACGAGCAGACGGGGTTAACGGGTTTCTTTGAAACGCGTTATCTCAAGTAGTTTCCCGAAGACTCGCTAGTCCGGCGAGTCCGGCAGTCTGACGCGTCCATCAGTCTGACAAGCCAACAGCCTGATGCGTCGCCAGCCTGGCGAGTCCACAGCCTGACGTGTCTATCAGTCTGACGAGCCAACAGCCTGATGCGTCCGGCAGTCTGGCGAGTCCACAGTCTGACGCGTCTATCGGTCTGGCGAGCCCGGCAGTCTGACGCGTCCATCAGTCTGACGAGTCCACAGCCTGATGCGTCCATCGGTCTGAAGAATCAACAGTCTGACGCGCCCGGCAGCCCGACAGTACGCAGACTGACAACGACGCTCAACTGAACAAACGGGAAGCGACAGCGCGGGGGGAAACACATCCCCCGCGCCGTCCATGTTTACCGATGGAAACCGTTGAAACTGTTACGCTTCGCCGCCATCTTTCGAGGGTTTCCTAGGATCGCGCACCCTGTATCCCGCCAGGCATCCCACTACCGCGCCCGCGATGGTCAAGTATGGCGCGAATATGGCTGTGGCGACCGGCACGAGCAGAGGCACCTCAGCGGCTACCTCGCCATCGCGCGTGATCTGCAGTTTCGCGCGGAGCAGTTTGCGGTACCAAGCGTCCGGATCGCCGCCCTTGCAGCGCGCGTGATGCTTGCGATACTCATCCTTGCCGCGCGTGAACGCGTCGTCCCATGGATTCACACCATGCGCGCGGTTTGTGTAGAGCCGGTTAGCGCGCTCCAGGTCGATCATCGCGCGGGTCAAGTCTCCGTCGTAACGCTCCAGCAGCGCGGACGCTTCCTCATACCCGATGTTGGCGTTGGCCCGCAGGTATTCGATCTTCTCAAACATTTCCTTATTCATCATAATCCTCCTCATCCGCTCGAAGCGGTTTTTATCTTCGCCCGGCAACAGTAACAGTATATAGCACTCGCGCCGTTCGAGCTTGAGAGGAAGCGGAGGATAGCATGAGAATTAGGTTAGAATTCGATAGATATGCGCGGAGAATTATCAGCCGGAAAGGGTTTGCGCTTCGGCGTACTTATCGCGTATATGCTCTATGTCTTTTAACGGGTACCGCAGTTCCAGCGCTATCCCGGCTGTAGCCTTGCCATCCTCCAGCCGCCAGATTGTCCGTATGGCTTTGTCGATACCGCGTCCCTCGCCGATTTTTATCCGTTGTTGTATCGTTGTTGTATCGTTGTTGTACCGCTTGTTGTAATCCTTGTTCTCGTCTCGCGCAGCGGCGGTTTGTCCACTATTACTATACGCATCGCCGTGTATAGCTTTTCATACGCGCCTTTTGGTTGGCAATAAACAAATCGATAGGCGGGCATAAACCGCGCCGCCAGCCATGTTTAACGTCGAGGCTGGCGGCGCGCGCGGGATGTTTTACTCGTCCTCGTCCTCGTCCTTCTTAGACGATTCGATTATCTTCTGGGCAATGTTCCCCGGCACTTCCTCGTAGCGGTCGTATGTCATCGTGAACGATCCGCGCGCCTGGGTCATCGAGCGAAGATCGGTGGCGTACTTGAACATCTCGGCCTGCGGCGCTTCCGCTACTACCTGCTGCGCGCCCTCGGTCTGGTTCATGCCCAGTATGCGCCCTCTGCGGCGGTTCATGTCGCCGATGATGTCGCCCATATACTCGTCGGGTATCTCGACCTCGACGCGGTAGATCGGTTCGAGCAGCGCGGGGCTAGCCTCCATGCATCCCTTCCGGTACGCGATGCGCGCGGCGGTCTTGAAAGCCATTTCGGACGAGTCTACCGGATGGTATGATCCGTCGTACAGTATCGCGCGCAGTCCGACCATCGGGAACCCCGCCAGCACGCCCTTGGGCAGATTCTCGCGCAGCCCCTTCTCGACCGACGGGATGAAGTTGCGCGGCACCACGCCGCCCACCACCTTATCGACGAACTCGAAGTCCGTCGATCCGTCGCCTATCGGCTGGAACTCTATCCACACGTCGCCGAACTGACCGTGTCCGCCCGTCTGTTTCTTATGCCTGCCCTGCGCCTTGACCGACTTGCGTATCGTCTCGCGATAGGGGATCTTCGGATCCTGCAGCGCGGCCTCCACGCCGAACTTCGTGCTTAACTTGCGTGATATGACCTCCAGATGCAGCTCGCCCAGCCCGGAAAGCAGCGTCTCGAGCGTGTACTCGTTCTTCTCGATGCGGATGGTCGGGTCTTCCTCCTGAAGCCGGCTAAGCCCCGTGAACACCTTGTCTTCCTCGCCGCTCTTTTTCGCGTATACCGCCATGGAGATGCATGGCGCGGGGAAGTCTATATCGGGATAACGGATGGGCTTGCCCGCGTCGCACAGCGTGTGCCCGGTGTTGGTGAACTGCAGTTTAGCCAGCGCGCAGATATCGCCAGCCCCGGCGCGCTCTGCGGGTATCTGCTTCTTGCCGCGCAGGATGTATATCGTTCCGGCTTTTTCGGTTTTATCGGCGTTGGCGTTATATAGAGGCGTGTCCGCGCCGAGCGTGCCCGACAGCACCTTGAACAGCGAGAGCTTGCCCACGAAGGGATCGGCGATAGTCTTGAACACCTGCGCGGAGAACGGCGCGTCCGGCGCGCACACGCGGGATTCCTCCTCGCCCGTTCTGGGATTGATTCCTTTGGACGTCTTGCCCGCCGGTTCTGGCATATACGACAGCAGGATATCCATCACGGCGGTGACTCCCGTGCCGTTGACCCCGGCGCAGCAGCACACCGGCACTACCGTGCCGTCCGCGACTCCCGCGCGCAGGCCCTTTATCGTTTCCTCGGGGGACAGCTCGCCCTCCTCGAAATATTTCTCCATCAAGGCCTCGTCCGCTCCGGCGGCGGCTTCGGTGATAGCTTCCCTCGCGGCGGCCAACTGATCGGCCATGTCCGCCGGAACCTCGCCCTCTTTGACCGACTTGCCCGAACCCGTATACGCTTTGCCGTCCAGCACGTTCACCACCCCGGCGAATCCCAGCCCCTCGCCTATGGGCAGCGTCACCGGAACCACGACGGAGCCGTATTTCTCCTGAAGCTGCGAGAGCACCTTCTGGAACGACGCGTGTTCGCGATCCATCTGGTTGATGGCGAAGCAGCGCGGCACGCCGTACTTAGACGCGAAAGCCCACGCCTTTTCAGCGCCGACAGACAGACCGGACACCGATCCCACCGTAATCAGCGCGCCGTCGGCGACGCGCAGCGGACCCATCGTCTCGCCGATAAAGTCGAAGTAACCGGGCGCGTCGATCAGATTGATCTTGCAATCCTTCCATTCGACGGGAGCGACCGCCGCGCTTAGCGAGATGCCGCGCTTAGTTTCCTCCGGCTCGAAGTCCGTCGTTGCGCCGCCGTCCTCGACCCGCCCCTGCCTGTCCACGGCTCCGGACGCGAACAGCATAGCCTCGACCAGCGTGGTCTTGCCCTCGCTGCCGTGTCCGACGACCGCAATGTTGCGGATATTCTCCGCGGAGTATTCTTTCATAACGTATCTACCGCCCTCTCTATGACAATCATTCAGCTAATTATCTCTATTGTACCAGACAATCCGGTTGTTGTCACCCATTTTTGGCGGGTTCGACCGCCGCCATCTTGCGTCCGTCGTAGAGCGGCGCGATACTGTAACCCGGCGGCACGATAACGAATTCCTCTTCGTTCCAATCCCCGTTAGCCAGCATGCGCAGCATCCGGTGATCGCCCTGAACCGTCTTGCATTCCCAGCCGTTTTCATCGGCGAACCTAAGCGCGGTCTCGCGGTAATTAGGGCAGTCGTACACCGACGACTCGATATACGTGCAGGTATGGTAATTCTTGATCCAGGATAATTCTGTTTCTATTAAGAAATCGGCGTTGTCCTCGCCGTATTTCTCCGCGTACTCGCTGCGGCGCTGAGAGAGCATCTCGCTGGACGGGACGTGCCCCTCCTCCAGCCAGCCGTATTCGATCCAGCCGTTGTTGAGCCAGTAGCAGCCGCGCATTTGGTTGAACAGCGATAGATACCGCTCCTGCGAGCCAAGGAACACGGCGATGCAATCGTCCGTGCGCGGCGCGACGATCGGGAGCCTGCCCGCGCGCAGTCCGATCAGGCCGTTGGAGCACAGCCCGTAACCCAGAGCGATAACGTCCGGCTCGAAGTGGGATTCTTTCGCGGCGTACTGGCGCTCCAGCTCGTTGATCGTATCCTGAAGCGTGCGGCGCAGTTTATCCGGGTACGAGTGCAGGCCTTGCGGCAGCCAGGTTAATTCGACTGCGTGAGGGCTTTGCGAGGCGTAGTAGTTAAGCTCTCTGGAGAACACGCGGCAGCCGATCAGCGCGATACGCATGGCTTTTCCTCCTTGATTAATATGCGCGCGGAGGTTATGATGACGCTATGGATAACGCTATTGTGATGCGGGCGCGGCGGCGTGTCAAGCGCGGTCCGCGCGGAGGCTGATATTATGGCGATACTGACGATCCGGGACGGAGCGTCCGTCCGAACCGAGGCGTTCGCGCCGCCGCGGAGGCTGCTGGAACTGCTGCGCGGCAGCGGCGTTCCGGTAAACGCGCCGTGCGGAGGCATGGCGCGGTGCAATCAATGCAAGGTGAATGTTACCGGAGAGTTGTCCGAACCGGACGGCGAGGAGTCCGCGCTGATCCCGCCGGGAGGAGGGATACGTTTCGCGTGCAGGGCGCGCGCGCTGGGCGACGTTACCGTTATCGCGGACGGCGCTCGGGATCGCGCCGCGTCGATCCAGATAGACGGCGTAACGCCGCCGTTTACTATATCCAATGGGTTAAGCGGGGTAGGCGCGGCGGTGGATATCGGGACCACGACTATCGCCGCGTATCTATACGATATGTCGGACGGCGCGAGGCTGGGAGCCGCGTCGGCGCTTAATCCGCAGTCGTCGTTCGGCGCGGACGTGATTTCAAGGATACAGGCCTCCATGGAAGGTCACGCCGACGCGCTAGCGCGGTCGGTCTGCGACTGCGTCGCCCGGTTGATCGAGTCGCTGCTGTCCGCGCGCGCGTTAAACCGCGAGAGCCTGGCCAGCGTGGTTCTGACGGGCAACACGGCCATGCTGACGCTGTTATGCGCTCTGCCCGCGAAACCGCTGTCGGCCATGCCGTTCCGCGCGGAGCATTTATTCGGCGAGTTTCGCCGACCGGGCGGGCTGGCGCTGCCCGAGGGCGCGAGGGTGTATCTGCCAAGGTGCGTAGGCGCGTATGTCGGCGCGGATATCACCAGCGCGATGCTGGCGGGAGGGTTGATCACGGGCGGGCGCGTGCATAGCGGCGCGCCGCTGATGCTGGCGGATATTGGCACGAACGGCGAGATCGCGCTGGCGGCGAACGGGGTTCTTTCATGCTGCGCGACTGCGGCGGGTCCGGCTTTCGAGGGCGCGGGCATATCGCGCGGGATGCTGGCGGAGCCGGGCGCGATAGACAGGGTCGATTGGATTGACGGGCGGGTTCGGTTCTCGACGATAGGCGGGGAGCCGGCGCGCGGGATATGCGGCACGGGGCTGGTGGACGCAGCAGCGGCGATGCTGGACGGCGGCATACTGGACGAAACCGGATACCTGGACGGCGGGGACTTTACGTTCCCCGGCACGGACGTTACGGTCACGCAAAAGGATATCCGCGCGCTGCAGCTGGCGAAGGCCGCGATCCGCGCCGGGATACTGACGCTGTTGAGCGAGACGAGCCTGACGATCGCGGACGTGGACGCGCTGGTAGTGGCGGGAGGATTCGGGAGCAGGATAAGGGTGGAGTCGGCGGAGCGGATAGGTTTGCTGCCCGGGGGGTTCGCGGCGAAGGCGCGCGCGATAGGCAACGGCGCGGGCATGGGCGCGGCGATGGCGCTATTGAGCGACGGCATACGCGAGTGGAGCGAGGCCGTCGTAAGCGAGGCGCGGGTGATAGAGTTGTCTACGAATCCGGCGTTTATGGCAGCGTATGTCGAAGGGATGATGTTTGAGGCGTGACGTCCGCGAGGAGCGGATCGGATACTTTGACGGGCTCTCCATTCTGATAGTATAATCTTGGCACGCGTCTGCCCGTCATCGCGAGAGGCTCGTTGCGGTTGCTGCCGATCCACGCCGCGAAATCCTCGACGGGGATCGAGTCCGCGCCTTCGCCGCCCAGCACGGTCACAATATCTCCGACGGATACGCCCGGCGCGTCGGTTACGTCCAGCATGGATTGATCCATGCACGGCATGCCCGCGTAGCGCACCCGCGCGCCGCGCACCGAGGCCTGGCCTTGTTCGCGCAGCCGGCGGGGCAGGCCGTCCGCGTAACCCAGCGGTATCGTGGCGATGATCGTCTCGCGCCGCGCGCGGTAGGACTCGTCGTAGCCTACGCCCTCGCCTGGAGGAACCACGCGCAGCGAGACGATCCGCGCGCATAACCGCATCGCCTTGCGAGGCTTAAACGGCGCGTCCGCGATAACGTTGCCATACAACAGCGCGCCGACTCGAACCATACCCAGCCGCCACTGCGGGTAGCGGAACGCGGCGATGCTGTCGGCTGCGTGGAGGATGGGCGCGTCTTCGCCGCGGAGCGCGAGAGGGTTCACGGCGCTAAAGAACCTGGATGCTTGCGCGCGGTCGTGTTCCTCGTCGATCAGCGCGAGGTGGGTGAATATGCCGTCGATCGCGAGCCTCGGCATGGACATTATGGCGGGCAAAGCGCCGCGCGCCTCGCCGGACGGAATGCCCAGGCGGTGGAATCCCGTGTCGATCTTCACATGAGCGCGGGCGGTCATGTTGAGCGAGGCGGCTGTATCGCTCAATAGCCGCGCCTGTTCGACGTCGCAGATCGTTAGCGTTATGCCGTTAACAATCGCCGCTTCCAGCAGGTCGCGGGAGGCGTAGCCCATCGACCACAACGGCGCGTCGCTCAGAACGCGGCGCAGACATAACGCTTCGCGGACGCTGGCGGAGGCGATAACGTCGGCTCCGGCGCTCCACAGCGCAGCGGCGCACTCGGTCATGCCGTGTCCATAAGCGTCGGCCTTGACGACGGCGGCTATCTTCACGCCGGAACCGACCGCCGCGCGGACGGACTCAAGGTTGAATCGCAACGCGTCGAGGTTTATCTCCTGCCACGCGCCGCCAAGCGGGCTAATCATTTATAATACAGGCCGTCACGATTGACGAATCTCCTCTTAGCCGAGGCGCGCCGCCTCTATGATTACGCTGGAATCCGCGCGTTGATCGAACGGTTCGCGCGATATCGTCCAGTAAACCCATCATATCAGGGTTCATCATGAACGTCAATTATTATGGTATACAAATAATGTACAGGGATTCACGGAATGGTTGCGCTGGCGCGCGATATGGACTATACTTATTAATATGAGACATGAAGCGTTTCTGGCGTTGTACCGGCATCTGGAGTCGATACTGGATAGGCGCATACAGCCGCGCCGCCAATCCAGCGCGGTAGCGGCGTATCTGGAAGATCCGGAGTCGAGGCCCGTGCGGGACGATCTGGAGGTTTGCCGCGAGATACGGAACCTGCTGGCGCACAACGCGGATAAAGACGGCGTTCCGGTAGTCGAGCCTAGCGAGGGCATACTCGACGCGCTGGAGAGGATAACGCGGTACGTGCAAGATCCGCCGCCCGCGATGGCTTTCGCGACGGAGGCGGAGAATCTGTTGTGCGCGCGGCCCGCCGAAAGCGCGCTGAACCTGATGCGCGCGATGAACAAGCGCGGGTTCAGCCACGCGCCGGTGCTCAACGGGGAGAGGATGACGGGGGTATTCAGCGTGGGCACGGTGTTCGCGTACACGCTGAAGAGGCCGGGGGTCGGCATACGGGAGGATACCCCGGTGTCGGCGTTCGCGGAGCTTCTGCCGCCGGACGCTCACGATCCGGAGCGGTTCCTGTTCATAGACCGACGCGCGACGTATGCGGACGTAAAGCAGGCGTTCGAGACGAAGCGGGAGCGGAACAGCCGGCTAGCCGCGCTGTTTGTGACGGAGACGGGGAGCATGGATGAAGCGCTGCTGGGGATGATCACGCCGTGGGACGTGCTGGGCAGGCGCGGAGCGTGAGCCGCCGCGACTGAAAAAGCGGTTGCGCGGCGTGGATTCCGTGATATAATAGCATTGTGGCGGCGTATGCTTAGCCGCGAGAGGATTTTTTTGCGAAAGGGGTTGACTTTGATGCGTGTATTTGTTGACGGGAGGGTTTCCTCCGCTTAATTGAATAGCGGCGGGCGGTTTTTCGTCCGCCAAGAGCGACCTTTCGGGAACCTCTGTAGGTTTTGGCGCGCCTTTTTGTAAGGCGTGCCGCGCTGACCGCAGACGACAGCCGCGCGAAGGCTGCTTGATCCGCGGTATTTTTATGCCCATTTTTAAGCGGGACTCGATCCCGCCGATCAGGAGGACAAAGCCGCCTTTTTTCGCGAAAAAAAGCGCAAAAGGAAGGAGCTATCCGAATTCATGAAAGACAAATACTGACCGAACAAAAGCCTATCCCGCGACACGCATCGCGCATAGGCCATCCCCTCTAGTAGTCAAGGGTAGGGTGGAGATTTTCCGATCGGCATACCGTGTCCGTCCGGTATGCCGATCGGAAAATACTACCCGACCTTGACGACGGGTTGCGTTGCGGACCAAAATGGGATACGGGTTTGTTGTAAGCGCACTTACAACAAACCCTTGTATGAACCGCACCCCGTTCCCATCATCCCATTACCGCGCGCGCCGTCTCTCGCGAATCCCAACCGCCTCGCCATGTCTCCCGATCCTGCCTCTAAGCGCAAACGCCGCGGCAACGGCAGCAACCGCCGTCAAGCTAAGTATCTGCGAAACTCTGATCCCCGTGCCGCCGATCATCAAGCTATCCAATCTCAATCCCTCTATAAACGTTCTTCCAACGCCATATATCAGCACATACCACAGGAACACGTCTCCCGATCGCGAGAGCCTGTATCTTAATTTCCGCAGCGCGATAAACCCGGCGAAACACCATACGGATTCATAGAAAAACGTAGCCATGAACCACATCCAGTTTCCGGCGATAGGTATCCTTACCGCGAACGGGAACCATTGCCATCCCGGGTCGTTGACCGCGAGTCCATACGCCTCCATATTCGCGTAATTTCCCCAGCGCCCTATAGCCTGACCCAGCATCAAGCTAGGCGCGCACGCGTCCAATATTTTAAGGAACGGGGCGCGTCTGATCCGCGACATGATCCACGCGGCGAGCAATCCGCCCAATATGCCGCCGTAGACCGCGAGTCCGCCCTCGCGCACGCGCAAGATCCTCAGCAGGTCGTCCCTATACAACTCCCATTCAAACGCGACGTAATACAGCCGCGCTCCGACGATAGCCATCGGGATAGCCAGCAGGATGGAATCCATCACGCTATCTCGCGGCAATCCGAGGCGCGGTTCCTCGCGAATCGCCAGCGCGGCTCCGATCGCCATGCCAGCCACAATCAGCAGACTGTACCACGGTATTCCCCAAAAAGCCTCGCTGCCCAACGGCGGTATACTCATACGGCCTCCTGCGTGTTCATCGGTATAGGTTAACGATAGTATACCACAACCGTTCGATCCGAACATACGTAACACAATTTTAATAAATTTTCCAGTTGACATACAGTCCGCACTTTGGTATTCTGTTCAAGGTGTGTTTCCGGCGCGTCAATAACGAGAGAAGGAGAGCGGCGCTGTGTCGAGTTATAGTAGTCATGTCTGGGTTGCAGTGATACCGTTTTTGCCCGTCGGGGCGCGGCATGCGCGCGCGGGATTGGTGCGTCAAGGTTTACTTATAAGTATAGAATTGTAGTGCGCGTATAGGCGTTGGCCTCCGCGCACAGGCGCGAGAGGCTCACGCGGATGGACGCGGCGGTTTGATTGAATCCCGGAATAGGCGCGGATTTGATCGGATTCAGCGGAAGCGTTTCAGGCGGCGGGGTCGAGTGCCCCGCCGCTTTTGCGTCGTGGTTAATAAGGAGGACGTATGGCGCGATTTACCCGGTATTGCCCCGAATACATGGAGGACGCGTTCCGAGAACAAGGGGTGGACGCAAGAGAGATACTCTTCGCGATCCACACCGATATGGACGCGAACGGAGCGCACGCGGACGCGTACGCGGCCGTAACGGCCGACGCGCTGCTGATACTGACGGGCGAAGAGGCCGTAACGAGGATGGAGGGCGCGCGCCGGATAGTGGCGCGGTTCAACGCGCGCGCGCTGGAAACAATACCGCTCAAGGACATAAAGGAATTGACCAACGACAGGCTGGTAGCGACGGGGCAGTTGTGCGCGGTAAACGAGGATGGTTCGGTGCGCGCGCTGCTGTTATACTCCGTAGGATTCCTGGGGGACGCGGAGAAACTCGCGCAGACGGTCAAGAATATCAAGGCGGGATCGCCGCCGCTGCAGGATGTTTCGGTCGACGCGGATCGATTCTGCCCCAAGTGCGGGCATCGTTATCCAGAGTCCGGGCACGCGCGCTGCCCCAGGTGCATGGATAAGCGCTCGATCACGCTGCGGTTGATGGGGTTCTTCAAGCTGTACAGGCGCAAGGCGTTCGTAGTGCTGGCGGTGATGATACTGGGTTCGGCGGCGTCGATAGCCGTGCCGCAGATAGGCAGCCGCATGCTGTTCGACGAGGTGCTCACGCCCGGCGGATCGTACTTTGGGATGGCGCTGGCGTTCGTCGCGCTGATATTCCTGGTGCGCGCGGTGAACGTGGGGCTGAATATGCTGTACGGTTACGTGCTGGCAAGGACGGTGCCGTGGATAATATACGATCTGAAGATGCGTATATTTGAGGCGATGCAGAGGTTATCGGTAGGGTTCTACACGTCCAAGCGCACGGGCGCGCTGATGAACCGCGTCAACCGGGACGCGAACAACATCTACTGGTTCTTCGTGGACGGGTTCCCTTACCTGATCGTAAACGGGCTGACGTTCGCCGGAGTGCTCACGCTGATGTGCGTGATGAGCGTGAAGCTATCCATAGTGGTGATGATAGCCGTGCCCGCGTCGGTCGCGTTCTTTAGGATACTGTGGGGATTTTTCAAGCGGTTCCATCACAAGAATTTCGTGTACGGGGCGCAGCTTAACTCGATGCTGTCCGACTCGATCAACGGCCAGCGCGTGATCAAGGCGTTCGCGCGCGAGGAGGCGGAGGCGAAACGCTTCGCGGAGGTGGGCGGCAAGCAGGCCGGCGTGGACGTGAGGATGAGCAACGCCGCTTTCACCGCGTTCCCGCTGATATACCTGTTCATGTTCCTAGGGCAGGTGGTGGTGACGATGCTGGGCGGCGTGATGGTGGTCAACGGGGAATTGACGCTGGGCTCGTTCCTGACGTTCATAGCGTACCTGCAGATGCTGTACGGGCCGCTGGAGTTCATGTCATGGGTATCGAACTGGTGGGCAAGGTGCGTAGACTCCGCGCAGAGGGTGTTTGAGATAATCGACGCGAAGCCCGACGTTACCGAGCCGGAACGTCCGGCGGCGGTGGACGGGATACGCGGCGACATAGTAGCCAAGAACGTGCGCTTCGAGTATGATCCGGCTACGCCCGTGCTAAAGGGGCTGGATATTACGGTCGAGTCGGGGAAGATGCTGGGGATCGTGGGCAAGACGGGAGCGGGCAAGTCCACGCTGGCGAACCTGATAGCGCGGCTGTACGACGTTAACGAGGGCGAGATAACGATAGACGGGATAAACGTGAAGGATTGGCCGCTGGCGATGCTGCGCGGGGGGATAGGGATCGTCTCGCAGGATATCTACCTATTTATAGGGTCGATAGCGGACAATATCAGGTACGCGAATCCCGGCGCGGGCATGGAGGACGTGATCCGGGCGGCAAAGGCCGCAGCAGCGCATGAGTTCATAATGAAACTGCCGGACGGGTACGAGACGCGGGTGGGCGCCGGAGGGCAAGATCTATCGGGCGGGGAGAAGCAGCGGCTGTCCATAGCGCGGACGATACTGCAGAATCCCCGGATACTCATATTAGATGAAGCGACGGCGGCGATGGACACCGAGACCGAGGCCGCGATACAGGCCTCGCTCGCCGCGCTGAGCAAGAACCGCACGACTATCGCGATCGCGCACAGGCTGTCAACGCTGCGCGACGCGGACAACCTAGCGGTCATAGAGGATGGCAAGGTGGTCGAGACCGGCAACCACCGCGACCTGATGACTAAAATGGGAGCCTACTTCAAGCTGTATAAACTGCAGATGGAAGGGCTGAAGGTTATCAATATGGACGCGGAGTAGGGGAAGGGAACGTTCTGCCCCTCATGAAGATCACTCTAATAAATCTACCGCCATGAAAGGACGCACATAGCTATGCAAGACGTGGAATCCGCGAGCGCGCCGCTGTTGTCGGACGCGATCGACCTGGGATACCTCGACCCCGATCAGGCGCGGTTCAGCCAGACCCCCGGCGGGTTTCTCGCGCTGAACTATAAAGGCGCGGACTACCCGCGCGTGTCGGTCAGGCGGTCTCTGCCGCTGGCCATGCCCAACGAATACCTGTCCCTCGCCGACCCGGAGGGCAAGGAGATAGCGATACTGCGCGATTTGTCGCGGCTCGACGCGGATCAGCGCGGATTGGTCGAGGCCGAGCTTGCCCGCCGATACTACTGCCCCAACGTCGTCGACGTGAAGTCGGTCAAGGATCAGCTGGGGTACGTGTATTTCGAATTGACCGTGCAGGGCGCGGGCGCGCCGTCCGCGAGGATGTGCGCGGTCAAGGATGTAAATAAGAATATCCGCATGTTGAGCGACGACGACGTGATCATGTTCGACGTGGACGGGAATCGGTATAGGATTCCGTCGCTGAAGGCGCTGAACGCGAAAAGCAGGAAACGCCTGGAACCATACCTGTTCTGATCAATACGCCGCGGACGGCGGCATACCGGAACTAGGAGGACCCGCATGGACAAGATAGACCTTGCGTTTACTCTGGACGAATCGATGCGCCCGGTGGACGGACGGCTGACGTTTGACGGCGAAGGCGTTATCACCGTGCGTGAAAACGGGGAGCGTACGCGCTCGCTATCAGCCAAAGACGCGAAGGAAGCGCAGGTGCTGGGCGGGGTGGGCTGCGCGCTGATACTCCTGACGTATGAGAACGCGCCCGATATCGCGCTGGCAAGGTTCGATATGTCGCGCCTGAAAGCCGCCGGGGAATGGTGCAAGATAGTCAACCACGCCATCGAGACCGGAAAGCCCGCGTTCGACGACGCGATCGAGCCGGAGGTCTGCGAAAAGTGCGGCAAGACGCTGCCCGAAGGCATGCGCGTGTGCCCGTTCTGCTTTAGCAAAACGGGACTGCTCAAGCGCGTGTGGAGCCTGATGAAACCGTTCCGGCGCGAGGCGATAATATCGGAGGCGTTCATCGCGCTGTCCGGTGTGATATATCTATCGGTGCCGGTGCTCAACCGCGTGTTGATAGATAATTATCTCGCGCCGAGGCTGGGTACAGCCGCGCAGATCATGCTGCTGGCGGGGTTCATGTTCCTGGCGCGCGCGATAGGCGAGGTGATATTCGTGCTGTCCTCGCGCGTATACGCCAGGGTGGGCACGCTGTTCTCCAACCATCTGCGCGATCTGGCCTACGCTAAGATACAGAAGCTGTCCATGACCGCTCTGGGCAGGCGCACGCCGGGCGAGCTGATACGCCGCGTGATGGAGGATACCGTAACGATCAAGGATTTCCTGACCGATTACGGGCGGTGGATGGTCGATATGGGGCTGATGTTCATAGCGTCGATGGTGATACTAGCGCTTACCAACTGGCGGCTGACGCTGCTCGTGTTCGCGCCGATACCGATTGTCGTGGTCGCGCTGTACCGCTTCCGCTCGATGATCCATATCCGTTACGAGAGGCAGTGGCGCAAAAACTCGCGCGCGCAGTCGATACTGCACGACATCATCAAGGGGATACGCACGGTGAAATCGTTCGGCGCGGAGGATCGCGAGATCGCCAAGTTCGCGGGCGTGTCCAAGGACCTGGCCCAGGTTATGACGAACAATGAAACGATGTGGGCGCTGTTGTTCCCGGCGGTGACGTTTTTCTCGGGGATAGGCGAGTTCATGGTGCTGTATATCGGCGGGAAGTGGATACTGGGCGGGAGCCTGTCGCTGGGCGTGCTGGTGCAGTTCACGATGTTTCTGGGGTATATATACCAACCGCTGCGCTGGCTGGTGTCGTTCCCGCGCATGCTGGCGGACGCTATGACCAGCCTGGTCAAGATGTTCGAGATACTGGACGAGGAGGCCGACATTCAGGAGACCGCGCTGTCCAAGGACGCGGACGTAAGCGGCGGCGTGGATTACCAGAGCGTATCGTTTGGATACAAGTCATACGAACCCGTGCTCAAGGAAGTGAGTTTCACGATAGAGCCGGGCGAGATGATCGGGATCGTGGGCAAGTCCGGCGCCGGTAAGTCCACGCTGATCAACCTGATGTTGCGCCTTTACGATCCGAACACGGGCAGGATCACGCTGAGCGGGGAGGATCTGCGCGCGGTATCGCCCAGGCTCCTGCACGAGAAGGCGGGCGTGGTATTCCAGGATACGTTCCTGTTCGCCGGGACGATTTATGACAATATCCTCTACGCGAAGCCGGACGCGACCGCGGCGGAGGTGATAGCCGCGTGCGTGGCTGCGAACGCGCATGATTTCATAATGAAGTCTGCGGACGGGTATGACACGCTCATTGGCGAGAGCGGGTATTCGCTCTCGGGCGGCGAGAGGCAGAGGCTGGCTATCGCGCGCGCGATAATCAAGCATCCAAGGCTGTTGATACTGGACGAAGCGACCTCGTCGCTCGATCTTGAGACGGAGTCTATCATCCAGGACAGCCTCAACAATCTAACGCGCAAGCGCACCACGATCGCGATAGCGCACAGGCTGTCCACCCTGCGCGCCGCGAACAGGCTGATAGTGCTGGACAAGGGCAGGATCGCCGAGATGGGCGACCACATGCAGTTGCTGCGCCGCAAGGGGATATATTACAAACTGGTCATGGCGCAGAGGCAGACGAACAAGGCGGCGGGATAGTCCGCCGCGGGCGGGCGCGCGCGTGATTAATACGCGCGACGGGCGCGCATGGAATCGAGTAGGAGGCCGCCGGGCGAAAGCTCGGCTGCCGACCTCTCACACCACCGTGCGTACCGTTCGGTACACGGCGGTTCGGTAGTTTTCGTGCACAGCCAGGTATTTCTTCAGTAT
>JAIRSO010000025.1 GCA_031255415.1 Oscillospiraceae bacterium
TTGCGCACCGCTAACGATTGCGAGAGGCTGAACGCCTCTCGTTATTGTTTATCACGGCGATCAATCAGCTCCGCGCCGCGTCAGCCGCGAACGCGTTTCAGGAATAATTCACCCGCAGACGCGGTGTACCTTAGCACGGCGGGCAGAAGCTCGGGATCGACCCTGCCGTATGAGCCGCCGATCTCGAAACACAGCGCGCCGTTGTACCCGATCGACCTCAAGCCGGATGTGACCGCGTCCCAATCCACCGCGCCCATATATGGCGCGAGGTGTTGGTCGTCGCGTCCGTCGTTGTCGTTCAGATGCAGGGCGATTAGTCGATGGCCCAGCGTCTCAATCGCCCGTTTCTGATCCTGCGCGAACAGCATCGCGTGCCCGGTATCCAAACAGAAGCCGAAGCAATCGTACCCGGCGATATCGTTCAGAGCGTCGATGTATCGCACCGCCTCGCCGATATCGGCGCATACGGCTTGCATCTTACGATCGTTATAGCCGGAGAACATATTCTCCAGGCAGACGCGAACCCCGGCGGCTTTCGCGGCGGGTATCAGAGCGCTGAAAAACCCTATATTGGTCGTCCATTCATCGTAAGCCGACAGTTTCTTTCGCTCGGCGTAGCCCTTGAACGCTGGATGAACCACCAAACGCGGGCAGTTCAGATACTCGCACGCTTCCAGGCTTCGCTGGATTATCTTGAGCATGCGCGGGTTTTCAGCCTCGGTGGGGAATGGCGCGTGCGCCTGGTAAAATCCTACGCCATGGGCAGCCGCCGCCTCCTTGAACGGGCGCAGGATCGCGCGCGCGTCGTCAAGCGAGCCGTCGAACATGGGCGATTCTCTATCCGTTTGCACCCATTGGTACGGCAGATAATCGTTGATGTTGAAGTCTACGCAGTCTAATCCAGCTTCGCGGAGCGTCCGGAATAACTGGTCGGGCGTGTATATGTCCTGCAGAACATTGGTTTGTACGCCGATGCGAATGGTAAACGCCTCCCTTCGTCAGACCGATAACACACGCGCGGTTGCATGGAGGGATAGACCCCGCGAATCGATAGGCTCCGCGAATCGATAGACCCCGCGACTTGATTGACTCGCGGACGCGAGAGCGTCCCCCCATGCCGCGCTTGCCGTGTGACGGCGGTTTATCGTTATATGTCGTCCTCGATCAAGTTGACTTCGCGCGCGCCTCCTTGAACCAAACGGTACGATCGAATCTGCTGCGGCGCAAACGTCGCGTCGATCTTTATATCCATCGACGGCAATGTTATGCGCGCGTTGCAGTCTCTGCCCGCCGTCTCATGGCATCTTAGGATCAATCCGTCGCCGTCCTCGGCTGGCTTCAGCGCGTCGGCGGTAACGTTGGGCGCGCTGATCGTCAGCATCCCATACGTTGGCGGCACATAACCTTTATGATACGTGCCCACGATCCTCTCAACGGGATACAGCATCTCCGCCGCGACGCGCGTTAACTCGTCGGCGTTGTCATGATAGGGCATGAGCGCCAGCTTGAAACGCTGTTCGCCTTGCTGGGTGAACTCGCACTGATCGTCTCGCGCGCCGAAATGATCCGCGTATATCGGACTGCGCAGAGCGGTGACGCGCAGTTCTCCGTCTATAGCGTCGTACGCGGCGCGCGTGTCGGTCACAACCGCCAGGCCGTAACCGTCTTTCTGCATCGCAGACCATTGCTGCATGGGCTGTTCCTTGCCGTTGGCAGTGCGCGTTAAGAACCCGAACGGGATCGAGCCTACGTCGGCAGCGTCCCGCGTCCCGGTGGGGAACGCGAGTTTCAGCGCGCGGTGGCGTTCCTTCCAATGTATATGGTACCGCGCGTATAGGCCGGGTTTATCCCTGTAGAGCGTCAGGCGTTGATCCAGAGTCGACTCACCGTAACGCATGCGCACGCGTATTTCAGCCAGCGCGCATCCGTTTTCCAGCAGCGACGTATCGACCAGCTCGAACCGCCCTACCTCGTCGCGCAGTGAAAATACCGCGTGAGCCCATGTATCGCAGTGGGTTTCGTCCATGACCGGGATGTATGATCCGCCCTGAACGAGATTCTTCCCTGTTTGTTTGTCCAGCAGTTCGATAATAGCGCCCGTTCGCGGATGGATGCGCACGCGAAGCCAATCGTTCTCCATCATGTGCTGATCGGCTGACAACATACGGTTGTTTGGCTTAACCTCGCCGCGCTGTTTGCGGTATATCCAATAGGTTCTCCATCCCATCGCCGGGACTGTCGCCAGGAATATATTCTCCCATTTGTCCTGTGTTCCGTTGGTAACGCCGCTGCGCACGCGCTGGGTGGGTACCGCTTCGCCTTCGAAATCGGCGACGGACTCCACGCGCGCGGCTAGCCGCACCGGCAGTGTCGCCTCCCACGAGTGCGGATTGAACACCACCACCGGAACGCCTTGATCGTTCCGCTCCCAGAGCGTGAACTCCTGTTTGCTGTTATGCTCCACGCCCTCGCGCGTGGTATCTATGCGCCACGCGATAGCCTGCAGGGCGCGGTTCGTCACGCGCGCCGCCGCGTTGAGGCTCTCGCCGAACGATTCCCTCGCGTCGTCGTATGCCTCGCGGATGCTGCAGCCCCCCATCACGTCATGGAACTGACCGAACAGCACGTTGCGCCAAGCGTTCTCCAGCTTCTCGTCCGCTATGGCGACGCCTTGATCCAGCGCCATCCGCGCGTACTTCTCCGCCGCGAGCAGACGCGCCTCCGCGAGCCGGTTCAGTTGTTTGATCTCCATCACAGCCGTATAGCATCCGCTGGCGTGGTGCTGGAGGTCGTAGTCGAGTATGGGCAGATTGTTCTGGTTTAGCTCGTCAAAGTACGCGTCGGGCGATGAAAACGCGTAATCGCCAGGCGCGCTTGCGGCCTTCAGCGCGGCAAGCTCGGTAACGTTCTGGATCGTCGGCCCGCCGCCATGATTGCCCACCCCGTAGAAGCACATCATCGGCCTGTCCGCGCCGTCCGCGTGCGCGAGCGTCTCGCGCGCCTTCTCCGCCGCCTGCCCGAACGGATCTGATCCGTATCCGTTCGGGATGCGGAACACGGGCACGCTGGAGCCGTCCGGCGACCGCCACAAGAATACGTTGTCGGGGAATGGATACTGCTTCTCCTCGCGTCCGTCGGGCCGCATCATCACGTAGCCGCGCATGCCGGACAGCCGCAGAAGCTGCGGCAGCATGCCGTTGTGCCCGAACGAATCAACGTTGTAGCCGACGCTGGCGTATCTGCCGAACCTGCTCATGAAATACCGCTGCGAATACAGCGCGTGCCGCGCGAACGACTCGCCGCACGGCGCGTTGCAGTCCGGCTGCACCCACCATCCGCCCACTGGAACCCAGCGCCCCTGCGCGATTCGAGAGCGAATTTCCTCGAACATCTCGGGGTCGGCCTCCTCAACCCACGCGTAGTAGGCCGCGCTGGAGCAAGTGAAGATGAAGTCGTCAAACTCGTTAAGACGATCCAGCGCGCTGCGGAACGTAGCCAGCGCCTCGGCATAACCCTCCTGCCAGCGCCACAGCCATACGGGATCCAGGTGCGCGTTGCCAATCAGATGAACCTTTGGCACATTAATCACCCCCGCGCAGTGTACCACGC
>JAIRSO010000002.1 GCA_031255415.1 Oscillospiraceae bacterium
CGGCTCGGTTTTTTATAAAATAGTCCTTGACAGAATCCACCGCGGCGCATATACTACATCACATACGTTAAAGACTGTGAACGGGAGCCCAGTAGCGGCGGCCAGTCCTCATCAAGAGAGCCGATGGTTGGTGCGAATCGGTTGAGGGGTCGGAGTGAATTACATCCCGGGAGTCGCGGACTCGATCGCTTTGAGAGGGTTCGACGGTTGCGCCCGTTACAGCGCGGGGGCGTGTTTGCGCCCGACGAGCGCGCGCGCCGCGAGGCCGCGCGGAATCAAGGTGGTACAGCGGGTTGACCGCCCTTGGAGTTTCTCCGAGGGCGTTTTGTTATGTCCCGGGTTATTACGCAAATCAACTAAGGAGGTATGGGCATGCTCATCAAGGTAGGGCTGCTGGCGCTGTTCCTGGCGGTTTCCCTGGCGGTGGGGTTCGCGATGCGCTCAAGGGGGCGCTCGGTAGATAGCTTCGTGCTGGGCGGACGATCCGTCGGGCCGTGGCTGACCGCGTTCGCGTATGGAACGTCGTACTTCTCGGCGGTCGTGTTCGTCGGGTACGCGGGCCAGTTCGGCTGGCGGTTCGGGATATCGGCGGTATGGATCGGCCTGGGGAACGCGTTCATCGGCTCGCTGCTGGCCTGGGTCATGCTGGCTCGCCGCACGCGGCTGATAACCCATAGCCTGGGCAGCGCGACCATGCCCGACTTCTTCGGCAAGCGCCTCGGCTCGCCCAGTTTGAAGCTGGCAGCGTCGGTGATCACGTTCGTATTCCTGATCCCGTACACCGCTTCGCTGTATAATGGCCTGTCGAGGCTGTTCGAGACCGCGTACCATGTGGATTTTGTCGTGTGCATAGCGATCATGGCGGTGATTACGGGCGTGTACGTCATCATCGGCGGATACACCGCCACAGCGGTCAACGATTTCATTCAGGGGATAATCATGCTGGCGGGTATCGTACTGGTGATAGGCGCTGCGCTGGGCGTGAACGGCGGCTTCATCGGATCGATGAAAGCGCTGGCTAACGTCAGCGATCCCGCCGTATCCGGCATGCCAGGCGCGTTCGCGTCGATGTTCGGGCCGAATCCGCTGGATCTGCTGGGGGTCGTGCTGCTCACGTCTGTGGGCACGTGGGGACTGCCCCAGATGGTCGCGAAGTATTACTCGATCCGCTCCGAAAAGAATATCGCAGCCGGAACGGTTATATCGACCGTGTTCGCGATTATGGTGGCGGGCGGATGCTACTTCCTGGGCGGGTTCGGGCGGCTGTTCCCGGTGGACGTAGCGTCAAGCGGGTATGACGCGGTGATACCGACCATGCTTAGCGGGTTCTCCGACTGGGTGATAGGAGTGGTGATAGTGCTGGTGTTCGCGGCTAGCATATCGACGCTGTCGTCGCTGGTCATGTCCAGCGCGTCCACGTTCACTCTGGATTTCCTGCGCGGGCACGTGGTCAAGGACATGGACGAGAGGAAACAGCTCCTTACCATTCGCTGGCTGATAGCCGCGTTCATATTGATATCGTCCGCGATAGCGGTCGTGCAGTACAAGGGCGGGCTTACGTTCATCGCGCAGATGATGGGCATATCCTGGGGCGCGCTGGCTGGAGCGTTCCTCGCGCCGTTCCTGTACGGCCTGTACGCGCGGTGGATGACCAGGGCGGCCGTATGGGCGAACTTCATATTCGCGGCGTCCGTTATGATGCTGAACATATTCGCGCGGGCTTCGTTCCCCGCCGTTATACAGTCGCCGATAAACTGCGGCGCGTTCGTGATGCTGGCGGGGCTGGCGATAGTCCCGGCAGTGAGCCTTGTCACGCCGAAGCTGGATCGGGATCATCTTGATAGGGTGTTCGCGAGCGTCGCGCCGGATGATTCGGGCGTCGGGCGGAGGCTGCTCAAGATGGATTGACCGGGCGCGGGGAGGACGGCGCGCCGCGATTCGCGCAATCGCCGCCCTCCCTGGGCGAAGCCCGGTCACACGTCCTTCTTGATAAGCGGCAGCGCGGGTTTGGGTTCCCCCGCGCGCTTGACGACCACCCTGCACCATTTCTTGTGGAACGCGACGCCGAACAGCCACACGTCGCGGATCCCGTCCGTGCGTAGTCCGTCCGCGTAGCGCATGTCCTCGGCTTGACGGAGCGCGATCTCGCTGGACGCGTCGAGTCCGGCGAACGACTTGGAATACTTCAGCTCGAATATATATCCGATGCGCCGCCCGTTGTTGCGCACGCAGATATCGCTGCGACCGCTGCCGTTTTCGCGGTTGGACGCGCTGGTCCACGCGCTGTTCTGACCCAGCAAACCCAGCAGGAACCCGTGGTAGAAACTCTCGTTCGCGTCGAAATAACTGATCATGCTCTGCATGATTACGTTGAGGTTGTTCTCGATCTCCTGCGCGTCGGCCTTGACCACGCCTTCCAGTATCGCGCGGACGCTCTCCGTGTCACGCCTCACCGCAGCCTTGAACCAGTCGCCGATCTGCGTGACGAACAGCTCGCGAACCTCCCTGTTGGGCAGTTTGAGTTTTAATAAACCGTCGGCGGTCTCGCCGACTTTGGTCAGATACCCGGTCAGGAACAACACGCTCCACACGTTATCCACCGTCTGGTACATCTCGCTGTACGTAAGCTCCTGTATGACCCGGCGCTCGATGGTCTTGCCCGCTATCAGTTCCTCCACCGCGTTTCGCGTGGATTCGTCGGCCATTTCAGCCAGTCTGCGGATGATGTCGTTGCCGCTGGAGTTGATCCAGTACGCCTTGGGCTTGGCGTTCGCGTCGTAGCGCAGATCGGCGCAGTAGTTGATTATATCCCACGGGCAGTACAGCCTGCCGCCGCCGAAGTGGTACCCGCCGTACCATTCCTTTGCCGTATCGAACTTATCGGGCGCGTCGTAATCCTCGAGCATGCGCCGGACCTCCGCGTCCGTGAACCCGAAATACTCGCTGAATAGCCTATCGGTAATGGACCTGACCGCGAGGTTATTGACCCCCGTGAATATGCTCTCCTTGGATACGCGTAGAGCGCCGGTCAGCACGGCGAAGAATAGGTTGTCGTTGGTCTTAAGCGCCGAGCCGAACAGCGAGCGTATGAGCGAAACCATCCGCGAATAATAATTATTATGGAACGCTTTGTCCAGCGGCACGTCGTATTCGTCGATTAGGATGATAACCTTTTTATCGTAATGCTTGCGCAGAAGCGCGCTTAGCATATTCAGGCTGTTGATTATGTCGGTTCTGGTATCCCTCTCGTAGAGGATGCGGTGGAGGGAGAGTTTTTCTTTCGCGTCGATCTTATCGCTGTCGAGCAGGAAGCTCAAGCGGTTCGCCTCCCACTTGAGCAGTACGCGCAGCATATCGTATGCGTCCTCGAACGTCTGGCCTTCCACGCCCTTGAGCGTTAGGAATATCACGGGGTATCGATTCTGATACTGTTCGCAGACGGCCTTGTTTTCCATGATAGCCAGGCCGTCGAACAGCGCCGGATCGCCGCCGATCTCAAAGAAATCCTTTAGCGTGCTCAACGCCAGCGTCTTGCCGAATCGGCGCGGGCGCGTGAACAGATTGACCAGAGCCTTGCCGCCGACAAGCTCGGCGATAAAGGGCGTTTTGTCCACATAGTAATAGCCTTCGGTTCGCAGATGCTCGAATAGATCGACTCCGACCGGCGGCATCATCTTTGTCCGCACCTTCACGCCTCCTCGCCATACGGCTTTAGTGGGATTAGTATAGCATTGGCGCGGGGGGTGGATCAAGCGGGAGGGCGCGTTACCAGCGTTGATTAACCGGCTTTAACGATCCGCCGGCGCGGGTGATTATCTTAAGAGCCGTTGTATCCCGGATAGAATTCCTTCATCTCGGTCATGTAAGGCCAGTAACGCATCGGCATGTGCGATCGGCGGCAGACGGGGTTCTCGCGCTCCGCTATGCCGATGGTCTTGTAGAATCGCCTCCATAGCGCCTGTACGCGGGTTTCGTCATCGGTGGGTTGTTCCCGCGGCGGCTCCATGCGCGCTACCGTCCATGGTTTGCCCGGCTCGTGAACCAGCGCCGCGCCGTGCGTTTTATCGTATATGAGGAACGCCTCGCCGCCCAGCCGATCCGCGAAGTGCGGCGCGATCAGCGGCAGAACGAAGTTTTTCGGCCCGATAATGGACACAAGCCCGGCCTCCGTCTGCGTGAACCTCACGAACCCCGTCAGCAGATGCGCTTCTCCTAACAAACCCTTCTCCGCTTTCAACAGCCGCGCCACGAGCGGATCAGCCAGCCGCTCCAGTACGCGCGATCCCTCCGCGAACACCGTCCGCGCGAACGCCAATAGCGCTGTTTCGCGCCGCTCCATGCACGATAGGAACACGTGCTCCAGCAGATCCCTTGCCCGGAGAGTCCCCTTAATAGCTAGCCCGTCGCGCACGCGCAGAGCCTGTCCGGGGTTGATCAACACCCATCGCTCCGGCGCGAGCGGGATCTGCCCGTTATCGTCTTCGTCGGACGATATAGCGGCGGGGATCTCCTTGCGCGCGTAGCTGTCGAATACGCAGCAGTAAAATCCCGCCAGACTCCCGTCGTAGCGGTATGATACGTTCGCGGTCACAGCGTTGAGGTTATGCACGCGACAGCCTCCTCCACCGCGTCGCGCAGGGTGGGCGCGTCTCCCGCGCCGGGGAGGCGGCGGCCTCGATCCATCGAGTCGAACATGGATAACTGTTCGAACCCGAATCTCCCGGCGTTGGGATCAAGGAGCGCGCGCACAGCGTCCTCGCGGCTGACCCTCGGACCTTGAGCCGTGTCCGCGGCCTCGATAAAGAAGCGGGCGCGCTTGAGCACAACCCCTATCCGCCGCAGATCGTCGATCGTAAGTCGCGTCTGGCGGCGCGCGGTCATGACGCGCTCGGCGCTCTTTGGGCCTATGCCCGGCACGCGCAGCAGATCGCTTAGCGGAGCGCGGTTCACGTCAACGGGGAATCGCTCCGGATTGCGCAAAGCCCACGAGCACTTCGGATCGAGGTACGCGTTCAGGCTGGGGGAATCCTCGGGGAGTATCTCCTCCGCGTCGAAGCCGTAGAATCGCAGAAGGAAATCCGCTTGGTATAATCGATGCTCGCGCAGAAGCGGCGGCGGCGAGTCCAGCGCGGGCAGAGCGCTGTCGTCGGATACCGGGATATATGCGGAGTAGAACACGCGGCGCAGGCGATACTTGCGGTAAAGGCCGGAGGCCAGCCTCATTATTGCGCGGTCGGTCTCCGGGGTCGCGCCGATTATCATCTGGGTGGATTGTCCAGCCGGAGCGAATCCGCGCGGCGCGGCGGACGGCTGTACGCGCGAGAGCGCCAGCGCCTTGCTTTCGAGATAACTCTGCTCGCTGCCCTTCATTATCTGGGACATAGGCTCGAGGATGCCCGCGCGGGTCTTATCGGGCGCGAGGCGGTTGAGGCTCGCCTCGCTGGGCAGTTCGATGTTGACGCTTAGCCGATCCGCCAGCATGCCCAGAGCGCGCACGGCCTCGGGAGACGCGCCGGGGATAGCCTTCGCGTGTATGTAGCCGTTGAAGCGATACTTCCCGCGCAGTATCGCCAGCGCGCCGATCATGCGCTCCATCGTGTAATCGGGCGAACGCGCCACCGCGCTGGAGAGGAAAAGCCCCTCGATATAGTTGCGCCTGTAGAACGCGATCGTAAGCTCCGCCAGTTCCTCCGGCGTGAACGCGGCGCGCGGGCCGTCCGCTCCGCGCCTGTTCGCGCAGTATCGGCAGTCGTAGACGCACGCGTTGCTGAACAGCACCTTGAGCAGCGAGATGCACCGCCCGTCCGACGCGAACGAGTGGCAAATGCCCGCGCCGACCGTACTGCCAACGCCGTCCGGCCTGCCCGGCCTGTTCGATCCGGACGAGGTGCACGCCGCGTCAAACTTCGCGCTGTCCGCCAGTATGGCGAGTTTATCCGATAGATCCATAACCGTATTTTATCACAGCGGGCGGGATTGCGACAGTATTTTAATTTTATTCCAGGCGCATAGTTTGCGCGAACCGGGGCATTATACGTATTGAGGCAAGCGATGGTCGAAGAATCGTCGCAGGCAATCAACAGAACGCACGCCGGCAGTTTGGCGCGGCTTTAGAGGTTCGCGCCGAGTATCGGCCCATAGGCTGGATGAGTGAACCACCCTGTGCGGGATCGCGATTGCTTTAATGGACCGGGTTGATTCATCTTTATGATTCAATTCGCGATCCCGCCTTAAGAGCGGCCTTCGCGCCGCTCTTTTATTATAGGCAATCGCGCCGCTCTTTCATAATAGGCAATCGCGGGGAGCGCGCCTTGATCCTTATGAAGCGGAGGTATGGTATGGGCTGGCTGTTTGCGGCGGTGGCGGGCGCGGCGATGAGCGTGCAGGGCGTGATGAACACCCGCCTGAGCGAAAAGATCGGGCTGTACGAGTCCAACATGTACGTGCAGGGCACGGCGTTCCTGCTCTCGCTGATCGCGATGTGGATGTTCGGCAAGGGGCAGTTGGGTCAAATCGCGCAGGTTAACAAGGGTTATCTGCTGGGCGGCGCGTTCGGGCTGCTGATAACGGTCACGGTCATGCTGGGCATGAAGGCGCTAAGCCCCACGCTGGCGGTCACCACGATACTGATAGCGCAGTTGATCGTCGCTGCGCTGATCGACGGCTTCGGCTGGATGGGCGCGGAGAAGGTTCCTTTCCAATGGCGGCAGTTCGCGGGGCTGGCGCTGCTGGCGGGCGGGCTGGTATTGTTCAAGTGGAAGTGACGCGCGCTCCGTTTCGATCATATCGTTATTGAGCGGGTAATTTTTTCCGGTTTTCGAGCGTCCGCTTGCGCGGCGGGCTATTACGTGGTATAATCATCGTCGCTGAGATCGGAGGCGGCTATGCCACAGCGTAAACCGGAGCGTTCCATCGCGCAGAATCGAAAGGCGCGGCATGATTACTTCGTTGATGAAACGTTCGAGTGCGGGCTGGAGCTGCGCGGCACGGAGGTTAAGTCTCTGCGCGCGGGCAAGGCAAACCTGCGCGACTGCTACGCGACGGTGACGGACGGCGAGATGATCGTGCGCGGCATGCACATAAGCCCGTATGAGCAAGGCAACCGGTTCAACGCCGATCCGCTGCGCGATAAGAAACTGCTGATGCATAAGTCCGAGATCCGCAGGCTGGGCGGGCTGGTTCAGCGGCAAGGGTTCGCGCTGGTGCCTCTTGAGATCGTGCTAAGGAACGGCAGGATGAAACTGATACTAGGACTGTGCCGGGGCAAGAAGCTCTACGACAAGCGCTCAGACCTGGCGAAACGGGACGCGGATCGCGATATAGAACGCGCGATGCGCTCCCAAAGCAAACGATCCGGGGATCAGGACGGCTGACCGCGCCGCTTCGCGGGGGTGAAATGGTTTCGACGGGGACGTTGTGCGTTAAGGAAGCGAGCCGTGGCCCCGAACCACGATAAAAGCGGGAAAGATATAACTGCGAACAACGAGTATTCGGCTCTGCCGATGGCGGCCTAAGGCCGCCCGTCGGCTCTCAAGCGCCTACGGCTTGGGAAGTCCGGCGTCATTGATGTAGGGAACTAGCCCGCGTAAGCTTTGCCGCGAGGCTATCAATATGAAGCTACCCGGTTCTTGATCCTGCTTATGGGAGCTTGAGCGGGGAAATCAAACCATAAGCTGCGCTCGGAGACGCCTTTACGTTCAAGTTTTCGGACAGGGGTTCGACTCCCCTCACCTCCACCAATTATACCAGTGTCCAAGAAAATGCGAACATCGCCGTCGTTGACGACGACGCGTTTCACCGCCCGCTGCACGAGTGGCTTTAACTCGGCTAGCGGGCGGTTTTTAGCGTCCCACGCCGCTTGCAGGTTTGATATCATCATTTCGGAGTCAAAGTAAACGACGACCTTTTCGACATTCGCAAGACTCGTCCGTAATTCGGCCTGTTCTTCGCGCAGGCGCTTTAGGTCGGCCATGGCTGAAACCGGCGCGTTCGCGCCCTCGGCCTGGATAAGATCGAGCGTCGCGCGGTATTCGGCGTCGCATTCTCTGATCCGCTTTCGGATAATCGGCCCGCTTTCGGCGTTTTCCTGTTCTATCGCCATAGACATATTGTTCGTGATGCGCGCGGCCTCGCGGATCGTATTCGCGTCTTCCAGATATTCTTTAATAAGCTGTATAACATAGGATTCAAGGCGTTCTTTGCGAATGGACTTGACGCATTTTCCGTGGCATACGTAGCTGTGCTGCAGGGTGCCGTTGCGATTCTTGCCAACGCAATCGCCGTGCATACGCTTTCCGCAAACCCCGCAAAAAGTGACGCCGCTAAGCAGATAAACCATATTAACACCTCTATAAGCCCCCGGACTTGTCCTGTTGGCTTCTCGCAGAGCTTTTGCCGCTCTCCATGTCCGCATGTCTATTATAGCGGGGATGCCGTTGGGGATGCGGATTATTTCGGATTCATCCTTGTTCTTGCTGTTGTTGCGTTTACCGTCGCGCGAAGCTGCCGCGCGGCGATTGTATATATATGTCCCGCTGTATTTTTCATTGCCCAGCATATCGTACAGGCCGTTCTTACCAAACTTGCCGCCGCGCGAGGTGCGGTAGCCGTTGTCATTGAGATAGGCTAGAATCTCCGCGTACCCGCGCCGCTCTAAGAACATATTGAACGCTGCGCGCACGGCGACTGCCTTCTCCTCGTCAATCTGATACTTGCCGTCCACCACCGCGTACCCGTAAGGCGGCGCCCCGCCCAGGTGTTTGCACTGGCGCGCGAGATCGGCTGCGACCATCTGCACGCGTTCGCTGGTCGCCTCGCGTTCGCTCTGGGCGAACGAGGCCAGGATGTTGAGCATGAGCCGTCCGGACGGGGTGGACGTATCGATGTTCTCGGTTGCGCTGATGAAGCCGATCTTGCGCGGAAGCAGAATGTCTTCGAGTATCTCCACGGTGTCGCGCAGAGAGCGGGAGAAACGATCGAGCCGCCAGACTATGACCGCCGAGACTTCGCCGGACTTGCAATCGGCGATAAGCCGCTGTACAGCCGGGCGATTGAGGTTTTTCGCGGAGCAGCCTTCGTCGACGTATATCACAGGGTCGGGCAGCGACTTGACGATCGCGTATGCCTTTAGGACGCGCGCTTGCGCGTCGATAGAAAACCCTTCGCGGGCTTGTTCCTCGGTGCTTACGCGTACATAACCCGCCGGATACGCCATCCCGCCCACCCCCTATTATGTTAAGCAGATATATATTAGCATCGTTAAGGCTAGATGGCAACATGGAGAAATCCTGTTCTTTCGATTATTGTCACAATTACCATTAATTACCGCGCAATGCGGATTGCGCAACAGATCGATATGCAAAAGAGGGTGTGGGATGATTGTGCTTGACGACGGAAGGATTATACTGGTACCCGCTTTGTTAAGGGAGGGCAGTCGCTGGTCGCTGCCGCTGGACGTTATAGTCGAGGTTATTCTTGCTATTCAGGCAAGGGGCGCGCGTCCGCGGCGGATCGAGTAGCCTGCGGCGCGCGTGATCCTATTCGTCAATACTCGCGCCGCCGCGTTATGGACTAGGGATGCTTGCCGGATTGCGAGCAGTTCATTACGTTACGTATAAACTCCGCCAATTCTTCGCGCGTTGCGGGCATAGCGTTTGGATCAAGTGTAATCGCGTCCGGTGACCGGGTCGATTCAAGAAGGCTGGCGGCCTGTTCTGGCGCAGGCCGCTCTTTGCCAGCCGACAAAGCCCGCGTCTCAACGTCGTCTATTTTGCCTATGGCGTGCGCGTAGTGATTCGGCACGTCGGTGCGGCCTAGGAGATAATCTGTTGTGACTCCATAAGCGTCGGCAACGGCGGACAACTCATTAGCGCGCGGTAACTGTTCCCCTGTTTCCCAGCGCGAAATTGTCTTCTGGCTGACGCCGCATTTTTCCGCTATCGTTGCCTGAGAATCTCCGCGAGTCTCGCGCAACTCTTTGAGCCTGATATGAAACAATGTCACTCTCCTCCATATAATGATTACTCTATCTCAAACCCGAACTAAAATAAATCCCAACGCAGACTAAAAAGCGCATGACAAGAAGTCTACAAAGACTTATAATGTCGCTGTAGTCAATTACGACTTACAAGGAGGTCGCCCAATGCCGCCTTTCCGTGATCTGCGCTTGCGCGCGGAGCTTTCGCAGCGCGAAATGGGGGAGCTGCTCGATGTTTCGCAGCGATCAATATCGCAGTTTGAGCTAGGAGCGCGCACTATACCGCCTTATGTCGCGGAGAATCTTCGCGTTCGGTTC
>JAIRSO010000050.1 GCA_031255415.1 Oscillospiraceae bacterium
CGCTGGGGCGCTGCCCCAGACCCCGCAGGGGGGCTTCAGCCCCCCTTGACCCCCTGACCAGCGTGCCGCTGGACCCATGTGCCGCTCTGATTCTTTTGCCTTCGAGTTACTTGCAAGCCTAGCCTTTGACCCCGGCGAAGGCGACGCCTTCTACGATATACTTCTGCGCGCATATGTAAACCAACACTATCGGCACTATCGAGCATATCGTCCCCGCCATTATTGCTCCGTAGTCCGCGCTGTATTGCCTCTTAAACGACGCTAACGCTAATTGCACCGTCTTCAAACTATCGCTGTCCAGATACAACATTGGCCCCATGTAGTCATTCCATACCCCGTTGAACGTTAACACTGTCAATGTTGCCAACCCTGTCTTACACAGCGGCATAATAATCATGCTGTATATCCTAAACGACCCGCAGCCATCGATCCTTGCCGCCTCATGCAGACTATCTGGTATACTCATCATGTTCTGCCTTAGCATGAACACCCCGAACGCGCTGAACGCTTGTATTAATACTAACGACCAGTGCGAATTATATAACCCTAGCGTCTTTACTACTACGAACTGCGGGATCATAATCGCGTGCCATGGGATCATCATGGTTGCTAAATACGCTACGAAGATCTTATCCCGCCCTGGAAACCTCATCTTTGAAAACGCATACGCCGCTAGTGAACACGTCCCTAACTGCGCTATTGTTATCCCTACCGCCAGCTTCAACGAATTCACAAAGAAACTAATAAAACTAATTTCCACCCATACTTTCCTATAATTATCAGCCCTAAACACCTTCGGGATCCAGTTAATAGGCGACTCAAAGATCTCTATATTATTCTTAAACGACGCGCTTAGCATCCATGCGAACGGCGCTAGCATTACGAACGCCGTAAACAGCAGCATTGCTAACACCCCGCCTTTTAACACATATCTTCTTGCCTTACTCATCATTTACCCATGCCTCTTTCAATCGTCATTTACCCAATTCTTTTGTCCATGCCATTGTACTAGCGTCACTACTAATATTATTAGGAACAGAAAATACGCAATCGCCGACGCATACCCCATCTTCCAATCCCTGAACGCCTCTCTATATATCCTGAACACTAGCACACTTGTCGCCCTTCCTGGTCCCCCCTCCGTCGTTACATTAATAATATCGAACGTCTGAAACGACGATATAAACAATAGTATTGTCACCATAAACGTCGTAGGCGACAACATTGGCCACGTTATCGAGAAGAATGTCCTTGCCGCCCCTGCTCCATCCACCTTTGCCGCTTCATACAGATGCGGCGGTATATTTTTCAATCCACCCATGAACATTACCATATAATATCCCGCTTGTTTCCATACCACTGTCGCCACTACCGTCCCTAGCGCGGTCTTTGACGAGAAAAACCACTTCGGCAGCGCCTCGCTTGGCAACCCTGTCACTGCCTTTAATAATTGATTGATCGGCCCTTTATTCGGCTCAAACAATAGTAACGCCACACACCCTACCGCTACCATTGACGTTAACGTCGGAAAGAAAAATACAGTCTTGAAAAACCCTCCTAGCGGCATCCGCCTGTTCAACGCTAGCGCTAACAATAAACTCACCGCTAGCGTCAACGGCACCACACTGAACGCGTACCATAGGTTATTCACTAACGCCGTCTTAAAGTTTGTATCCCTGAACAACTTCATATAGTTTTCTAGCCCTATAAACTCCAGCTTATTAACCCCATTAAAGCTCGTGAAACTGATAACCAAACCTGCCGCTACTGGAATACCCGTAAACACCAAAAACCCAATAAAATTAGGCAGGATATATAAATACCCAGCCAGCGATTCCCTGCGCTTCAGCCTTGAGGCCGCTCTTGTTCTCCTTGCCACCCTCGTCACGCCTGTTGTCATCCTTCCGCGCCTCCATAGCGGAAAGGAGCCGCGCCGTTTGCCCGCGCGACCCCTCCCCCTTGTCTATCCTATTTCTCGTCCCTTAACGCGTAGAAGTTATCGAACGCTGTGCGCAGATCCTGCTCGCCCAGTATATACAGCTGTAGCTCCGCCATAAAGTCGTCGTTGATCGACGCGTAATTCGCGGCGGTGTCCTGTTCCAGCAGTACTCGCGATGTAAAACGGTACTCTACGCCGGGCGTCGTCACCGACTCCTTGTAGACTTCCAGCGCCGCGTCCGTGGCATACGACGGTACATCGGTTCGCGCTATGATCGACGTGCCCGTATCCGACACTACGGCAAACTCTATAAAGTCATACGCGGCCTGCTTATTCTTCGACGCGGCCGATACGCACATGTACGAATGCTGGCCTACGCTGGACCCTGCCGGCACATCGTCGAACACGGGCAGCGGCGCCGCTGCGTAATCCACATCCGTCTCTAGCAAACGGAACGTCCAGTCTCCGTTGACCGTCATCGCGGCGTTTCCAGCCGCGAAGTCGGCATACGCGTCCCACATGCCGGAAGACATCTCTTCTATGGAGATGTGCGACTTGTCGCCCGTGTATAGATTATACAGCAGTTCTGCATACGCCTCGGTTCTGACCAGCGGCGCGGGATCGTTGAGATACTCGCCGGCGGCGGACGCGCCTAGGTTCATCGTCCACGGCGGTATTACTCCGCCCCATATCTTCCTGCCGTCCTTCTCGTAGGTAAGCTGTTTCGCCAGTTCGCGGTACTGTTCCCATGTGATGTTGATGGGATAATCCAGACCGTTCTCGTCGAATATCTCCTTGTTGTAGAACAGCAGCCAGCACGAGCCTGATAGCGGCAGGCCGAAGAAAGCCGTCTCCTCCGCGTTCTCCGCGCCCTTTAGAGCGGTGTCGCGGATGATGGACAGATCCGCGCCGCTGGCCTGGGTATAGGCAGTGAGATCCTCGAGCATGTCGTTGCCGATGTACTGCTTCATCTGGGCTGGCGTGCGAATCCATATCACGTCCAGTTCCTCGGGTGATCCAGCCATCAGCACGCGGAGCTTGTCGTCGTAATCGTCGTTGGGTATCTGATGGATGACGACCTCCACGTCGGGGTTCGCTTCCTTGTAAGCGGCGACGGTCGCGGAGAGGGTTATGTCCAGATCGGTGGCGTAGTAGAGATTGACGGTGGTTTGCGGCGCTTGCGCGGACGCGGAGCTTGCCAGGCTAAACAGCGTCAGCAGCGCGAGGACGATAGCGGCGGTTCTTTTCATACGTTGCATTCCTCCAGTTTTCAGCGTCTTAGCTTATTAAGTATAACGTATGGATAATGTTTAGTCAAACGATAACAGAATATTTATGCCAGCGCGATCCTGTTCATCTTGACGGTGAAGACCGTGCGGTTCTCGTTGCTGCTTACCGATATGCTTCCTCCGTGCGCCTCGACGATCTCCTTTGCTATAGCCAGGCCAAGCCCGGCTCCGCCCGTGCCGGACGCGCGCGACGCGTCCAGCCGATAGAATTTCTCAAAGATAGCGTCCTGCCGATGTTTAGGGATTGCGCCGCCTACGTTCGCGAACGTGACGCTAACGCCGCCGTTATCGTTTGACACGCCGATATCGATCGTTGTATTGTTATAACTGTAAGCGACGGCGTTCTTGAGTATATTGTTGAATACTCTCGCCAGTTTATCCGGATCGGCGCGGATGGCAAGCCCCTCTTCGCACGTGACCGCGATGCTCTTTCCGCCGGGCAGAAGGATCGGATAGAATTCGTCGGCTAACTGCTCGAGCATAAACTTTAGGTTGACGCGCTCCTCGTTTAGGGTGATGGTCTGCAGATTGAAACGGATTATCTCAAACAGTTCCTCTATGAGCTGTTCCAGCCTGCACGCTTTGTTAAGCGCGACGCCGATATGTTTAGCGCGCTGTTCCAGCGCGAGATCGGGCGATTCCTCCAATAGATTCAGGTAAGCGATTACGGACGCGAGCGGGGTCTTAAGGTCGTGGGCCAGGTAGGTGATTAAGTCGCTCTTGCGCTGAGCCTCCGTCTGCGCGGCAAGCCTTGCGCGCTCAGCCTCCGCCTTGGCCTGCCGATAAAGGTCGTGCTGCGTCATGAACGTCCTGTATGACGCGACTACCCCCGTCATTACAATCAGTATCAGTACTATCAAACCATAACCCAGCAGCTCGCTGCGGGAGGGTCTGCCTATCAGCGAAGCGGTGGTCATCGCGAAGAAGTCCAGCAGCGAGCCGTTAAACATCGTGTCGAACACCCACACCACAACCAGCACCGACGCTACGACGATCAGCGCGGTCAGCAGACACTTGCGCAGGTATAACCACTCGTCATTATTTCTCAATTTTATACCCAACTCCCCACACGGTGCGTATATACTTAGGCCGTTCGGTCGAGTCGTTCAGTTTCGCGCGCAGATGGCGGATGTGCACCATGACGGTATTGTTAGCGTTGTTCAGCGACTTCTCGCCCCATACGCGCTCGAATATCTCCTCCGCGGGGAAAACCTTGCCCGGGGCGTCGCAGAGCAGGCGCAGTATGCCAAACTCGATGGGCGTGAGCTGAACGGGTTTCTCGTCCAGCGTGCACTCGCGCGAGTCGAGGTCAAGCGCCAGTCCGCGCACGGACAGCACATGCTCGCGCCGCTCACCGCGAACGTTCGACGGATCGTTATACCGCGTGTAACGGCGTAGCTGCGCCTTGACGCGCGCGACCAGCTCCAGCGGCCTGAACGGTTTCGTGACATAATCGTCCGCGCCTAGAGCGAGTCCGGTGATCTTGTCGATTTCCTCCGATTTCGCCGTGAGCATGAGTATAGGGCAGGTGTGTTTCTCCCGGATGCGGCGGCAGACTTCGCAGCCGTCCACATCCGGGAGCATAACGTCCAGTATGGCTAGATCAAGACGATCGCGTTCGGCGCAGTCAAGAGCGTCCCCGCCGTTGTAAAACTTGCGCACCACGTAGCCCTCGTTCGTTAAGTAGAACTCTACGAGGTCGGCGATCTCGCGCTCGTCGTCCACGACCATTATGGTTTCGTTCATCCGCCGCCACCCATCGTTACAAGATCGGGAAATCGAAGTAAGTATCCGCGAAAGGCTCGTTGTTTAACGAATAGTGCCACCATTCCTTTTCATAGGCGGCAAACCCGCTGCTCTCCATTATATCGCGAAGCAGGGCGCGATGGGCTGCCGCGTCCGCGGACAGACCCGGCGCGCCATGGTGGGAGCTAACGTCCATCAGGTCAAAGCCGCCGCCCATATCGAGCGGCTTGCCGCCGGAGGCCGCGCACAGTGTAAGGTCGATAGCGCCGCCGCGCGAGTGTCCCGACCGTTCGGCCACATAACCCAGCGGCACTATGTCGGACTTGGAGATGTTCGGATAGTGCCGCGCCTTAGTCCTGCCGTCCTCCGGGGAGCGCGCCCAGCGCAGGAAGCACTCGACGGCGCGCCGGGGTCTGTATCCGTCAAAGAGCAGGAACGAGAGACCGCGCCGCGCCGCTAGGGTTAAGGCTTCGCGCAAAGCGTCGGCTAACTCGCGGGCGCCAACGACGCGGTTGACATGATAGCCATCGACTATCCGCCCGGTGAAGTTGTCCGCAGACGCGTACTTCGCGTCCCAGTATACGCCCGGCAGAGCGTCGTCAAGGTATACAAAGCCTTCGGGTATGCGCATGTTAAGCTCCGTCGAGAAGGGATGATCGGGACGGTTGGATGGATTCCCCGCGTTCATGTTCATTATATAACGCCTCCGTTATCCAGCGCAAGCGCGATCAGCCGATCGATAAGCTCGCGCATATTAACTCCCGCGCAGGCCATCATGCGCGGATATCTGCTGTATGATGTAAACCCCGGCATAGTGTTGATCTCGTTGAGAACGATTTTGTTATCCGGAGTGAGGAACATATCGACGCGGGCGAGTCCGCGGCAGCCTAGAGCGCGGTAGATGGTTTTCGCCGTGGCAATCGCCAGCGCGCGGGACTCGTCTGGGATCGGCGCGGGCACGCTGATCGCGGCGTTGCCGGAGCCTTGCTCCGGGTTAGCCTCTTGATGGATGCGGAAGAATCCGCCGGATAACTCGATCTGGTCAAGCTCGCCGACGAAAGGATCCGATCCATTGCCGAGCATCGCGCAGCTTATTTCGCGTCCCGCAATGTGCTCCTCGATCAACACCTTATCGTCGTAGAGCCGCGCGTGCCGCACCGCGCCGAGCAATTCGTCGCGATCGTTCACCTTGCTCACGCCGAACGAGGAACCGGATCGAGCGGGTTTGACAATCAGCGGGTATGGTAAGTCGAGGGTGGGGATTTCGCCGCAGCCAGCCAGAACGCAGTGGCGCGGCACGGTGATTCCAACGCTCAGCGCGACTAGGTAAGCGAGCGGCTTATCCATGCAAAGGATGGACGCGGACGCTCCGCATCCCACGTATGGTATGCCGGAAGCGTCGAGTATACCCTGGATAGTGCCGTCTTCGCCATACTTACCGTGAAGCATCGGGAAAGCGCAGTCCACGGGCAGAGCGCTGTATCGTCCGTCCTTGAGTATCAGCAGGGACTTGCTGGTTTTATCGGTCGATAATACCGCGAGAGAGCCGCGCGCCGGCTCGTCGAAAGGCGATTCCGAGGGCAGCCAGCGGCCTTCGCGGGTGATATACACATATACGGGGGTATATTTATCTAGGTCAAGTCCGCGCGCCAGTTCCCGCGCGGACTTGATCGACACGCCGTGCTCCTCCGATACGCCGCCGTACAATACCAGCAGCCGGGGTTTGCTCATGATGGATTCCCTCCTTTATATTTCAGATAGTCCGCCAGCGTGTTGAAGACTATGTCGTCCAGCGCGCGCCGGGTATAGAACGCGGTGTGGGGGGTTATGACGACGTTAGGCAGCGCAAGCAGCCGGGCGAACGGAGGCGGTCCCGCGCTGGCGCAATCGTTATAAAACCATCCCTCCTCGCCCTCGACCACGTCCAGCGCGGCTGAAGCCAGCCAGCCGCGTTCGAGCGAGTCCGCCAGCGCCGAGGCGTCGATCAGCGCGCCGCGCGCCGTGTTGATAAGTATCGCGCCGCGCTTCATGCGCTTGACGCGCGCCCGGTCGATTATACGCCTGGTAGAGGCGGTGAGAGGCAGATGCAGAGTCACTATGTCGCTTCGGCGGAGCAGTTCGTCCAGCTCCGCGTATTCCGCGTCGGCGCGCGGGTGCGGATCATAAGCGATAATCGGACAGCCGAAGCCTTTGAGCCGATCGATCACCGCGCCGCCGATCCGCCCGGCTCCGACCACGCCCACGGTCATTTCGCTAAGCTCGCGCGCGCGGGAGTCCTCCAAGCGGAAGTCTTGCCGTCCCGCGCGGCGCAGTATTGAGCACGCGCCGCGAATGGCCATCAGCATCAGCATGATCGTGTATTCCGCCACGCTCCCGGGCGAGTAGCTGACGCCGCGGACGAGTATGCCCGCCAGCTTAGCCTCCGCGCCGTCGATGTGATCCAGACCCGCGCTGCGCGACGACAGGTAACTCACGCCCCGATCGCGCAGGGTATGGATCAGCCGCGCGTCCACGGGAGCCTTGTGATTCACGCTGACCGCGCCGCCCGGCGGGATCAGTCCGGCGTTCGCGCGTCCAAGCGGTTCCGTTACGCACAAGACGCCGACGTTGAAGTCCGCGGCGCGACGCTCAAACATCGCGCGCTCGTCAATCTCGCATCCGAAGACAGCCATCGTTCCGTTTTGCATGCCGCACCTCCAGCGACGGTATTGTAACCCGGCGAGCGTTCGCGGTTCGTTGGATTCGGCTTAGGAATTCCTTAAGATTGCCTTGACGTTTCTTCGGATAATCATAGGGTTTTGTCAACGCGCGCTTAAACACTTCTGCTGCGCGATCGGGTAGAATACGCCGAGGATTCGATGGTGCGGAGGGATTGGTTATGAAAAGGAAACTGTTGACCCAGCGTTTTCCGTTTTTGCTGCCGTTGCGGCAGTGGCAGCGCAAGAGGTTGTATTATTTCAAAATGGCGCTAGATGGCAATCGGTACGCGTCGCGCAAGTCCGCGCCGCTTCCATATGAACTGGCGCGCGCGAAGTCGCTGCTGATCAACGAGCGCACGGGGATGGATATAAAGTATCAGCGCAACAAGGCGCATAACCTGCGCCTGGCCTCGCGGGCGGTATCGAATACGCTGATCCGTCCCGGCGAGACGTTCTCGCTGTGGTGGCTGGCGCGTCGCGCGGATAAACTCGAGCCGTATAAGGACGGGCTGTGCGTGATATGCGGGAAACTGACCGCCGTGTACGGGGGCGGGCTGTGCCAGTTGAGCAATACGCTGTTCTGGCTGTTCCTGCACACCCCGCTGACCATAGTGGAGCGGCACATGCACGGGGTGAAGGAGTTTCCCAATCCGTCGCCGGACGATCCGTGCGGCGTTGACGCTACGATACTGGAAGGGTGGCTGGATCTGCGAGTGAGGAACGATACGGGCGAGACGCTTCAAGTCGAGCTGTCGCAGGACGACGAGTATTACTATGGAAGGATCCTCGCGCCAAACGAGCCTGAGAACCGTTACGACGTGGTGAACGAGAACCTGCGGTACTTCAAGAGGGATGGCGGGACGTTCGAGTCCGTGGACGTTATCCGCCGGACTATACGCGCGCGGAACGGGGAGATCATTAACCGGGAAAAGCTTTACACAAACGTAACCGAAATCGGGTATCCGATGCAGGCCGCGCCGGAAGAGGGGCTTATTCCCAAATGAAGAAGTTTTTTCTAACCCGCTTGATTTTACTGGCAATCCATGGTATACTCTACCCGCGACAGAAAGGAGTGATGCGTAAATGAAATCTGTCAACATCAAGCTCAGCTTGGCGGAGAACGTAAAGAGCTTCGTCAACATCGTCAGTAGGTACGGTTATGACATGGATTTACGCGCCGGACGTCATGTCGTGGACGCGAAATCGATCCTAGGTATCTTCAGCCTGGATTTGTCACATCCGATCACGCTGGAGATTTACTCGGACAACTGCGAGGATCTGCTCGAACAGATCAAGCCGTTCTACGCGTAACCGACCGGACGGCCGTTCGCCGCAAGCGAACGGTTTTCTTTTTATTGAGATGATTATTATGTTGTATTGGAAGTAAAATTATGCTCAGAAAGCGATCGCCGACCGAGGATAAACTGCTGCTGCTCTACGCTATGCACGGGCTGGGGCCTACCACTGCCGAGCAATTGCTGAGGTTTTTTGTAGATCGCGATCAAATGAACTATATCGACCTGCAGCTGGCTCTGGCTGAACTGCGCGAGAACGGGTTGCTGCGCAAGCAATTGCATCCACTGGGCGTGCTGTATCAACCGTCCGTCTCAGGAATCCAAACGCTGGAGTTGTTTCAGAAACGCATCCCATACTCGCGCCGCGTCAGCATCGACGACGCGCTGATAGGCTGGCGCGCGCGGTTCAGCCATGAACAGCATGTCGTGCACCGCGTCGAGACGCAGGAGGACGGCTCGATCAAGGTGCGTCTGTCCATAATGGAGCATGACGAGGAACTGCTATCGATATCGGTGCGCGCGCCCGACGATCAGCGCGCGGAGAGGTACTGCGCGTCGTGGTCGAGGAACGCGGGAGCGTTATACGCTCATATTTTTAAGACGCTCAACGCCCGGGAATGATCGGGCGGCGATGAATAATTATTAAGTACGAGGCTCGTTCAACGCTCGCGGCTGATTGTCCCTGACGGTCAGCCGCGACAGCGCTCGCGTCAGCAGCAGCGCCGCGCACTCCAGAGCGGCCAGGTACGCGGCCTTGCCGTTCGCCGCCAGGAGCGTCAGCGGAGTGCCTGCGGGAGCGCTGGACAGGAACATATAGTTAGAGCCTAGAGCGCGGTTCACGATCAGCGCGCCGATCATCATCGCGTTGCCGATTATCAGCGTAGTCCATACCCCGCCGCGTTTCGGCCTGGATCCGCTGGCGTACATCATCAGCGGCGCGAACGTTATCGTCGCGTGGATCGTCAGGAACAGCCAGCGCGCCAGCCTCGGCCACGGCGAGTATCCGACCGCCGGGAATATCAGCGCGGTGAGCGCCGCCGGCATCCCAAGGAACCAGCAGAACTGGAACAGCCGCTCATGCCGCGTCCACAGCATCGGGATCGTCAGCATTACGGTAAAACTGCACAGATGAAACGGTAACGCGTTAAGCAGTATGCTGGCTCCCTGCATCGGCACCAGCGCAATCTGAAGCGCAGCCAGAGCCGCCAGCCAGACCGCCGCGCCGCGCAGCACGAGCCTCGCGTTCCAGCCGCGCCGCCGCAGACCGTGCACGATAACTAAGTACGCGGCGCATAACGCCAACTGTTGCATAACCCGTCCTCCAGTGGTATAATAGACTCAACCCTAGTATGGGTTCAAAAAAGGCGGTTGATGCGGCGATGGCCAACGAATCGACGGTTTCCTATTCTACGAAAGGGACGTGCTCCAAGCGTCTCGACCTGACCATCGAGGACGGGATAATCAAGTCCTGCTCGTTCGATCAGGGCTGTACGGGGAATCTGACCGGGATCAGCGCGCTGGTCGTCGGGCGGGAGGTCGATCAAGTCATCGACTTGCTGCAAGGCATCCAGTGCCGCAACGGTACGTCATGCCCCGATCAGCTGGCTAAAGCGCTCGTCAAGTTCAAGGCCGACCGCAACGCGCAAGCCACGGGCGTGTGAAGCCGCGCTAATTATGCGTACCTGTAGCTCAGTTGGATAGAGCGACAGACTCCGACTCTGTAGGCCGCAGGTTCGAATCCTGTCAGGTACACCACAAAATCCCCTTGAAAACATTACGTTTTCGGGGGATTGGCTTTTCTAGCGGTTCGTGTGCTCCGTGATTTTGGCAACTTTCTGGCAACTATCTTTTTGACGCGCGCGCTTTCCACGCTCTGCCCGGCCTGGCGGAGCTTCTCTTTGCTTATGTGGGTATACACCTTTACGGTTGTGTTATAATCCGCGTGACCTAATAACCGCATGGCGGTCGGTATGTCGATTCCGGCCTCGTACAGCCTTGTCGCGTAGTCGTGGCGCAGGTAGTGCGCGGTTATCTCGCACCGCCATTTTGCTGTTATGTCGCGGCT
>JAIRSO010000093.1 GCA_031255415.1 Oscillospiraceae bacterium
GTCATGCCTACGTATAACACGCGCATCTCCTCCGCCAGCATCTCGCGTTTGATCGCCTCGCTTATGGCTGCCGCCGCTATCGGCTTGCGGTAAGTCATCTCGTCGGGATTGTACACGCGCAGCGCTAATCCCAGCCGCGAGTGCGTCATCAGCGACTTATTTTCATCCTGGCGATTGAACCGCGTGCCCAGCTCCAGTATGAACACCGTCCCGAATTGCAGGCCTTTGCTCTTATGGATCGTCATTATTCTTACGCAGTCGGCGGGCGGGGACTCGTCCCGCGCCTGCGCGCCGCCGCTCTCTTGCTGTTCCTCCAGCGCGGACAGGAATGAATGCAGTCCGCCGCCGCGCTCGCGCTGATACTTCTCCGCGAGGGTGAGGAGTTGGCGCAGACTGGCTTGCCTTGCCGCGCCGTTGGGTTTGGCTCCCGCTATCGCGAACAGGTTGGTTTGATCGAACAGGCCGCCTAACAATTCGTGGATGGGCTGCACCCTCGCCCGGAACCGCGCGTCCTCGATCATCGATATGAACGAGCGCAGTCTCTCGCCTAACGCGCCATCCTCACGGCTTGCGGTTAATAGCGCGTCGTAATAGAACGCCCGCGATTGCCCGGATGTTTCAGCCAGCCGGATGCGCGCGAGGTCGCTCTCGTTCAATCCCGCAGCGGGTCCGCGCAACGCGCCGATCAAATGTATATCCTGTCGAGGATTGTCGATCACCGATAATAAGTCGATGGCTTGCCGCGTCTCCAGCTGATCGAAAAGATCCTCCGCGTCGTTTGTCTGGGCGGGTATGCCGTACTCGCGGAGTATCTCCCGCGCCATGACCGCGCGCCCCGCCGCCGATCGCAGGAGTATTACTATATCGCCATACCGCGCGCCGCCCGTCCGCGCCAGCCGCTGTATGTACCGCGCGGCCAGATGCGCCTCCTTCTCTATATCCTTGAGAAGCGGATCGTCGTCCTCGCCGCCGCTGTGCGATTCGTCCGCCTCCGCGTCGGTCGGCGGCATAACGCGCGGCTCGGGATCCTTGATAATTACGTGCGCCTCGACCGCGCAGCCCTCGGTATCGCGTCCGGGCTTCATGCTCGCGCGCTCGTCATAATCGATCTCGAACGCGCTTGAACGCTGTATGCGCGCGAATACATCGTTGACCGCCTGGAGTATCGCTTTGGATGATCGGAAGTTCCGGTCGAGATCAATACGCGCACCGTCCGTCGTTTCAGCCGACACGCCGCGCCGCCATCGTTCGGGCAGTTCTGTATCTATGTATTCATAACGCTTATACTTATCGAGAAACAATCCCGGCTCCGCGTCCCTGAATCGGTATATGCTCTGCTTCACATCGCCTACGAAGAATAGATTGTCGCCGCGCGAGATTTTCCGCAGTATAGCCTCCTGCAACGGCGTGCTGTCCTGATACTCGTCCACGAATATGTGCGCGTATCGCGCGCGCAGGCTCTCGGCGGCTAGCGGATCGCATAGCGCGCGCAAGGATCTCTGCTCAAGATCGCTGTAGTCCAGCGTGCCTTGCTCGTCCTTTAGCGCGGTGTAATGAGCGTCGAATAGGCGGGTCAGTTCAGCCAGCGACTGCAGCTCGCCTCGCATGCGCCGCGAATCGTCCGCGTGCGCGCCGATCGACGCGGAGAAGATCTTTTTGTATACCGCCTTCTCGCACGCTTTCTTTAACGCGTCGCGTTTTTTATCATACGCTTTCGCGGCGTCTTTGTCGCTATTCTTTGCGCTCGCTCTCCTTACCCATTCGATGGTCTTGACAGCGTCGCGGTACGCCCCGTAACCCTGGCGCGCGGCGTGCAATAACGGCTTTAGTCCGTCATAATCGGATTGCGCCGTTTTGCTGAACGCGCGCCATTCCTCCACCCGTTCGCAGTCGCGGCATAGCTCCCTCGCGCGGTTCAACAACGCCTCGATATTATCGATGAGCGTCTCCGTCATTACCCGCATGATCTCGCTGGAAAGCATTTCCCGCTCGTCGGTCGGGATGGACTCCAGCGCGCGGTTCAGCCACTCCCACGGATCGGGTCGCGCCATTATGAATTCGTATAACTGCAGCGCGAGCTTCGCCAGTTCGGCGGGCGGCACGCATTCAACGAGCGCGCGCGCCGTACCATCCGTCTTGCGCGCCGTCCCGGACGCGGTCGTCCCGTTCCTCTCATACCACTCGATCAACGCTTGATCCATCGCGCGCGCGCGAAGCGCCGCCGTCTGCACGGAGTCCAGCACCCTGTACAATGGATCCACGTCCGCCGCCTGGAAATGCGCCTTCAGCATCTGCCCGCAGAAACTGTGCAGCGTGCGGATGTCGGCGGTCTCGATCCAAGCGGCTTGATCCCGCAACCGCTCGGACTGCGCGCCGCCCGTTTCCTCCGCAGCCTGATTCAGCGCGTCAAACAGCCGCTCGCGCATCTCGGACGCAGCCGCTCGCGTATACGTGACGATCAGCATCTCGCGCAGTCCCGCGCCTTCGCGCAGCAGCGACAATACCCTCTCGATCAGCACGGCGGTCTTGCCCGATCCGGCGGACGCGGATACCAGCAGGTTCCCGCCGCGCGTATCGATCGCGGCGCGCTGGGCGGGAGTCCAGCCGCGATCCGAACTCTGTACGGACGCGCCATCAACCGCCGGTTGTATTGCAGCCCTAGGCTGGCGCGCAAATTGCTCCATGATTATAATATATGGATCAGCATCGTCTTCTGCCCGTCCAGCTCGACCTTGAGCAGCCCGTCCTTCTCCAGGCGTTTCATAAGATCGCTGAACTTCTTAAACCCGATGCCGCGCTCTGAAAAGTCCGGGTAGTCGTTCTGCATCGTGGCCTTGAGTATCGATGGGTTGATCCGGTTGAACCCGTTCTCCTTGAACCGCTTGAGCAACGATGAGAATACGTCTATGAAATTATCCTTGCTCACCTGCTGCCTGGGCGCGCTGGTCTCATCCCGCTTTAAGCTGACTATCACGTTATAATGATCGTTCACGACCTGTATCGTCCCGAACTGCTTCTCTATCTTCGCTAGCAGTTTGCCGAACGACGCGCATCCATACGCCTTCTCGTTGAAATCGGGGCGCAGGCGCAGGACGGTACCCTTTAGCTCGGAGGCGTACATCTCGTCTTCCTCCGCTTCCTCCAGCACCGTCTCTATCAGTTTCGCCAGATCGGCGTCGCCGAAAGGCTCGGCAGTGTTCGCAGGCTGAGCCGGCTGCGTCGGCTGTTTCTGCGAGGTGACCGATTCGAGGAACAGGAATTCATTGCACGCGTTGATGAATATCCCGCTGGCTACCTCGCTGCGCGAGATGCCGATCACGAACTTGCCCATCGTCTTCAGTTTGCCTACGAGAGGGGTGTAGTCGCTGTCGCCGGACACGATGCAGAAACTATCCACCAGCGGGTTGGTGTACGCTATCTCCAGCGCGTCGATGACCAATTGGATATCCAGGTTGTTCTTCTGATGATGCCCGAACCGCAGAGACGGCGTGACGCTGAACGTGTTGCTGAGCAGCAACTCCTTCAGGTCGGAGTATCGGTCGGTATAACCGTACACGCGGCCCAGCAGTATGTCGCCGCGTATCTTAACGCGCTCGATGATATAGCTGAGCGTCGCGGCCTTCGCGCCGCAGTTTTCCAGGTCTACCAATATCGCGAAATGTGTTGACGTCATAACATAATCCTATCATTATTGAGTGGAGGCCAGATCGATCGCGTCCAGCTTGTACGAGCGTTTCAGCACGCGGTCGCGTATGCGCTCAGCCTCGGAGCTTGTCGCGGGCACGGGGCGAAAGTCCGTACCCTTGTCCTTCTCGGTCAGGCGGATCGGGATCATCTCGAACTGGGGCGGTTCGGCTTCGCCGCCGCGCACCGCGAACGTCAGCCGCGCCAGATACGAATCCCGGTCGTCGGGATCGGTGTTCCCGCCAAACATGAAGTTGCCCAGGCTGTACAGGATGTATCTGCCCTTATACAACTCCACGCCCTGCACGATATGCGGGTGATGGCCTATCACAACATCCGCGCCAGCGTCTATAGCGGCGCGTCCGATCGCGCGCTGTTCGGCGGAGAAACCCGGCTCGTACTCGCTGCCCCAGTGGAACGACGCGATAACGATCGCGCAGCCCTGCCCGCGCAGTTCCTTAACCGCCGCGCGGATATCCCTCTTTCCATTCTGGTATGGAAAGGTGTTCCCGATCAGCCCGATCTTTACGCCCTTGACGGTATATACCGCCGTCCTGCCACGCGCGCAGTATGCGATACCCGCCGCGTCCAGCGTTTCCATCGTGTCGTCCAGCCCGCTTTGACCGTAATCAAGCGAGTGGTTGTTAGCCAGATTGACCGCCTCGACGCTGCCAAACGATAGTATATCCGCATACTCGGCGGGGCCTTTGAAGTTGAACAGTTTCGATTGCTTGTCGTTCGAGCCGGTGAGCGGGCCTTCAAGGTTCACCAGCGTCAGGTCGTCGGACGATAGATAATCGATCACGCCGGAGAAAGGCCAATCGTACCCGTATTGCTCGATGACGCTGTCGAATCCGCCGTTCGATCGGCGCTGGCTGTCCGTACTGCCCAGCGTCACATCGCCGCCAGCCGTCACCACGATCGTTATTACCCCGTTAGCATCCTCCGGCTCGTCCATCGGCTCGTCTATCATATCGCTCATCGGCTCAATGAACGATACGCCCTCGGGGATCTCCGTGCCGACTATGACGTCCTCCTCGACAATCACCGCGCCGCCACGCGCCATCGACGGCAAGCACGCGCACAGCAACGCCAGCGCGGCCATAACCTTCAGCCGCGAGAGCATCACTCGCCGCCCGGCCACGCCGTCGGGTAATCCTTCAGCGCGTAGAGCATATTCCTGCCGTTGTTGATCATCTTGGTTATCACCTTGCCAAACTGGCTTGAGCCTTCCTTGAACGGCGTAGGCGTGAAGTCGTTCGCGTCGCTTCGCGAACTGATACGCGCCGGGATAACGCGCATATCCCCCGTAGTCACCGATCCCTCGTCAACGATCAGTTTCAGTTGGAATATGAACGTATCCATGTCCTGCGGCAGCGAGTTGCCCGAAAAAGAGAAGTTTCCCAGCGAGTATACGATGTAGCGGCCGTTGTACAACTCGATGGGGTTGACGCGGTGGCTGTGCGCGCCCAGCACCAGATCGGCTCCCGCGTCGATAGTCGCGCGACCCAGAGCCAGCTGCCGGCTGTGAGGCGCGTAGTCCAACTCCTCGCCCCAGTGATAATATACTATTACCACGTCGCACAACTGGCGCAGAGCGGGTATGTCCGCGCGCATCTGTTCGGTCACGTTCTCATAAGGGTTGTTCAGCGTCATGTATGCCAGCATGCCCACCTTCACGCCGTTAACACTGCGTATCGCCGGAGTCCCCGTTCTCGCCCACGGCATGCCCGCGTCATTCAGAACCGCGATCGTGTCCTCCAGTCCGCCCTGCCCGAAGTCGAGCGCGTGGTTGTTCTCGAACGTGACCATATCCACGCCGCCGGACGTAAGCACGTTCACATGCTCCGGATCGGCGCGGAACTGGAACGTATTCCCATTGCCCTGCGTCCGCGTCGTGAGCGTGCCCTCAAAGTTCACGATCGTCAGATCGTCCTCGTCGAACAACTCCCTCACGTTCCGGAACGCGAACGAGTAATCGCCCCCCTGTTTCGCGAACTCCTTCAGGTAGATCGTGCTGGCGGGATTGCCCTTCCGATTCCCGCCCAGCGTCACGTCCCCGACGGCGGAGATCAGTATCTCCGTCGGCCCGCTCGGCTCCGGCGGCTCGGGCTGCGTTAGCATAGGCTCGGAGGTGAACGCCGCGCCCGGAGCGCCGTCCGCGTCCCTGCCTCCTTCGGTAATCAACGCGCCGTCGTCCGTGAAGAAAGATATATCCTCCTCCTCGCTGGTCTGCGCGGCGGCGCATCCCGCGAGGGGCAGAGCGAGTATCAGCGCGGCTAACGCCGCGGCGAGTCTTGACAGCATCGATAGTCTCCTTTTGAATATAACGATCGTATGCTATAAATTCTAGCACATACGGACAGTATGCCGCAAGTATTGGCGTATAAACGCGGATCAGGCGCGCTGCGCAAAAAAAGAGCGCGCGCCGCGCTCCGGCGCGCGTCCGCGAGTGCGTCACACGGAGATCAGCGCGTTGACTATCCCCATCACGGCGCCTAACAGCGCGCCCAGCCAGACGATCGCGCGCAGCTCGCGCTTCATGACCCGTAGTATCATCCGCTCCATCTCGACCGCGTCGAGGCTATCGATGTGCGCGCGGAGTATCGCGCCTAAGTCTATCGCGGACAGCGCGCGATCCAGCCGTTCGCTTACGATCCGCGCGTAAGCGCTCATGACCTCTTCCCTTAACCTAGGGATGAACGGCTCCGCGCGGCGATACCAATCGGATACCTTCGTGTCCAGCGATTCGTTCAGCGCGCCCTTGACGATCGTCTCGATCCACTCCGCGCCGTGCTCGCAGGCCATGTCGCGTATGGCTTTAGAGAGCCTGTCGGTCATCGCCTTATGGAACCGATCGTCCCAGAATAACCGCAGAGGCGCGAACGGAGTGGTTGTGATGCGCGAGCGCAGGTCGGCGACGACCGACTCCGCCAGCGCCGCCTCGAACCCGCTGCTAAGCAGCCTCTCGCTTAACGTGCCCGCGAGAGCCTTTATCGCTTCGTCTATGTTCGCCCCCGGATCGGCGGAACCGGAGCCGGACGCGCCGTCTCCGTCCGGACTCGGCTCCGCCGTATGGAGCGATAACCCCCACCGCTCGGGCAGAAGCTCGCGCGCGGCGCGTCCGTCGTTCGCCGCGTTCGCGCATAGCTCGTCTATAACGCCGCCGATCCTGTCCAGCATCGCGTCCGACAGCAGCGCGCGCCGCAGTACCTCCGCGTTGAGCAGCTCCGATCCTACCAGGTCACCCACGGCCTGCGAGAGCCGCTTACGGCTCTTCGGGATCAAGCCGGGGGTGAACGGCAACTGCCTCCCGAACAGATACTTCGGCTCGCGCGGCCTGAACAGCATGCGCACCGCCACTTCGTTGGTGATATACCCTATCACCGCGCCAACGCCCGGCCCTATCAGCCACTGCGGGTTAATCATAGTTCGAGTATACCCGGCTTTGCCATAGTTAAACTGTGACCTCGCGCCCCAGCGCGGCGGATTCATAGAGCATATCCATCAGGCGCGATGTTTTGATGGCTTGATCGATGTTGGCCTTCGTCTTTTCGCCCGCCTTCGCCTTTACGATGAAGTCGCGAATCTCCGCGTCGTACATGTTCTCTTTCTGGAATTGATACTTCGTCTCGGTCAGCATGCCCTCGCGCGCGCCGTACACCGTGAAGTCGCCGCCGTATTGCAACCTTGCCCCGCCCTTGTCGCCCAGGAAATCTATATACGTATCGCTCTGCCCGATGTTCTGCGCCCACGCCCCGTTAAGGCTGATCGTCGGCCCGTCGGTGCGAACCAGTCCGGTCACGAACTCCTCCACGTCGTTCGTGCCGGAGTAGTCCGGCGGCCCCGCCCACATGCCCACGAACGCGTAACCACGCATGTCCGCGCCCAGCTTGGCGTAAGTCGCGGCGGACGCGGCCTTAACCGCCGGATCCTGCGCGCAGTACAGAATCAAGTCAAGATAATGCACACCCCAGTCGATCAGCACGCCGCCGCCCGCCATCGACTTAGTGGTGAACGGGCCGCCCATGCCCGGTATCGACCGATGCGCGCGGAAATTGCACACGATATGATATATACTCCCTAGCTCGCCCGACGCGATCAATCGCTCCAGCCTGCATACCGCCGTGTTGAAACGGTTGCATACCCCTATGTTTAGTATCTTTCCCGACTCGTCCGCGGCGCGCTGCATGTCCGCTGCGGCCTTCGCGTTGATCGCGGCGGGTTTCTCGCACAGCACGTGCTTTCCGGCTTTTAGGAAATCGATCGTGATCGGCGCGTGGACATAGTTCGGAGTGCATACGGAGACGCACTCTAGTTCCGGATCGTCCAGTATATCGCGGTAGTCTTCCAGCGCCTCGCCCTTGCCGTAATCGTCGCGCAGTTTTTTAGCGCGGTCGGGCAGGATATCGACGAAATACTTGATCTCGGCTAGATCGGACGCGGCCTTGTATCCCGGCATGTGCGCCGACGTGCCTATCGTCCCGCATCCAATGACGGCGACTTTGGTCTGTGGCATTACGCGGTTCCTCCTTGCTCTATGCTTGATTGTCCGGCTGGTTGCATCACGCCCGATTATCCCGCCGCGCGCTCCCCGCGCCGCTTGCCTCCCGGCCTGCGGAACGCCAGCCGCACCGCCGGCATCAGGAACGGAAAGTCCAGCCGCCGCTTAACGCGTCTCAACTCGCTCGGTATCGCGATCGACTGCGGACACTTCTTGACGCATACGCCGCAGTTAACGCATCGGCGCGCCCCGGCGTAATGGTCGGGATCGGATATGCCGACCGTCGTCAGATAGTTCTTCAGCCCGTCGATGTAGGACGCGCCGTAAGACATATTGTACGCGGTGAAACAGCCGGGGATGTTCACGCCCCTCGGACACGGCATGCAGTATCCGCACCCCGTGCAGCCCACTCGGTTCGACTCCGCGAACGCTGCGCGGGCTTTGCCGAACACATCCATATCAGCCTCGGTTAAATGTCCCGGTTCCGCGCCCTGGGTAGAGCGGATGTTCCCGTGAAGCTGATCCATCGCGTTCATGCCGGAGAGTATGACCGTTACCTCGGGCTGATTGAGCAGCCAGCGCATCGCCCATTCGGCGGGAGTCCAGTCCGGGCGCGCGGACTCGGCGAACGCCGCCGCCGCTTTTTTGGAAGGATTAGCCAGCTTGCCCCCCAGCAGAGGCTCCATGATTATCGCGGCTAACCCTTTGGCGGCTATCGCGCGCAGTCCGTCAACCCCGGCTTGATCCATCGGATTGAGATAATTATACTGAATCTGCACAAACTCCCACGGGTATACGTCCAGCAGTTTCATGAAGCTCGCCTTCGAGCCGTGGAACGAGAACCCTATCCGGCCTATCTGCCCGGACGCTTTCTTATCCGCGATCCACCGCTCCACGCCCAGCCCGCGCAGACGCTCCCACGATCCGACCGCGCCTAGGTTGTGTATCAGATAATAATCAATGTGATCCGTGCGCAGACGGCGCAGCTGCTCGCTGAATATGCGCTCGAAGTCCTCCGTCTTTTGGCAGGCGAATACAGGCAGTTTGGTCGCCAGATTGATCCTGGCGCGCAGTCCGTGCTTCTCCAGTATGCCGCCCAGCGACTCCTCGCTGCCGCCGTATACATACGCCGTATCGAAATAGTTCACGCCGCGCTCTACCGCCTCGATGATCAGCCGCGATGTTTTAGCCGCGTCTATCCCTCCGGTCAGCGCGCGCGGGAAACGCATGCACCCAAACCCCAGCGCGGACAGTGGCTGTCCGGTCAGCGGATCGGCGCGCGTTTGTACCTGCGTCGTCTTTGGCTGCTCGCTCATGTTGTCCTCCCGGCGCGGCTACTCGGTCCACGCCTCGTATGCGCGCGCGGAACCTACGATCCGCACCCGCGCGCTGGTCGCTTCGTTCACGCGGCGCAGGATCAAATCCTCGTCGCGCTCCCGCGTCTTGAGAACGGCTGTAATCCCGGACGAGTAGGTTACGCCAGACCAAACGCACGGCAATGCCGACGCAGTATGGCGCAGCGTATCCCATAGCGGATACGGCACGTCCATTGTAATAAACACCGTCGGGTCCATCACCGCCAGGCCGCACGCGTCCAGCGCTGCGGCGCACGCCTTGCCATACGCGCGGGTCAACCCGCCCGCGCCCAGCAGCGTCCCGCCGAAGTATCGAACCACCGCCACGCAACAATCCGCCAGCCCGCGCGCGGTTATAGCGGCGAGTATCGGGGAACCAGCCGTGCCGGACGGCTCGCCCGCGTCCGACATGCGTTGAACGGCAGGCTGTCCGGACGCGTCGCGCTCGACTCGGAACGCGTGGCAGACGTGGCTGGCCTCGCGGTGCTCGCGGCGCACGCGATCCAGGAACGCGCGCGCCGCGTCTTCATTAGCGGCGGGAGCGCCCCAGCCGATGAACCTCGATTTCTTCTCGACGATCTCCGCTTGAGCCTCCCGCGCCGGGGTTCGGTATGGTATCAGCGCCATTAACGCTGGACGATCAGGCGATGGAACGACTTCTTGCCCTTGCGAAGCAGTACGCCGTCCGACGGGATCGCGTCCGGATCGATCGTCTGATCCGCGGATTCCACTTTGGTATCGTCAATATAGACGGAGCCGGACTGCACCAGCCGCCTGGCCTCGCTGTTTGACGAGGCCAATCCGCACAGCGCGAGTATCGTCGTTACGCGCGCGTCCTTCTCGAACTGGGACGGCGCAAGCGCGGTGGTCGGCACTGCGGCGGAGTCCGCACCGCCGGAGAATAGCGCCGCAGCGGCTTGCCGCGCCTTCTCCGCCTCCTCCTTGCCGTGTATCAGCGCGGTGGTCTCATACGCGAGGACGCGCTTCGCGTCGTTGATATCCGCTCCGGGCTTGAACAACTCCGCTATTTCCGGCAATGGCATGAACGTCAGCAGATTGAGGCACTCGCGAATCTTGCCGTCTGGCTGATTGCGCCAGTACTGGTAGAACTCGTATGGGCTCATGCGGTTCGCGTCGAGCCAGACCGCGCCTTTGGCGGTCTTGCCCATCTTCTCGCCGTCGGAGTTGAGCAGCAGCTTGACGGTCAGCGCGAACGCGTCCTGCCGCTCCTTGCGCCGGATCAAGTCCGCGCCCGCGAGTATGTTGCTCCATTGATCGTCCCCGCCTACCTGCAGCCGGCATCCGTAACGCCTGAATAACTCGAGGTAGTCGTAGGCCTGCATGAGCATGTAGTTGAACTCGAGGAACGTCAGCCCCTTCTCCATGCGCTGTTTGTAGCACTCGGCGGTCAGCATGCGGTTGACGGAGAAGTGCGCGCCCACCTCGCGCAGGAACCCGACGTAGTTCAGTTTCAACAACCAGTCGGCGTTGTTGACCATAACCGCCTCGCCCTCTGAAAAGTCGATGAAGCGCGACATCTGTTCCTTAACGCCCGCGACGTTGCGCTCCACCTCCTCTATCGACAGTATGGGCCGCAGTTCGGTCTTTCCGGTCGGATCGGCTACCATCGCGGTGCCCCCGCCCATCAGCACGATGGGTTTATGCCCCGCCTGCTGCAGATGCTTGATTACCAGCACGGGGATGTAGTGCCCGAAGTGCAGGCTGGAGGCGGTCGGATCGAAACCTACGTAGAACGGCGTAGGCTCGCGCTCGAGCTGTTTATATAAATCGTCCTCGTAGACGACCTGCGCGACGTATCCCCGTTCCTTGAGCGTGTCTAGAATGTGCATACTATGCTACTCCTTTATAAGCGATGTGCTTGACATACCGGACGGACGGCCGCGTCCGCCATACGCCCGCCCATCGTATCTATGAGCCAAGAGCATCACCTCCCGTCAAGGCCTCGGGTTTATATTACTTCCGCCAGCGCGGACAGGCCTCTATCGATCGTGTCCGGATCGCTGTTTGAGAAGTTGAGCCTCAATGTATCCTCATGCCCGCCGTCGCAATAGAAGTGCGTGCCGGGCACGAACGCCACGTTTTTGCGTATCGCCAGATCCAGCGCCGCGCGCGCGTCCCGGCCTCCGGGCAGCCTGCACCATACGAACAGTCCGCCTTCCGGCGTCGTATGCTCGATCCCCATCCGATCCAGCCCGGCGAGCATCCGGTTCAGCCGCTCGCCGTAGAGCGCGCGTATGTCCGCGAGATGATCCGGCAGATATCCGCGCGCGAGATACCGCGCGACTATCGCCTGCGACAGCTGATCGGTATGCAGGTCGGTCGATTGCTTGCCGACGACCATCTTGCGCAGTAAGTCCGGCGGCGCCGCTACCACGCCCACCCTTAGCCCCGGCGATATCAGTTTGGAGAAGCTGGACATATACAGCACGCGCCCCGACTCGTCAAACGAGCGTATGGCGGGCAGATCATCGCCCGTATATCGCAGGTCGCGGTACGGATCGTCTTCCAATATGTATATGTCGTGCCGCGCCGCCAGCGCCGCTATCGCCTTGCGCCGCTCGACGGACAGCGTTACGCCCGTCGGGTTCTGGAACGTCGGGATCAGATAGACCAGCTTCGGGCGCGTCTTGAGGATCGCTTCCTCGATGGATTCCGGGATCGCGCCACGCTCGTCCGTCTCGATCGGCGAGAGCCTCGCCTGATATAGGCGCATCGTCTGGAACGCGCCCAGGAATGACGGGTTCTCAACGAGTATAGTATCCCCCGGATCGATCAGCGCCTTGCATACCAGATCGATCGTTTGGGTCGTGCCGGACACGGGCAGCAGCGAGTCCGGCGCGGCGTCCACACCGCGCTGGGCTAGGAACCGCGAGGCCTCCTCTTTCAACGGAGGCCAGCCCTCCGATCCGCCGTACTGCAGTATGCGCTTGCCGTCCGACCCCAGCGCCTCGCGCGCCAGATCGGCTATCCGCTCCTCCTCCAGCGCCTCCGCCGCCGGATTCCCTCCGGCGAACGATATCACGCCGGGACGCGCGATGATCTTGAATATCTCGCGGATGGCGCTTCCGGTTATTCCATTATAACGAGCCGCGAACGACGGCATCGCACAACCCCCCCGATCATTATTCTACGTCGTTTCATACGCCGCGGCGCTGTCCTTCAATACGTTAATCCGCCAGCGCCCCGTCATAAGGAATATTATGATGACCAGCAGCGTGCCCGCGCTGGCTACCGGCGCGCCTAAGCCCACCCCGTCCATGCCCATGTTGAAACGCACCGCGAACAGATAGCACGCAGGAACGCGCAGCAGCACCGACGAGAGCAGATTGTTCACCATCGCGAACACGGTGTGCCCTCCGCCCACAAATAGGCTTACGACGTTGAATATGATCGGTATCACCAGCAGGTCATACGAGAACATATTCACATACGCCACTCCAGCCGCGATAACGTCCGGCTCGCGACTGAACAGCGTCACCGCCCACTCCGGCCTTACGCGGAGCATGATGAAGAACATATATGTAACCGCCATGGAGAACAGCGTGCCCAGCACGGTCGCGTGGATCGCGCGATCCAATCTGTTCGCGCCCATGTTCTGCGCCGCCATAGTCGATACGGAGGCCGCCATGGCTTGCGTGGGCATGAACGCGAAGCTGTTGAACTTGCCCACCGCGCCCACCGCAGCCGATCCTACCACGCCGCCCACTATGTTCACGATCGTCGTGACGAACAGGAACGAGAGGCTGGTGACCGTGTTGGCTACGCATGTGGGCAGCCCGATCCTGAATATCAGCCGCAGCTGGCGGCGGTCAATACGGTAGGACTTCAGCTTGAAATCGAACTGGAAGTTATGCCGCTTCATGAACGCGACGCACAGCACGACGCTCATCGCCTGGGATATGACCGTCGCCAGCGCCGCGCCGAACGCCGCCCACTTGAACACCGCCACAAACAGCAGGTCAAGGATTATGTTCGTGACGCAGGCCGCCGCGACGAACCACAGCGGGTGCTTCGAGTCGCCCATGCCGCGCAGTATCGCGGACAGCGCGTTGTAGCCGAATATGAACGTAATGCCCGTCACGGTGACGGTGAGGTAACTGCGGCTTTGCGCGTACGACTCCGCCGGGGTGCGGATCAGGCGCAGCAGCGGATCGATCGCGAACAGCACGCCGATCGTTATGCCAGCGCCCAGCAGCAGCAGTACCGTGATGATCGTGCTGGTTACGTCCTTCAAGCCCTTGCGGTTGTTCGCGCCGATGTACTGCCCGATCAGCACGGTCGCGCCCACGCACAGCCCGATGACCACAACCGTCAGTATGAACGTGACCTGCCCGCCGATATTGACGCCGCTCATAGCCGCAGGGCCGCTGAAGTTGCCCACTATCAGCATATCCGCCACGTTATAGAACGACTGGATCAGGTTGGAGGCGAGGAACGGCAGCGCGAACATGATCATCTTGCGGAACACGCCGCCCTCGGTCAGGTTGTTCTCCAGCCCAACCTTGGCGAATTGGTTGACCGGCTCGGCGGGCTGATCCTTGGGCGCGCCCGGTTCAACCGCGATGGGTTTGGGTTCGGTTTGTTCCTCCCGCGCGGACTCGGACTGGATGGCTTCAGCCTCGGCGGAGTCGATCTCAGTCTCGGCGGAGTCGATCTCAGCCACCGCGGCGTTAGTTTCGTGGCTCAATGTATGAATGCTCCCATCTTCATGATTCTTCCGGCTCCTTCTGATTGATCCTGGGCACGATGGATACCGTCGCGGTGACGACGCGCCTATCCTCGATCTTATCGACGTGGATGAGCAGGCCGTTGGTCTCGATCTCCGGCTCGCTGCCGTCCTGCGGGATAACGGTCAACTGGCTGAACGCCAGTCCTCCTAGCGTAGAATACTCCTCCTCGTCGGGCAAGTCAACGTCCAGCGTCTTGGCGAGGGTATCCAGAGGGACGCTGCCCTCCACTCGCCAGTGGTTGTCGTCTATCTGGACGATGTCCTGCGTCTCTTTCGGATCGAACTCGTCGTATATGTTGCCGACTATCTCCTCCAGCAGATCCTCCATCGTGACCAGTCCGCTCGTGCCCCCGTACTCGTCCACGACTATCGCCAGATGCGTTTTTTTCTTTTGCATATCGCGGAACAGCGCGTCCGTCTTGACCGTCTCGGGCACGAAAACGGGCTCGCGCAGCAGGTCGCGCAGCGGCAGGGGCGGGTTCTGCCTGGCGTTGAGCAGGTATGTGCGGGTGGACAGCACGCCGATTATATCGTCCAGATCCTCGTCGTATACCGGGAAGCGCGACAATCCGGACTCCTGGATGGTGCTGATGATCGTCTCCTGCGTGTCGCCGATCCACACGGCGGTCATATCGGTGCGGTGGGTCATGACCTCGGCGGCGGTGGTGTTGTTGAACTCGAATACGTTCTCGATCATCTCGCGTTCGCTGGTTTCGATCGCGCCTTTCTCCTCGCCCACGTCCACCATCAGGCGTATCTCCTCCTCGGTGACGTGTTCGGGAGAGGCGTTCGGGTTGACTCCCAGCGCTTTGAGCACGGTATTCGTGGAGCCGGACAGCAGTCTGACCATCGGCGTGAATACAAACGCGAACCCGCTTAGTAAGTCCACGGTGAAGCGGGCAATCTTCTCGCTGAACTGCATAGCCAGGCGCTTTGGAGCCAGCTCGCCCAGCACCAGCGAGAAGTAGGACAGCGCTATCGTGATCAGCACCACGCCCACCGTGTGGCACGTGTTGTAGCTCAATCCCAGGAAGCGGACGGAGACCAGCCAGCGCGCGATGGGCGCGGCAAAGTGGCTGGACGCGAACGCGCTGCCCAGGAATCCCGCGAACGTGATGCAGATCTGGATCGTCGAGAGGAAGCGCGTGGGCTTTTCCACCATGCGCAGCAGGCGCGAGGCGATCTTATCGCCTTGGTCGGCCTGGCGGCGGAGCTTGTTCTCGTTCAGCTGGATGAGCGCGATTTCGGACGCGGAGAATACCGCGTTGACCAGTATCAACGTCAACTGGAGCAGCAGCGCGGGCCATAGCAAAGGTTCCGGGTCGGGTGACAAGCAGTGTTCCCCCTTATTAGTCGGCGGCGTCGGTTGTACGCGCCGCCGCCCGTGACGGGCAGGCGGCCTCAGCATCGGAGTCCCTTATCCATTATACCAGATTCCCCGGAAAGATTCATCTGTTTTTTGCAAGCGCGGCGCATTTCAGCGTTTGAGGCGCGCGCGGCTCCCAAACCCGCCCGGCAAGGACTGCGATAGGCTAGGCGCGGCTGCTCGGCGATAGGCCGCGGATTATGTAAGGCGGATTGATAGCGCGCATAAAAAAACGCCCGCGCGGTTCGCGCGGGGCACTATGCGCCATTGAGAGGTACCGGAATATCCCTTACACCCAAAGGATAGGGACACAGACGAGGTTGTCCTAGGTCACCCTCGACATGACCGATGCCTCACAATGGAGCATCCATGCCCGCGAGGCGGGCGCGGCGCGGACGGCGCTCAGCTGAACTTCACGCCCCAAAACCTGAAATCATCACTCGCATCAAAGAACGGAGCGATATGCACCATTCTCGAAGGCGGCCCAAACGTCACCGTCTTTCGTTTCGCATCGGGTCTTGCGATAACAAAATCAAATATGATCGAGCGCGCGCTGCCGCGACGGTTCAGATACGGGGAGAAGATCCCGCTTGCGTCGCGGACATAATCGGTGTACGAGCATCGCAAAAGATCCAGTGAAAACAGGTCTACAATCGTTTGATCCTTCTCAATCGCCCATTCCGTCGGTATGCAGTTGGCCGGATCATGCAAACACAACTTATTTGGAGCTACGTCGGCGTGTGTCGTATACTGAAAATAACCTTCCCCAGCCCAATAATTAGTAACCCCGGGGAGATGCGGCGGCAGGCCTCCGTTACTCTCCGGCGGATTGACGGGATGCGCCATGCGCTTGTAGGCCATAATATTGTATCTACCGCGCGGCCTTGCGCTTGACAATCGGCGCAGATAGACGCGGTCGTCAGGCAGTGTTTTCCCCCAGATACGCGCGCGGAGATACGGATATGTAAGCGGCAGATCAGGCGGCTTCAATCCAACGCCATACCCGTTTATCTCGTTGCGAACAACCTGTATGGACACAGTAGGTATCGTTGAATCACCGTAGACAACCGATCCTCCGCCGCCCGCGCAGTCCGGCTCCAGGCAACGCATCGCGCTTTGGAACTTTTCGGTCAGGGTGGATTCCAGCTGTCCCATTGTATCCAGCGCGCTCTGGACGGATTCGTTCATGCGCAGCAGTATATCCGGATCGCAGAAACTGCAGCCCAGGATAGAGCGCATCTTCTCGGCTTCCATATCGATGACGTTCGCCAGCGCGTTCTCTTGCATCGCTATGGATGCTACTATGTTCTGCAGCAGCGTTTCCGTCGGGATCGGCTCCAAACGGGCGCGCGTTCTTTCGATTGCCATGCTACGGGTTTCCTTTCTCGCATCGCCGGACAACGGCGCGTCTGCTGTATATATATGCGCCGAGCCTTACGAGGTGCTGGCTTCGTGAAAATGAATGCGGATTATGCCGCTATATGCATAAACCCGCGCAAAATAAAACGCGCCGACAGCATAACGCGGGCGCGGTCTGCGGCGGCGGGTGCGCGTTTTGCCTGGAGCGATCCGCGTCAGCCCAACCGCGTCACCTCCGCGACCATTTACGTCTCGACGAGCGGAATAAAACCGTCGCGGTGAGATTTCAACGCCCATTGCCAGAGGCGGTGGAGCTTACCGACAAGAGCGTCCTTATCGACCCTCAGCGCGGCGGCTGTTGTGATCGTCTTGATATGGTCCGGCAGATCGTCATGCATCTCTATCCATATAGGCATACATCACCCGTTACGCGCAGCCGCGCGCCTTACTTAATACTGACTTTGTAATCCCGCGATACGTCCACGCCGTTTCCCCCGTTTTTGATTGTCAGCTTGCTGTCGCCAAGATCAACCGTGACGCAGTCAAATACATCCGTCCGCACCAGCAAGAACAGCATTTCCAGCGTTTCGTGAACGAACTGCGGCAGTTTAGCCAGCCCATGCGCCTCGGACTTTTCGCCGATGATCATGCCGAATGACTCGACGTCCTTTGCTTGAGCTTCCTCGCGGAGGACGACGTCGGCGGCGCGTCTGCGCTCCGCCTGCGCGCCATCGCATGCGCAAACCAAGCCGACCGCGCGATCGATAGCCTCGATGCGATCCGCCGCATGGGATGGCAATGTACGGCGGTCTATCGTAATTATCCGCGCTTGATTGCAATACGGGCAAGCGCCCGTATACGGCTCCTGGCATGGAGTTTCACGCTCGTCGTCATCCTGTACAGGTTCTTCTCTAAACTCAAGTATAGCCATAATTACACCCTCCACGATTCCGCTATCCGCGTTTCAATGCCTGTCGCGTCCTGCACGCGCCGCCGGAACATCTCCGCATCGCCGCGCTCGGACGATATGTGAAGCAGCCAGATCAACCGCGTACGCTCCAGATTACTGCCGCGCAGGTCGCTAAGGAGCCGGTTGGTCGACATGTGATTGCGCCTGATGCGATCCTTGACCGAAGGATCGAATCCGTCGTCGAGGAGGCGCTCGTCGTCATAGTTGCATTCGACCGCGACTTCGTCGAAACCGTCAATAGCGCCAGGCAAGCGCCGAGTATCTACGGCGAAGAACAGCCGCTCCCCGGTTGCGCGCGACTCGATGCAGAACGACAGCGGCTCGGCGCAGTCATGGAACGCCGCCGCCGGATACACCAAGTAGCCCTGCAAGGTATACAACGTGTTTTCGGCGAGCGGATACGCTCGTGTCGCGCAAGAGTACTGCATTGCGTTCAATTCACGCAGCGTGCCGGAGCTGGCGTATACCGGCACTCCTACGCGGAACAGATGGTCAGCCGCGCGCGCATGGTCGCCGTGCCCATGGGTGATCAGGCACGCTTCGTAGTCCGTGAGCGCGCGTCCGCATAGCCTGCGCATCTGCCGGGCAGGCAGTCCGCACTCCAGCATTATGCGGCTATGCCCGTCCCATACCTCGTAGAAATTGCCGCGGCTGGAGCTTGCGTATGGTATAAGCATTCGTGTTTCTCCAATCGGGCGGGATCGCGTCCCGCCCCGTCAGCTACCGTTTCAAAATGGCGCGTCATCCGCCGCCGTTGTCGGCATCGCCACGCGCGCCGCGCCCGCGTTCAACTGCGCCCATGTGTTCGATTTCTTGATGCGCTCCTGCTGCCACTCCGGCAGTTTCTTCATCGTCTCCAAAGCCTCCGCGAGAAGGCGATCCTTATCCGCATCGTCGGGTGAAGGCAGTTCCAGGATTATCAACTCCATGCGCGGCTCCGGAACGTCCCTGTCCAGCTCGACCGGAGAGAATGAAGTGATCTTGTTCCTGTACTCGCCGTTTACCATCTCTTTGGCGATGAGCAATTCCGCGGGCTCGCCCAGCATGCTCCGCAGTTGGAAGTCAACGGCCTCCTCGTCGGATAACTCGCTGTCCAGCCAGGACTCGATCATCTTGCGGTATTCGGAGGCTTTATCAGCCTTTTTGTAGGTGATTAGGTTGCAGTCGAACGAGATAGCGCGCGGCTCTTCGCCGTTCCCTCTATCGACGCTGTGCCCGCATAGCTCGAACATTAAGCTGACGCGCGGCTTGAACAATCCTTTGTCTTGGAATCGCTGCTCGCCTAGGTCGATAATCCGCGTGCATATGCCCAGGTACGCGCCCTGCTTAACGGGCGGGATATTAACCCTCTGAACCGGTTTAAGCGGCATGCTGTTCATCCTCCGTTTCGGCGGCAAGTTCGGATTCTTTCGCGTCGACTACCAACCGGATCATCTGCCCCCTGGTTGGCAGAACGTCTACAATGCCCTCGGCGTTATCCACCCATACCGGCGCGGCCACGTCATGCCAGCGGCATAGCGCGTTCACGCAGTCTATACCCGCGTTGACGCGGCTGGCGCTGTTGAGATCGGAGTATGGCACGCCGCCGATCATCGGCGTGCAGTCGTCCGCAATACCGCCGTTTACCTGCGTTGTATACAGCCGCCACTCCACAAGCCGGAATAGGCTGTTGACGCGCTCGGACGTTAGGCGCATCTTGCGCCGCGTGTACTCCTCGCACAGTTGCAGCGCGAGGTTGTTCCGTTCATACTGCGCTCCGGCTTCGCTGTGTTTACGCTCCAACTCGCTTACCCGCGCTCGTTGGACGGCGTTCATTTTTACTGCATACAGAATGTTCTTGATCCGTTCTATGGAAGCGTTCAACTGATTGACGCGTTCGCGCGCCGCTTCCTCTATGCCGTCTGTTTCGGCTTGCGCTAGCGATTGCTCCAGATGGGCGATCTTCTCTGTGGCAGCCTTTGACGCGTCTATATAGCCGGAGTCCGGAGGGAAATCCGGCTCGGACGACTCAACGGCCTCGATCTGTTTATCAAGCTGGCTAATCCTTGCGCCGAAGTCTACAAACCCAGCAGCACTCGTGTCGGTCAGCCGCCGCAGCCGGTCGGAGGCCTTTAACTGTTCGTCCGTATAGTATTTGGATTCGGCAACAAGCGCCTCCTGTTGCTTCGATGTTTCGGCGATAAAAGCGCTGCGCGCAACGGCTATCTTGTCGGGCGGGATGCTCTGTCCGCAATGGGGGCACGCTTCCTCCGGTTGGTATGCCGCTTTCAGCGCTTCCAGTTCGCGCCAGCGCGAGCGCAGTCTTTCCAAACCGGACGCTAGATCATCGCCGCGCTGTTTCAATACTTCAATCTCGCGCTCCCGACGGGATTGATCTAGGCGCAGATTCTCACGCTCGTTTCTAAGCGCGGTTATCCTGCCGCGTTTTATCAGAGAATCCTTGCTCCGTTCGCCGTTAACCCGCGCGGTCTCAATGATATTCAAATGCTCCAAATCGCGCCGCGCCTGTTCCAGTTCCTTGCGAATGGCGGCGGACTTGTCATCACCGCGCAGATCGGCGGCTTCCCGGCGCATATGCTCCAGTTCATCCTCGGTCACTTGCGCCAGCGGCGAAGCGTCCGCGTTCTTATCGATAGCGCGGGCGGCCTCGTCGCATCGGGTGCGAAGACCGTCAAGGTCGCGGTTTATACGCGTCTGCTCGGCTTTGATTATCTTGATATAATCCTCGACGCTGTTCTTGCCTATCGCGGCGCGCAGCGGCTCCAACTCGCCCGCAAACAGTTCGGATTCCGGTATGTCGCCCGCCATATCGAACAGCATCCTGCGCCGATCCTGCCACTTCAGGCCGCAGAAGTACCGCGTGCTGGTGATAGACCGGAACACCTGTTCCGGGATCAATCGTTCCACGAACGCCTTGTATTCGGATACGGACTTGGGCACGCCGTCGATGGCACAAGCCGTCTCGTGCCCGGCGAATTGTTCAGACGTGCTTCCCCGCGCGCGCGTCCATTTTTCGCGGTATGAGCGGGTGAGCGTATGCGCCGCTCCGTTCCAGTGTATCACGCCTTCAACCACCGTATCGCCGGCGCGCGTTCCCGCGTCAGCCGCTTGACGGTCGGCTGGCCGGATGGGGCGAATCTCGAAATCCGCCCGATCCAGTGAATCCTTGCCAAACAACAGCCACGCGAACGCGTCGCAGACCGTCGTCTTACCGCTGGCGTTCGTCCCGCGTATCGACGCGTCGTGTCCGCCGGGATTGAATGCGTACCTTGACAGGCCTTTGAAATTCGTTACGTTCAGGTTCATCAACCTAAGCTCGTTTGCCATCTTGCGTTCCTGCCTCCCATGCGGTATAATCGTTGCGATGATTTTTCCCATGCTCATGGCGTTAGCGCGTTCGGAGTTGCAGCTCCGGGCGCGTTTCCCTTTTCGTCTGCGATGAGGTTCTGCGCGATCTCGCCTTCGTACAAGGCAGCCGTGCTCGATATGCACGACATGCACATGGACAATACTTCATAGCATTCGCCCTCCGATACCGCCTCCTTGAAGGCGTCGAGCAGGTACTCGATCACACAACCCATCTCGTCCAGCCTACTAGCGAGCATATTTTCGCTCCTTTCTATTGGCGTTTGCGCGCCCCATGAAGATCATGCTCGCAATGGGAATCGCGACGCCTACCGCCAGCAATAGATCGCTGACATTGATCCTGATAACGTCGTCCGCGAAGACGAACGACAGCAAGGCGCATACCGCCATCGTTAAAATAGATAGTATCCAGCATGCCGTCCATCGAGGCGAAACAAACCGCTCATCAACCGCGACTGCGCGCGGACGACGCGCTTGCCCGACGTTTTCAGTTCCGCGCACGCGGGGCAGATATAGTACTTTGGCCTTTGCTTTACGCTGACCATATAGGTCTTCAGGCAGCAGGCGCACACGCGTTCCATTCATGACACACTCCTCACGCCGCCGCTGGGCGGTCGCATATCGCGTCGTAGACGCGCTCGCAATCGTCCGGGCTAAGATTAATGTCCTTGCGGAAGAAGAACAGGCGCAGCGTAAGCGGGCTTATCCCGGTCGCGGCTGAGATATCCGAGAGCATCTTGTCGGGGCGGTTCATGAGCATGCTCAGCAGTTCCTCGGACGCGTGGACGGCTTTTGTTTCAGCGGCTGGTTTCATGGTTCAGGCTCCTCCTTGACGATTGTTATGGTTTGATCCGCCGGCGGCGGTTCTTGCACGGGCGTGTATTCCGGAGCATCGACGCTGCCCAGCGCGCTCCGGAGATACTTGGCTTCCATGCTATCGCGCGGCGTGAACGTCAGCAGCTGTTTCAGAAAATCCCCGGGAGCGCCGATACCGTAATGCTTAGACGCCGCGCTTGTCTTGCGGTCAACCGTCGCTCCGAGCAAGATTTCGTAACAGCCCGTTTCGTCCATTGCGCGCCTGCCTTTCGTACCATTTAATGCAGCGCGTTATACCATCCGCGCTGGATCGACTGCCTCCGCCGGATCATTCAGCCTCTGCTGTATCACGCGCCTGCGCCTCTTGTTAGCCGAGTAGATCACATCGTCCACCAGCACGCCGATCAGCTCCGCGCGCGTGATCTGCTCAAAGCCTTTAGCCGACGAAGCCGGGATGAGTAGATCCCATGCGCTCCGCGCGTCGTCACTCTCGATCGGCATGCGTATCGTGCCGCTGCCTTTGTCCGCGTACCGACCGGACACGTCGAATACATAGGTCATAGGGTTGCCTCCTTCGTGGTGAGTTTGGGGAACCGGGCGCGCTGGGGTGCGTCTAACTAAGCGGGCTTGCTTTGCGTTGCATCAAGCGATTCGAAAAACCGCTTTAACGCGATGTTGACAATTCGGCTTAGAGTCGCTCCGGTTTGCTTGCGGTAGTCGTCAAATCGGCGCTGATTCTCGCCGTCCAGGCGAATTGTGCAACTCTTCAACTTCGTCACCTTACGTCACCTCCTGATCTTATTATAGCTCGTTCGTCACCTTGCGTCAAGTGGTTTTTGAAAGTCTTTTCATGATATAATCGAGGCGAAGGAGAGCCCTGCCATGCCTTCCGATAAAGCGCGATACACCATTCGCCTCCCTGACGATGTACACTACAAGATCAAGTACATCGCCGACGACAACTTCCGCCCAATCAACAGCGAGCTTATGATGCTCGTGCTGAAGCGTATCGCGGAATACGAGGCGGAGCATGGGGAGATCAAG
>JAIRSO010000096.1 GCA_031255415.1 Oscillospiraceae bacterium
TCCGCGCGCGGTTATCCGCCGGCACGGCTAATGTACGGACATATGCGAACGCTCCGCGTCGGAAGAAATGATTGCTTTTTTGACGGGAATGCTCTATACTAAGCGGTATTATGAAAAGCAAGTACCAGGTCATCCTCGATGATATGACTACGCTCATCGAGAACGGCGCGTATAGGCCGGGCGATATGCTGCCTACCGAGAAGGAACTCACCGAGCAGTATTCGGTCTCGCGCACCACGGTGCAAAGAACGTTGAATATACTCGTGGATCGAGGTATGATCAGCCGTACCGCCGGAAAAGGCACCTTCGTCGCGGAGCGGGACGCGGCGGTCTCGCCCGCGTCCCACTCCGGCGAGCCTGGCCCGCGCGAGGTCGCGCCGGAACGCGCGGACGAACTGGACGCGCTGGACTCGCCGCGCCTAGGCCCGCGCGACGCGGTGATGATACTGCCCAACCACCAGGCGCACGTATCGCTGAGCTACCTGCGCGGCGCGGAGGCCATACTCAAACCGCAGGGCTGGAATGTCATTACATTTTATTCGCGCAACCGCAACGAAAACGTCTGGGCGTTCGTCGAAAAACTGGAGCGCAGCGGATGCGGCGGGTTCATCATTTATCCGATCACGTCCGACGATGGGCACGGCGCGCTGCTTCGCGCGCACAGGCGCGGCGCGCCCGTCGTCACGATCGATAAGAATATATACGGCGCGCCGTATTCGTCCGTCGTATCGAATAACTATATGGGCGGGTACGCCGCAGCCTCGCTCTTTTTGGATAAAGGGCATGACAACCTGTATTTCGTGTCCAACCTCCAGCGCAGCGACACCTTGACCGAGCGCGGACAGGGGTTCAAGGACGCGCTCGACGACCGGGGCTTGCCGCTGCCCGACAGCCACTCGCTCGAGTTCCCAGCCGACGACGCGGCCGACGTTCAGAAAACGCTCGTCGCGTTCCTGCGCGGGATACAGGACTCGCTGCCGGCGGCGGTGTTCTGCGCGTCCGACATGGTCGCCACGCAGGTATACCGCGCCGCTTACCCGCTGAATATCCACATACCGGATCGGCTCTCCGTCATAGGCTTCGACAACCTGGACGTGGCGAGGGTGATATGCCCGCCGCTGACCACCATCGCGCAGAACTTCTTTGAGATCGGCAGACAGGCCGCCATCGCGCTGCTGCGCGCGAAGGAGAGCGGCGGCCAGTGCGTGGCAAAACAATACCTGCCCGTTAAAATTGTGGAGCGGGAGAGCGTGGCGGATCGAACCGCGCCGACCGCCGAACCGAGGTGACGATATTGGAAGCCGCGGACGATACGCGATCCGCTCTGCTGTGCAACATACAGCGCTTCTCCGTGCACGACGGTCCGGGTGCGCGCAGCGTCGTTTTCATGAAAGGATGCAACCTGCGCTGCGCCTGGTGCCATAACCCCGAATCCATCAACCCTAATCCGGAACTGCTGTTCTACGCGGAGCGGTGCATCGGGTGCGGCAAGTGTTTCGCCGTCTGCCCCAGCGGCGCGCACGTAACGCGCGAAGGCCGGCATATCGTCGATCGGGAGCGCTGCGTCAACTGTCTGCGCTGCGCGGACACGTGCTACGCCCAGGCGCTTGCCGTCAGCGGCGAACGCGTGACGGTCGACGAACTGGCGCGCCAGATCGTCGAGGAGAAACCATATTACGGATCGGAGGGCGGCGTGACGTTCTCCGGCGGCGAGTCCATGCTGAGGATCGATTTCCTGGAGCAGATCCTCGCGCGATGCGCGAAGGAGCGCGTTCACTGCGCGATCGATACGGCGGGCAACGTGCCCTGGCGGTCGTTCGAGCGCGCGCTGGCGTTCTCCCCCATGTTCTTATACGATATAAAGGCGGCCGATCCCCAAACGCACCGCCGCTTGACCGGAGCCGATAACGCGCGCATACTGGAAAACCTCGCGCGGCTGTCCGAATCGGGCGCGCGCATATGGATTCGCGCGCCTTATATCCCCGGCTTCAATCACGGCGAGGCGCGCGCGATAGCGGATATCTGCTCCCGCGTCAACGCTGAGCGCGTCGAGATCGTCGGATACCACCGCCTGGGCGAGAGCAAATACGCCGCGCTGGGCCGCTCCGGCGGCATAGACCCCGAGCCGCCCAGCCGCGCCGAGCTGGAAGCCGTCCGCGACGCGTTCGCCGAGCGCGGCGTGGACGCGTTTATATGAAGGAGGAACCATGAAGGCTTCATTTTCCACCGAACGCACGGCGCTGTCTCCGCGCGTGCGCCGCTTCATCGACAACATCCACGAGGAGAAGCGCCGGATCACCCTCATGAAAAACCGCGATTTCCACGGCAAACTCAACTCCGACGATTGGGGATACGTCTACTATCCCGATTGGAAATTCGATCCTCCCCCGTCAACGCGCCCCGACGGCGTTATCGCCGGGTACGTCCCCATCGCCAAAACCCTGCGTAAGTTCGTCAACGACATGCCCACCTACGTCAATAAGAACAGCGCGCTGGGCGGAGCCTGGGTGCGCGTCATCGCAGAGCACGCGAACATCCGCGTCGTGCCGGAGGATCAGCCTGAACACCTGTTCGACGTTTGGGGCAAGTACGCCACGCGTCCCGGCTGCTTCGGCATGAACCACTGCGCCGGGGATATGGAGATAGGTTTGAAACTGGGCTGGGGCGGATTGCTTGAGAAGGTGCGCCGCTATCGCCGCGTAAACGATCCGGTTGACACGAGCTTCTACGACGGCGAGGAGGAGATCGTGCTGGGCATGCAGGAATACGCCGCTCTGGTCGCCGCGAAAGCCGGCGAGATGGCGCGCGGCGAGTCCGATCCCGACTGGCGGCGGAACCTGCTGGATATCGCCGAGATCAACCGTAAACTCGTCTACGCCCCTCCGGACACGTTCCGCGAGGCCTGCCAGTTCGTCGCGCACTTCCAGACGATCGACCGCATCTACTACGCGGGCGGCGCGCTGGATCAGATCGACCGGTTCCTTCTGCCGTATTATGAAAAAGACACGAGGGAAGGCCGCCTGACCGACGAGGAAGCGGTATGGTGCCTGGCTAGCCTGTTCTTCAACGACACTCATTATTCGCAGATAGCGGGGCTTAACCCGGACGGCAGCCGCGATACCGCCAGCCGCCTGTCGTTCCTCGTCCTCGACGCGATCCATTATCTCGCGATCCCGGTCAACATGGCTCTGCGCGTTCACGACGGCGTGAACCCGGCGCTGCTGCGCCGCGCGCTGGAATACATACTCGAGGACGGATCCGGCGTGTCATTCTCGCTGAATATCGGATGCGAACAGGGCTACGCGCGCAACGGTTATCCTCTTGGCCTGGCGCGCCAGCGGATCAAGGTGGGCTGCAACTGGACCGCGATCCCGGGCCGCGAGTATCCGCTGCAGGACGTTACCCGCGCCAACATGGGCATGGCTCTGCACTGGGCGCTGAAGGATGTGAAGGACGGCGATCCGTCCGGGCGCACGCTGGAGAACCTGTTCGAGCGCTTCGCGTATCATGTAAAGGTTATCGTGGACAGCATCAAGGAGGGATACGACTGGCACTATGAGCGCGTCAGCCGCAATACCCCCGAATTGATATACAACCTGTTCATGCACGGGCCTGTCGAGCGCGGTTTGAACTGCGCGGAGGGCGGCGTCGACATACTCAACTTCAACATCGACGGCGTGGCTCTGGCTACGGTCGCGGACAGCTTCGCCGCTATCGAGCAACGGGTGGTCAACGAGAAGCGCGTAACCTGGGACGAAATGTTCGACGCTCTCGATCGGAACTGGGAGGGCCTTGAGGATACGCGACTGATGATGAAGAACATCCAGCGCTTCGGCGCTCCGGGATCGCTGGCTGAGAAGTGGGCTTTGCGCGCGCGGGATCATTTCGTGAACGTATGCAAGTCGTCCGGCACGCCTAAGCATAACCTGCCGATCATCCCGGGCATGTTCTCCCACGGTACCATATTGGAACTGGGTAAGGAGCTTCCCGCCACTCCAAACGGCAGATTCGCGGGCGAAGAGATATCCCACTCCGCCGAGCCGGATCCTGGATTCGCGAGCGGCCTGAACAGTTTCTCACCCTCGCTCAAGGCGACCGCCGTGGCGAAGGTCCAGCCGGGTTATGGCAATTCCTCGCCTCTGCATCTGGATATCGACCGCGAGATGCTGCGCAGGGAAGGCGGGATAGACGCGCTGGTTCAATTGATCCACGCGCATAACCATATGGGCGGCACGCTGATCAACATGAACTGCTTATCCAAAGAGCAGCTCCTCGCCGCGCACGAGAAGCCGGAGCTGTATCCCGATCTGGTGGTTAGGGTGACGGGATACTCCGCGTTCTTCGTCACGCTGTCCAAAGAATACAGGCAGCAGGTGGTCGATAGGTTCCTGGCGTAAAGATTCATATATAAAGGAGGGTTTGGCCGTGAAGATACATTCGGTCGCGTGGGGCTGGACGCTTACCCCGGAGGATATGCCCGTTGGGGACAGCCTCATTGATATCGCGGACGGCGTGAAGGCGCTGGGGTTCGACGGCGTGGACTACCTGTCCACGCGCGAGTCGCTGGACGAGTATTTCACGCAACCGGTTTGCGAGAAGATTAAGCGCCATCTAGCCGCGATCGGATTGGACGCGGGCGGGTTCGTGTTCCAGTCCGACGAGTGGAACAACCCCGATAAAACCGCAGGCGAACTGCAGTTAGCGTATTTCGCCAAGTGCGCGCGGGCAGCGTCGTGGATCGGCGCGCCTATCATATCGTGCATCATACCCAGGCCTTTCGGCTCAAAACCCACTCGCGGGAACGCGTCTCCTTCGGAGAAGCAGACGTTCAACCTGCCCAAGGGGTATAGTTATCAGGCGGATTGGGATCGTTTCGCGTCGAGCCTTGATAAGGCTTGCGGCATTGCCGCGGATTATGGGATAACCATTGCTCTGGAGTGCTTCCCGAAGTCGTTGTGTTCCACCCCTCACGCTATGATCCAGATCGTCAACGATATCGATCGGCCCAACTTCGGCATACAGCTGGACACCGCGCACCTGATGAACCAGCGGCTCGACGTTGAGACCACTATCTATCAGCTGGGCGCGGATCGTATCAAGCACCTGCACTGCAAGGACTCCGACGGATTGACTCGCGGGAATCTTCCGGCGGGAAGCGGGCTGGTGGATTATACGCGCGTGTTCGACGTTCTGGAGGATATCGGCTACAAGGGCCGCGCGTCCGTGGAGGTGGAGTTTACCGACAACCCGGCGCGGTATATGAAGCAGGCGCTGGATCATCTGAAGCTGTGCCTGGCGCGGGGGTATTGACTCACCGTCTCGCGAACCACCCGACCCTCATCCTCTCGCCCTCTAGGTATACCGTGACCGCGCCTCGCTCGTCCGTCCTATAATACGGGATACCCGCCGCGTCCAGTCTCGCCAGTACGGCTGGATGCGGCAGGTATTTATTGTTCGCGCCGCAGGATATCAACGCCACTGATGGCGCGGCATACTCGAGGAACGCCTCGCTCGCCGAATACTGGCTGCCGTGATGCCCTACCTGCAGTATATCGCTGCCCACTCCCCGCAGAGGCTCCATTAACCCAACGTCGCCCGTGAACAGGATCGTATTGCCTCCTGCCGACGCGCGCATCACCAGCGAGGTTTCGTTCGCGTCCTTATTATAATAACCGCTGGGAGGCCATAATACGTCAACGCGCGTTCCTCCCGCCAGTTCCAGAGCGTCGCCTCGCGATAACGCCTCTATGGGTATCCCTTCGCTTCTCACAGCCTCCAGCATCGACTCATAATCCGGATCAACGTCGCCTCCGTCCGCGTCGGGCACGTACACGCCGCGTATCTTTATCAATGGATCATTGAGCAGCGTCAATAACCCTCCCGCGTGATCGGAGTGCCCGTGCGTGATGAACAGCGCGTCTATATCGCATCCGACGGCGTGTAGGTAATCGCGCAGTTCGCTTCCGTCCCGCCCCGTATCCACCACGATAACGCCCGAACGCGTGTGAAGCGCTCCGCTTAACGCTTGCCCCACGTCTAACTGCACATACCTCTCGGGCAGTCTAACCGCGATCATCACCGCTATCCCTACGGACAACATCGCGCCGCTTATCACAGCCCGCGCCAGCGCGCGCAGCCTCACCGCGTCCGACCAGACAAACAGCGCCGCGTATATACCCGCCGTCAATACTCCCGGGATCATTGTCGGTATCCGCAGAAGCCAGCCTAACCCCGCTCCCGCTTCCGCGATTACTTGCAGCAGCCATAGCAGAGCGCGTCCAGGCCAGGCTATTACCACAGCCAGCGGATGGAACACAGCGTCCGCCATTATCGCGGGTATGCTAAGATGGAATACCGCGGCGGCAAGCGGGATCGCGGCGCAGTTCGCGATAGGCGATAGCAATGGATAAAACCCCGATATCCGCAGCGACGGCACAAACAATCCCGCTTGCGCGGCGATTGTCATTATCAGCGCCCGGCGGATGAATCGCGGCGCGCGTTTCAGCGGACGATCTATCAACCTGCTAAGCGGGCGGTACAGCAGCGTTATCCCGACCAGCGCGCTGAACGATAACTGGAAACTGATCGACGCGATACTCGCCGGGCTGACGGTTAGTATCATCGCCGCCGCCAGCGATAGACAGGTCATGCCGTCCGCGCGTCTTGATACCGTGAAACCAAACTCCGCGCCCAACAGCATCAACCCCGCGCGCAGTATCGGCGGAGACATACCCGTCATTACCGCGTATGCCGCGACCAGCGCCGCCAGCATCCCGAACCGAGTCCCCGGCTTCGGATCGAAACGATCGAGCAGTAGCCTCACGAACGCGTACAGGAACCCCACGTGCAGACCCGATACAGCCAGCAGGTGCACTATGCCCGTCCGCGCGAACGCTCCGCGTTGTTCGCCGGGCAATTCATCCGTATCGCCCAGCGTTATCGCGCGTAAAAGAGGCGCGCCGCCGCCAAACAACCCGTCTATTCGCGAGGCTATCCATCCACGCGCGCGGCGCATAGTCCGCGTCAAAGAGAACGCGTCCGAACGCAGGAGCGTTACGGGTTTGTCGGTTAATATGGAATAATGATCTCCGCGCGTCAACGCCCACCTGCGGGTATCGAATCCGCCGGGGTTGCGCGCCGTCTCCGGCAGTTTGATCGATCCGGACAGTTCGATCCAGTCGCCGGGCTGTAATGACGCCGCCGACTTACTATTCACCCATGCGTAAGCGCCGCCGGGCAGCGCGCGAGCGCCTTCGTCCGTGATAACCGTTATATTGGATATATCAAACCGCGCGGCTCCGTCGTTTCCGATCACAATCGGCGTTCGCACCCGCGCTTGTACCGCGTATGCGTCCGGAACAGGGAAACCCTCCGGAACAGTAACCCTTATCGAACACCAAACCAAGCCTAACCCGAACAATCCAACCAGCGCGAACAGTCTAACTAATCCTTTACCCCGAGCCAGCGCCGCTAAACCAAAAGCCCCCGCGGCTATAAGCCACAGCGGCCAGGAGTATTGTGTATCCAATCCCATGGCGGTTCCAGCCATGAACGCCAGCGCGCCCAGCATCAACCCGCGCCTCTTAAAGTACGACGACGCGTCCTTACATGCCTGGACGATCAAGCGGAGCATCCGAATACCCCTTATGTTAGAGCGAGGACACGTTGATGAATAGGCGCGGCCTAGCGTGCTCGACGTTTAGGAACAGCTTGCCCGCCTCGATCAGGTGTTGAGTCGGATCAACGCCGGGGCGCAGATGCGTTAGCATCAGGCGCTTGACCTTCGCGAACGAGGCCAGTCCCGCGGCGTGCGACGCGCTCATGTGCGGCAGATCCTCCGACCAGTCTTTCAACAGAAACATAGCGTCCGCGAGCAGGAAATCCGCGTTCTTGCACAACTGCACCAGCGGCGGGTGCGTGTTAGTGTCTCCGGTATAAACAAACGTGACGTTAGGCTCCGCCTCGTGCCAGACCCGCACCGCGTAAGTCGGCACGGAATGCCTGACCGGAATGCATATGATGTGCCAATGCTTGATTATAAACTCCTGGTATTCGTCAAACGCCATCGCTTCGTACCATCGGTTGGTAAAGAAGTACGAAGCGAGATTCTCCGGGCCGTCGGGCAGCAGCAGCGGCAGAGCGTTGTGTTCCGGGTTCCAATCCGCAAACTGGAGCATGTGCGGCAGAGTAAACGCGTCCGCGCAGTGATCCGGATGCAGGTGCGATAGTATTAGTCCGTCCAGTTTATCCATTGGATAAGTGTCCGGGAGCTGGCTAAGCACGCCGCTGCCGCAATCCAGCATCAGCGAGTGGTTGTCAAGCCCGCGCAGCAGGTATCCTGAACACGCGTCGCCGTGCCCGGCGTAAGGACCGTGGCAGCCCAGTATCGTCAACTGCATAGATTCACCTCGCGAATACCCTTCTGGCAAGCCGCCATAACCCGAACAGCAGCCACATGATTATGCTCCCAAAGAGCACGCCCGCGAAATCCAGCGCGACGTCCCGCACCATAGGCCCGCGGTCGCGCAAGGTGGACTGGAGCAACTCGTCAATGACAGCGGCGGCCAGTCCTATCGATAGTCCATGGACGGCATAATGTCCGTTCATCCGGCGTAGAGCCGCGAAGAACGCCTGAGCCAGGAACCCTAGAACCGCGTACTCGACAAAATGCGCGATCTTGCGAAAATTCTCGTGAAGCATATCGTCCGTGATGTTAGCCGCGTCAAAAGCGTTGCGAAGTATCGCGAACCGGTTCACCGCCGATTCAACCAACCGATACGCCGCGTTGCTGCGCCGCGCCGACTCCGCGCCGCTCTCCAGGGAGAACGACCAGATTGCCCAAGCGGTGACCGCGAGCGCAAAGAAAAGTATAACGCCCCAGCGGACAGTACCAGAAGCGCGATTGCGTGAGCCAGCGCGCAAATAACCGCCTCCCGCCGCCGCCGCGCATTGTTGCATGACTGGCGGTTAATCTAATATAATATAAACGGGATTAACAAGCCATAGTATCCCGCGTTTTGGAGGCAGTCGTGAACGATTACATTTTTAACCCAACCGGAGCCGGGGAAACCGCGCAGTGGGACGATAAAGCCAGGCGCGAGTACGAACGGTCTGTAAGATTCCTGTTCCTAGCCGCCGCGTTCAGGGAATGCCCCGGCGCGAAAGTGTCGATAGAACACAGCGTCCACTACGGAGTGTACGCGAGTCTGTCGCAGCCAGTGGATAAGTTCACAGTGGCAAGGATCGAGCAAAGGATGAGGAAGTATGTTGAAGAGGATGCAAGGTTTGTCAGGGAGGATTGGCCTGTAGGGAGATTGAAAGAGCTGTATGAAGAAGGGGAGAATTCGCCGGCCGTGAGGTTGCTGAAAAGAAGCCCGAGGGTGAGCGGCGGGGGGATTGTGCCCGTGTATTCATTGGATGGGTATAGGGATTATTTGTTTGGGGAATTGGTAGAGAGCGCGGGAGCGTTGAGGGTGTTTGAGTTGCATCCGTATGCGCCAGGAGTGGTTCTGCAGATTCCGTCGTCGGAGACGGGGAGGTTGCTGAAATGGACAGCGCAGCATAAGTATATGCGCACGTTCGAGCAGGCGGCAAGGTGGGCGCATATTTTAAACGTGAGGTATGCGGCTGATCTGAATGATTGTGTGAGAAATGGAGCGATAAGGGATGTAGCGTTAGTAAGCGAGGCGCTGCATGAGAAGTCAATAGCAGAGTTGGCAAATCAGATAGTAGAGCGGGAAGCAAGGGCAGTGTTAGTAGCGGGGCCGTCGTCGTCAGGGAAGACGACGTTTACGCATAGGTTGGCGATACAATTAAGGGTATTAGGGAAGAGGCCAAGGCTGATATCATTGGATGATTTTTATCTGCCAAGAGGGGATATACCAGTGGATGAGAACGGGGAGAGGGATCTGGAGCATATAGATGCGTTGAATGTAAGGTTATTGAACAGGAGGTTGGTTAGTCTATTAGAGGGTGAGTCGGTAGCGATGCCGAAGTATGATTTCATGTTGGGGGCGGCAAGGGTAGGTGAAAAGATGAGGCTGGACGAGGGGCAGCCATTACTAATAGAGGGGATTCATGGGTTGAATCCAAGGGTGTCAGAGTCGCTGCCGAAGGATGTGTGTTTTAGGGTTTATATAAGTCCGTTGACCGCGCTGAATCTGGACGCGCATAATAGGTTGAGGACGACAGACGCAAGGTTGATAAGAAGAATAGTAAGGGATCATCAGTTCAGGGGGGCAAGGATAGAGCGGACATTGGAAATGTGGCAGTCGGTAAGGAAAGGGGAGGAGAGGTGGATCTTTCCCTATCAAGAGACGGCGGAAGTATCGTTTAATTCAGCGCTGCCATATGAATGGACAGTGTTGAAGAAGTATGCGGAGCCGTTGATAAGGGGCGCAAGGTTGGAAGGGAAAGCAAGGGAGGGGATGGGATCGACCATTGAAAGGCTGCAGCAGTGTATGGATATAATAGAAGAGGCGGAAGTAGAGAGGGATATAGGGCCAACGTCGTTGTTAAGGGAGTTTATAGGGGGATGCTCGTTTTACTCGCCCTCGGAGACGGAGTAGCACGATTGTCGATGGATCCTGCTTAAGTAAGCGTAGAGCAAGTAAGAAAAGAATCAGAGCGGCACATGGGTCCAGCGGCACGCTGGTCAGGGGGTCAAGGGGGGCTGAAGCCCCCCTGCGGGGTCTGGGGCAGCGCCCCAGCGTAACCCCACCCTCGCAAACTCC
>JAIRSO010000102.1 GCA_031255415.1 Oscillospiraceae bacterium
GCATTTCACAAATTGTGATTGCAATTGCTGTAATCATTACACAATACTCGCCTGTAGAAACCCAATCGCGTCTTTTGTGAACGATGTACAATCACCAATGACTAGAAACGCACCCCCCCTTGTCGCCCCCTAGGGGGAGATGTCGCGACGCGACAGAGGGGGCGCACCGCTTCGCGGCTTACGCTGAGCTAGGCTCCCGGGCGCCCCCAGGCTGTAGCCCAAGCGCCCCGGGGCTCCGCCCCAGACCCCGCAGGGGGGCTATCCGCCCCCCTTGACCCCCTGACCAGCGTGCCGCTGGACCATCTTGGCCAGGGGAGTCTATCCTTCCTTGCTTTGCAATATCGCTACACTGAGGATCCCGTCCGTGTCGATCAGCATTCCTAGTCTTGATTCCTCTTTATCATACCATAGCACTACGCCTTCTGGCAGCAGCTGGTAGTATGCCGCGTCCGCGTCTATCGTTTCGCGCTCATTTGGCTCTCCCATTGCTTTAATAACTGTTTCCTCATCGGACACGCCTACCCGCACGCCTTGATATTCCAAACGCTTCGCTCTTATTTCAGTTACCATGCCCTTTCCTGTCGGATCATCCCTGCTGGTCATCACGGTCACGCCCCTAAACCTTGCGTCTTCTAGCTTATACGCTTGTTTATCAACTGTGTAATCCGACTCTTTACCGCCTCCGTACATCATTGACAGTCTTTCTATCTCATCGCCCAACCTCACCGCCACCCCTGGCAGCCCATCCCCTCCTTCCCCCTCACTACCTACATCAACCCAACCTACTGCTTCCGGAACAAACAACCCATCCAGCTCATACCACATGAAGTGGTACGCGCCTGGCCTTCCTGAAAAGGTTGACAACCTATCCAGCGGATACCTTACAGTCACACCGAACTCATCGATTTCCCATTTATCTGTTGGCAGCGGCTTTACTTCCCGGTTTTCCATATACGCATTCCCATTCACATCCATATCCTCTCCCGCTATTGCCTCCATCGCCTCCACTACCTTATCCAGATCGGGAAACACCTCTTCCGCATCCTGCCCCTCACCTTTTACCATATTCAATACTATCTGCCCTTCATCCTCTGCCCTCCCATCCCCTATCATCACGATCATCCCTGCCATCACTACTAACAACCCCACCAGCGCTACAACGCCTGTCCATTTCATTTTCATGATACAGCCTCCTACATCCTGCTTCCGTTATTTATATCGTCTTTACTTATTTTCCTTCCCAACCTTATCTTTCGGTTCTCGAACCTCACGCATAGCGGCCCTATTGATATCCCTAACTCATCTTTATTTGGATTAACCATGTGCTTCACACATACCACCCCGCTGATCACGGTCATCGCCACCCTCCCTCCCATATCTGAATCTACTGCCCATATTGCTAACGCCGCCGCTATGAACGCCGTCACTACTTTCGCTGAATCTGGATGCACTACCACTATAAACTTAACCACTAACATCGATATAACCAATATACCCAACGCTCCGCTCACTGCCGCCGCCCCTAACAGCGACCCGAACGACGCGGATACCGCCTTTCCCCCCTTAAACCTTAACAACGGTGAGAACGCGTGCCCTAACACGGGCGCCGCCATCACCGGCGCTAAAAACGCCCCCCTTACATCCATCCATGTCACCGCCGCGAACACTGGCGCGAACGCTTTAAATACATCTAGGAACATACACAGCAACCCTAACCCCTTCCCTACCGCGGCTATCGCGTTGGAGCTTCCCGGATTACCATCCTCGCCTTCTAAGCGCACATCCACATTCCTTATCCACTTGGGCAAAAAATACGCATACATTACCGACCCCGATATAAACCCTGCGCATGTCATTACGATGCACGTCCGCACTCTCTATCCCCTCCTTTCCTCTCGATCATCCCTCGAATCAACACCGCCGCGTCCGCCGCCGCAGTCTGGCTCACCAGCCTTTCCTGCGCGGCCAGCATCCTTTCGCACCTCCCCTTATCCGCTAATAACCCTACCGCCGCTTTCACCGCTTCCTCCGCACTGTGCGCTATTAACCCCATCCCCATCCTGGCTATGAACTCCGCGTTCCTGGCCTCTCCTCCTGGTATCGGCGAGGTCATTACTAACGGCACACGCTTCACCATTGCCTCTGTCGTCGTCAATCCCCCTGGCTTGGTTAGCAGTACATCAGCCGCGTCCATTAACGTTTCAACTTTATTTGTAAACGACATCGCTATTACACCCTCTATCGCCCTTGCCTGTTCCAGCGCGTCCGCGTTACTGCCGCATACCGCTACTACTTGCGCCTCGGGCACACTCCTTACCAACAGCGCCGCCGTCTCTGGGATACTGCCAAAACCCATGCTCCCGCCCATCACCACAAAAACCTGTTCCTTCATTATACCTAGCTCGGCGCGCGCCGCTTTCTTATCCCGCTTCTGGCTGAACCTCGCGCTCACTGGTATACCCAGCGGGAATAACTTCCCCTTATCCATCCCTTTCGACGCGCATTCTCCCGCGACCTCCTCATTCGCGACTATATAACTATCTAGACCGCATTCCTCCCAGAACGGGCTGCACGTATAATCCGTTATAATCCCTACGGAAGGGATGGTCAATCCATGTTTCGCGCGCAGGAAACTTACCGCGTGCGCGCTGAACATATGCGGGCAGACGATCGCGTCCGGCTCGAACGCATTGATCCGCTCGAGTACCGATCTTGCGTACAGCGCGTTGGCGTAATACACAGGCGAATGCCGCTTGCTGGAACTGATCCTCTCGGCGAGTCCATACAGCGCGCCGAATAGCCTCGGGACTCGGCGCACCGCCGTATCATACAGGCGTGAAACGGTCTGGGACTTTTGTTTCCCCGCGTCTAGAGCGTCCTCTACGCGAACCGTCGCGCCCAACGACTCCAGCGCCTCCTTGACCGCCAGCGACGCGCAGTTGTGCCCTTGTCCGGTGCTGGTAGGGAATATCAGCGTCTTCATGGTTAACCTCCGTGCGGGCCGGCGCGGCCTTCGTTAAGCGGGAACTTGTCAAACATTATTACGTCCGACAAACGCTGTTCATTCGCAATGAATCATCCCTATCATTTGACGAACGCCGCGCGGGGTTTAATCCTGCGGGCGAATGTTGTATTCGGGCAAAGTTAAGGGCTGCGTGTTACCGCAGCCCATTGGCGTTATCGGGGATTCAGAAGCGCCGCGTTAACAGTTACGACCGCTTGCCGCGCCTACTTATTATCAGCCAGACCAGTCCGGCGGCAACCAGCACCGCCAGCGCTATCCATACGACGATCAGCGAGTTGGCGGTGGTCTCCGTCTTGACGGGGGTCTCGGTGGGCGTTGGCTCTACCGATGGCGATGGCTCGACTGACGGCGAGGGTTCGGCCGTCGCGGTCGGCTCCGGCGTGGCGGTTGGCTCTGCGGTGGGTTCCGCCGTCGGCGGGACGGTCGTTGGCGTGGCGGTCGGTACCGCAGTCGGGGGTACCGTTGGGACTGCGGTCGGTACTGCCGTTGGTACGGCTGTCGGGACTACGGTCGGTTCTGCTGTCGGGGGCGCGGTTGGGGCTACGGTCGGCGCGGCTGTTGGTACTGCCGTTGGTACCACTGTCGGAGGTGCGGTCGGTACGGCTGTCGGAGGTGCAGTCGGTACTGCCGTCGGCGGTACTGTCGGTACTGCCGTTGGCGCCGCCGTCGGTGCGACCGTTGGCACTATCGTTGTCTGCGTACCCTGCTGAACGTCCGTCGTCACCGATCCTTGAGCGCTAGCGTTAGCCATCTGCCCGGTGCTGGTTACGATCGACCTGGGCACAGGCGATGGTGTGACGGTCGGGGTTGGGGTCGGTTCCGGAGTGGAGGTCGGCGTTGGGGTGGGGATAGGAGTCGGCTCCGGAGTAGGAGTCGGGGTTGGCGTGGGTGTAGGAGTCGGCTCTGGAGTGGGAGACGGGGTTGGCGTGGGTGCAGGGGTCGGCTCTGGAGTGGGAGACGGAGTTGGTGTAGGCGTAGGAGTCGGCTCCGGAGTGGGAGTCGGGGTTGGCGTAGGCGTCGGAGTCGGGGTTGGCGTCGGAGTAGGCGTTGCCAGACTCTTGATATCCTCTGTCTGTTCGATAGGTTTTGACTCCAGCGTTACGCCGCCCTCCGACGTTGTCTCATAGAACGCTGGCTCCGCGTCGCCTAGTCTGCCAAATACGCGATAACGCACGGTTCCCATTCCGTCGCGATACGTCCAAACTTGAGCGTCCGCGCTGTCGGACGGCGATACTAATTGATAGAAATCCGGCACCAGCTCCGGCGGCGGGATCATCGGGATGAACCCGTCGATATGGATCGCCTCGTCCGTAGCGAGATCGATCAAAGCGGGCGGATCGGTGGACAACCGGCCTTCGCTGTCCGCGTCAAAGAACGCCGGGGACATCCGGTCAAGCGAACCGTACACGCGGTACAGCACCTTCCCGGCGGAGTCAACTATCGCCCACAATCCATCCGATATCTCGCGATAGAACGACGGAACGTATACAGGCTGATCGACGACGAACCCCTTTACATAATCCTCATAATCCTTTGCGGGATCGATCGGCTCCTCGCCGCCCAGCCACGCGCCGTCCGCGTCGGTGGCGTAGTAGGCTGGCTCGCCTCCGTTAAGCGAACCATATACGCGGTATAACGGCTCGCCGCCGCCGTTCTCGACGCGGTACACGTCGCTGGGCGCGGCTTCATAGTAATACGGGGGCGCGGGCGGAACAGGCGCGGGATGCAAGCCCGCTATCTTCTCGTTGTATTCGTCGTCAAGGTCGATAGGCTCGGTCGTGTCGATAGGCTCGCCGTCGCTTTGAGCGGCATAGAACCCTGGCGCTTGGCGATCCACCGATCCGTAGACGCGGTATTCCTTCTCGCCGTCGTGCTCGAACGACCACACGCCGCCGCCCTCGAATTGATAGTACGGCGGTTTATCATCCGGGGTCTTAGCCTTGAAACCCTTCACGAACCGATCGTAATCCTGTTCGGGCGCGATGGGAGAAGCGTCGTCCGCAACGGTTCCGGCTTCGTCAGCCGGGTAGAACGCGGGGCCTTCGCCAGCAAGATAACCATATACGCGCGGATAAGCGAAACCGTCGTCGTCCGTGACGTTCCAGCGTCTTCCCTCGATGACCGGCTCATAATACCACGGCACATCGTCCGCGTCTGGAGCGACTGCAATGAATCCTTGCGCGAACCGCTCGTAATCGGACTGCGGCGGGATAGATTCCACTCCGGGTTCGACTTCGCCGCCGACAGCGCACGGGAAGTATCCCTTGCCGCCGTAGGTCCACGATCCATAGACGCGGTATTCCGCCGGGTCGCTGCCCAGCACGCGGTACACGGAGGGTTTATCAGGGACAGGCTCGTAATAGAACGGCGCGCCGTCCGGCGTTGACGGGGTGAACGCGGGCAGGTTCGCGCGATCCGCGTCGCGGGATACGGGCGTAGCGTTAGGGGAGACGCTCCCGGTCTCGCCGCAGGGATAGAACGCGGGTTCCCCTCGGTTCATCGATCCGTAGAGGCGGTACTCGTACTCGCCGGCGCTGTTCATGAACCTGAACAGCGATCCATCCGAACCGGGAACCGGCTCGTATACGTCGTACTCGCCCAGCGCGTAGGGCAGAGGCTCGAAGCCGCGAAAGTACGTCTCAAAGTCCTGGGCGGGGGTGACGGGAGCCGCAGAATCAGCGATCGTGAACGATGTATAACCATCGTCGCCGGACTCTACGCTGGCTGGATAATACGCCGGGCCTTGCCCGTCCAGCCTGCCGTACACGCGGTAGACCATATTGCCATCCCTGTCCTCAAAACCCCAGAACGGCGTGCCGTCGCGCAGTATATACGGGGAGTAGAACGACGGAGGATCGGAGTCCGGCACCGCGCTGCCGAATCCCTCGATATATAAACCATAGTCGAATTCCGGCGCGACGGGCGGTTCGTCCAGCGATACGCCGCCGGACGCGTCGGACGCGTAGTAAGCGGGTTCGCCGCCGTTCAAACTGCCGTAAGCGCGGTAACGCGTAACCCCGTTTCGATCGACGAACGAGAACAGCCAGCCGGACACGGCGGACGAGTAAGCGGGCGCGTCCGGCGTAAGCGGAACAAACCCGGTCGGCTGCGGAGAGGGCGGAGGGCCGTCCGTGGTAGGATCGACGGGTTCGCGCGCGACGGGCACGCCCAGCGAATCCGACGGATAGAATCCTATAGGCATACCGGGATAGGAGCCGTATACGCGGTAGTTCAGCTTGCCGTTATCCCCGGCGAAGCCATACAGGCCGCCGCCCAGTATCTCGTAACCCTCGGGCAGTTCGGGCGGCTCGGCGGTCTGGAACCTAGGATCAGCCTCGGGACGCTCTACCGACGGGTCTACGGGGATATCCGATATGACCAGGCCGCTTTCGTCCGACGGGTAGAATCCGGCCGCGCCTCCGAACGGCGCGCCAAACCTGCGGTACTGAGCGGGTTCGCTGCCCGCCAGTTCATACAGGCCTTTTATCTGGGGTATCGCTATGTAATACTCCGGCGCGCTGTCCGTCCATCCGGGCGCGAACACGGCCTCTTGCGGGCGCGCCGGCGCTGGAGCTGGGCCGTCGAAACGATCGTATCGATAGTAAACCTGCGCGATGGTGTTCGTTCCGACGTCGCGCAGCGTAAAGACCGCGTCGAAGCTCTCCGGCGAGCCTTTGGGCGGTTTCAGTTCAAACGACGCGCTGCCGGACTCGCCTCCCGCGCTCGCGCGCGCGGCGTAAGCGTCGTTAACGGATACGTCCAGAACCGTCTTAAGGCCGAGGGAGGATTGCGCTGGCTCGACTGTGCCGCTCAGGTCGATCGCGTGCGACGCGTCGCGCTCCATCACGATGGGCGGCAAGGTCCATTCGTAATTGATCGTCCGTTCGGCGCCGTCTTCGCCGGGCAGGGTGATAGCCAGCCCCGCTTTGTCGGGATGATCGGCGCCGCCGTGCGGCGAGGCCGCGATCACGCCCCCGGCTGGCAACTCGGCGGCGAAAGCGTCCGTGCTGGCTCCGGCTTCTGTTAAACGCCAGTGGACGGGATCGCCTCCCGCGGGTCTGGGCGCGTCCGCCGCGGCGGGGTACGCGGCGCACAGCGCGACCGCGGCGATCAGTATCAGGCTGACAGCCCGGCGTCTCACGGTCAATATCCCGGAATTCCCTGCTGCGTTCACTGCCAGGACTCCTTCCGCACCTTAACTCATACAATATTATACCATCGAATCCAATAAAATCAAGCAAAAATCCGCGTCCAACGCTGGAATTCCGCCTTCTTTTCACCTGGATAATATTGGCTTGCGCGCGGCTCGCGCATCACCAAACGAGGGAGCCGCTCATACATATAGATAATACGGGGGATTCATCCTCCTTATTTACGACTGGAGGAATAATTGTGCAGGCATACTGCTTTGACCTGGGATACTACCTCGTCCCGGGATATTACGCCGACTGGGATTGTGAGTGCCAGTGCCCCGCGTGCTGCTGCCGCGACGACGAGTGCGGCGACAACGATGATGGCAGCGGCGGCGGGAACAATGGCGGAGGCTCCGCCGGTGATAATAATAACGTTAACTGCAACAATAAAAATTATAATTATAATAATAACGTCAACAACTGTAACTGCAATTGTAATTGCGGCGGCAGCGGCGGTGGAGGCGGCGGCGGGGATGATCCAGGCCCCGGCGGCAAGGCGCTCACGCCGAATATCGTGGACGGCGCGGTTCAATGCCAGCCCGGCGATCCCAAGACGCTGACGATATCCGGCACGGGAGGCCAACCGGGCAATTATGTCCACGTGACGCTTCAGAACACGCAGATTGGTTTTGATCTGACGTTTCCCGAGCGGGACACGGCGGATAATCTCGTCGCCGCGGACGGCAGTTGGACAGCCACCCTGCGCCTGGACGCGAACACGAAGAACGTCATCGAGATTCTGCCCAACTCGTATTACGCCACGTTCAGCGACTCAAGCCCGCAGCGCGTGGAGAGGGCGGACTCCGTGTACCGGCAAATGATAGAGATTCTCTCCTGCGAGAAGAACGAAATAACATTCGACGTGGAAAGCGGTTCGACGGTGGGCTGCGTTGACGGCAGGCTTAGGCTGACGGGAGGCGGAGCCGCGCCGTTCGCGGAGATCAATTTCTACCTGTACCAGAACAGCACGCGCACCCGGGTATACTGGTACGGGGATACCGCCGACGCCGACGGCAGATGGTCCACCGAGTTATCGTCTGCTGCGGCGGGACCGATACTGGGCGGCTCGTGCATACCGTCCGGGGAGTACACGCTGTTCGCGTACCAGACCAACGACGAGGGATTCCTTAGGGAGTCTAAGGATGTAATAGTAAATATTATAGGATGCTGTCCGGCGCGATCCGGAGAGCGCGGGAGCGGGGGCAGGGTTTATATTGGCGCGTCGGGGTATATGCCCGGCAGCCGTAGGATAGGGATGAGATAGGTTTCGGGGGGAATATGGAAGCGTGCCCCTCTGTCGTTTGGGGCGACACTCCCGGCGCATACCGCATCCGTTGCTCTGAACGAATAATATCTTCTCTATTGTGAAAGGTGGAGTATGCCCCCTTTGTCTCGAAGCGACAGAGGGGGCGCTTCCTTAGGGGTGTTACCAGAAACGACAGGGGGGCGCTCCTCGCGAGCGCCGCCCACGGCGACACAGAGGAGTTAATGCTCCAACCCTACAAGTCAATAAACTCCTTAAACCTCGGCAGTATGCCTATGCCGTCCGGGAAATGCGCGGCGAATTGAGGTATTGCGTGGCTGGGGAAAGAATTTCCCTCGATGAACAGCGGCCCGTCCGGCGCGACCGCCACATCCCACGCCACGAACCGCACTCGCGGCTTTACATGCATTGCCTTCAAGCACATGTCCACCGCCTCGCTGAAGTACGGTATCTCAAAGCCGGGTATCTTAACGCCCGTCAACGGGTGCGTCTCGAACGCGCGCCCCGCCTTGTCAGCGCCCACCCCGCTCAATCGTCCCGTCTCAAGATCGATAGGCGCGGCCATGCCCCCGCAGTCCACGTTATCCATCACCTTGCCGTTGCCTATGCGCAGGTACGCGTATACCACGCCTTGCTTCTTATCCCCTAACAGCGTCGCGATGCGCATCGTGTTGACCGACGTGGGGCACATGCCGGCCATGACCGGATGCTGGCGAACGCAATCCTCTAACAGCGTCAACCCCTTCGCGCGCAGCAGCGACTCGAACGCCGCGCGGTCGGCGAAATCCTCCGGCGTGAACTTCATTATCCCTTTGCCGCTGGAGCCGTCCATCGGTTTGGCTATCACGTCGCCGCGATTGTCCAGGAACCGCGACAGCGAGCGGCTGGTGAACTCGCTCGTGTCGGTCAGGTCGAACCAGTCCCGGCGCAGATACCCGGCGAACAACGTGTTGAACTCGTTCTTGTTGTCGAAGAAATGCCAGTCCGCTTTGTCGTTCATACGCGCCACGATGCGGTTGGATATGCCGCGCGTGATCTGCGTGGCTCGCTGATCCGCGTTCAGACGGTAAAACTCGGCGATCTTGTAGTCCATGTACCCCGCTTGATACATCGCCGCGCAGCGGAGCATGTCCATAGTCAGCCAGGCCGCGCTTCTATGCGCGATCGGTGACAGGCTCCTCGCGGTCTCGAGCATCCTGCCCCAGTCCATCTGAAAAGCGCGTCGGATCAAGAAGTGGATACGGTTCATTAAACGTTGCGCCTCCGGCTGCGAAGATTGTAATTATTGGGCGAGCCGATCATAATCCTCACTGTATTCGGCGCGCGGACGCGATTTCCTGCACGCGCGACTATGCTATTATTATCACGCGGGGCAGGAATTAACACGCGCGCGTCGAATTTGTCAACAGCCGCTTAAACGCGCGCCGGAGGTTGTATGATGAAACGGTTCCGCGCCTTGATTATCGCGCTGGCAATGCTCGCCTTTGCAACGGGCGCGTGCGCCGGGACGGACGTGGCGGACGCGACGCGCTCGAAACTGGATCAAGCCCGCGCCACAAAGAATCCCGCGGCGTGCGTGGCTCTGCTGCTGTCGGTGGTGAACGCGCCCGGTTCGCCGGACGGGATGGTCGCCGAGGCGATCGACTTCGCGTGGGATTCCGATCTCGTCAGCGCGCGGGACATGATCGACCTGATGCTTGCCGTTATGGATACCGGACGGCCCGAACTGTATAGCCTCGCCGACGACCTGCCATACATGCTGGCCTATACGGGGCGAGTGGATGAGGCCGTCGGGATACTGCGCGAGCGCGGCGAGTCCGATCCCGATAACGCCGGGATATATGAGGACGAGCTGCTCGACGTGCTCATGTTCGGCGATCGATCGGACGAGGCCATCGCGATCCTGGCCGACAGGATCGCCGCTAAGACCGGCACGCCGGATACATACGCGAGGCTGGCGAACCTGCTCAACATGAACGGCAGGCACGATGAAACGATAGGCATTGCCGAGACCGGGCTTGCCGCCGATCCGCAAAACACGCTGCTGTGGCAGTATTACGCCGAGGCTCTGGATCATGAACTGCGATACGCGGAAGCGGCGGACGCTCTGCAAAGCATGCTTCGCGCCGAACAGGCGCAGGGTCTGGACGTTACGTATACTTACGCGATGCTGTACGGAGCGCAAGCCCGCGCCGGACGATGGAGGGAAGCGGAGCGTTCGCTGGAGCACGCGTTGAGCGGGAGCCAGGAGACGAGCCTGTTCCTTGAGCGCGCGCGGTTCAAGATATGGGATCTATTCGATCCGGAGGCCGCGCTGAAGGATCTCGACGCGTTGATCAAGCGCGATCCCGACTATACGGACGCGATAACCCAACGCGCGTACGCTTATCTATGGCTGGATCGATTCGACGAGGCGTTTGCGGACGCGCGGACGGTCGCGGAATATAACGGCGAGTCGCCGGATATATTGCAGGCGGTCGTCGATCACTACAGCGGGGATACCAACGCCGCTGATATATCGTTCGAGCTTATCGCGCAAAAGGATCCGTCGAGCGCGGACGCGTGGTTCTTCCGCGCGCTGAACGCGCTGTACGGCGAGGCCGACGTTGACGCGGCGGACGAGTATCTTCAGATTGCGTCGTCGATCGCCGGGGACAACGCGGATATAATAAGCTTGCAGGGTGACGCGGCGCGGTTCAGGGGACGGTGGACTCAAGCCGGGGAGATGTATCTCGCGGCGGCCGATCTGGTTTACGACGATCCCGGCCCGCTGAACAGCCTGGGCGCGCTTCAGTGCGAACGCGGCATGCTGGACGAAGCGCGCGCGACGCTGGCGCGATCGGAGAAGGAGTATCCCAATCACTATTGGACGTTGTGCTTAAAGCTGTCGATCGAAGCGGCGGACGGGGATTTTGCCGCCGCGCTTAACACATACGCGGATATCGCGGAGCAGTTCCCGAGCATGGCGGAGCGTTCGCTGGGTTACACGCGCGCCGCGCTGGCGGCTATGGCTGGGCGGATCGATGAGGCGCGGGACGCGCTGGGCGGGCTTGAGCCAGCCAGCCCGGAGGACGCGCTCTCCGCCGCCGAATGCTTCGCGTTGCTGGGCGATTTTGGTCAAGCGCGCGAGATGCTGGAACGATTCGCCGATACGGCGGACTCGAGCGGGTTGACTCCCGCCGATAGGATGGAGGCCGATATAGTCGCGTGCCTGGTCGAGGCGGAGACGGCTTATCTTCAAGGCGACGAGTCCGCTTGCCTGGACTGGATGCGCAAGGCGTGCGAACGCGGCTGGTATCCCGAGTCGGCAAAGGGCAACTGGATTCTTAAGGCGATGGCAAGCGCCGAAGGTTATGAAGCGTTAGCGTTGGAATACCCGGTAGAGTAATACGGACGGAGGCGGCAATGGTCAAGCGTCAACTGGCGGAGCGCGCGTTAATGAAGGCGCTCTCAACAAGCGGGGACTTCGCGGAGCTGTTTTTCGAGGATCGGCTGAACAACTCGATCACGCTTCAGGGCGGTAAGGTCGAGGTCGCGAACACCGGGCGGCTGCACGGCGTGGGCGTGCGCGTGTTCAAGGGTACGCGCAGCGTATACGCCTATACGAACGACTTTGAGGAGGCCGGGCTTCTGGCGTGCGCGGCTCAAGCGGCCTCCGCGCTGAAGGAATCGGAGAGGACGGGCGCGCCGGTTATTCGTCTTATCGGTTCGGTCGCGGCGAACCTGCACCCGGTGGAGCGGCTGCCGGGCGACGTAGCGGGGGCGTGGCGGGTGGATCGGCTTCGCGCGGCGGACGCTGTGATGAAGTCCGTCTCAAGCGAGATCACCCAGACCATATGCCGCTACGCGGATTCGGATCAAAGGGTGGTTATAGCCAACAGCGACGGCCTATTCATCGGCGATAGGCGCGTATATACCCGCGTCACGCTAAGCGCGGTCGCGTCCGACGGCACGGAGAATCAGAGCGGCGTCAGCAGCCCCGGCGCGATGGGCGGCGCGGAGTTCGTCGAGCGCCTGGACGTGGAGGCGCACGCCAGGAAGGCCGCGAACATGGCGGCGACTATGCTGCACGCGCGGCAGTGTCCGGCGGGCGTGTCTCCCGTGGTCATTGACGGCGGGTTCGGCGGGGTTATCTTTCACGAGGCGTGCGGGCACTCGCTGGAGGCTACCAGCGTCGCGCGCGGGCTCAGCGAGTTTTCCGGCAGGATCGGTCAAAAGATCGCGTCCGATATCGTGACCGCGATCGACGACGGGACCATGCCGGGCGAGTGGGGCTCCATTAACATCGACGACGAGGGCACGCCTACCAACCGCCTCGTTCTGATTGAAAACGGCGTGCTGCGCGGCTATATGATAGACAGGCTCAACGCGCGGCGCATGGGCAACGCGTCCGTCACGGGATCCAGCCGCCGCGAGGGTTATACATACGCGCCTACCTCGCGCATGCGCAATACGTTCATCGCGCCCGGATCGGACGACAACGACGAGATGATCCGCACGATGGGCGACGGCCTGTACGCTAAGACGATGGGCGGCGGATCGGTCAACCCGACCACGGGCGAGTTCAATTTCGCCGTGATGGAGGGGTATCTCGTCAAGGATGGGAGGATTGCCGAGCCGGTGCGCGGCGCGTCGCTCATAGGGCGCGGCAGCGAGATATTGCTGAAGATTGACCGCGTGGGTCGCGAGATGACTATGGCGCAGGGGGTGTGCGGATCGGTCAGCGGCAGCGTGCCCACCAACGTCGGGCAGCCGATGATCCGCGTTTCATCACTAACGGTCGGCGGACGCTGAGGAGGGTGAGTATAGATGCCGGTGCGCAGTAATGTTAAGGTTCCGGACGCGATGGACGCGTTCATAGATAAACTCCTCGCGGCCGCGAAGGCCGGCGGCATAGAACAGGCCGAGGCGTATATGCGCAGGACGGAGTCGTTCCAATCGTTCGTTGAGAACGGCGAGGTCAGCGAGTACGGCGTGAACAGCTCCGGCGGGCTGGCTCTGCGCGGGATGGTCGGCGGCAAGATGGGCATCGCTTACACGGAGGCGTTCGACGACGACGCGGCGGAGATGCTCGTTTCGGGAGTGCTGGAGAGCGCGTCGCTGATAGAGGATCCGGACGAGCAGTTCCTGTTTGAAGGCAGTCCGTCATACGCGGAGCTTGACACGCTGGCTAAGACCCCCGGCGGCGGCACGGTTGACGAGAAGATCAAGTACGCGTGCGATCTGGAGAAACTCGCGTTGAGCCTAGATCCACTCGTGACGAAACTGGGATACCAAAACGGCGTGGAGTCCACGCATACCCAGGTGCGGATAGTCGGCTCCAACGGATTGAACCTGCGGCGCGAGGCGGACGGGATAGGCGCGGTGGTCATGCCTGTCGCCAGGCGCGGGGAGCGCGCGTCCGACGCGACGGGGTTAAGGCTGGCGCGGGATCTGAGCGATCTGCCGATGGAGGAGATGGCGCGCGAGGCCGTAGCCGAGGCGGTGTATATGCTGGACGCGTCGCCGTGCGCCAGCGGATCATATGAGATAATCTTCCGCCACGACGCTATGAGCGTACTGCTCATGACGTTCCAGGGCGTATTCTCCGCCGAGAACGCGCAGAAGGGATTGTCTCTGCTGCAGGGGAAGGTGGGCGAGACGATAGCCGCGCCGATCGTGACGCTGCTGGACGATCCGCACCGCGAGGGCGGCGCCAACACGCGTTCATTCGACGACGAGGGAGTCGCGACATACCCCAAGAACGTTATCGACGGCGGCAGGCTGGGCACGCTCCTGCATAATCTCAAGACGGCGAAGAAGGACGGGGTATCCTCCACGGGCAACGCGGCGAAGGCCGGGTACGCCGCTCCGGTGAGGGTCGCGCCTACCAATTTCTACTTCAAGCCGGGCGGCGACGATCTGGACGCGCTATGCGAACGGGTGGGCGAGGGTCTGGTTATAACCGATCTGGCTGGCGTTCACGCGGGAGCGAACGATATATCCGGCGACTTCTCGCTGTTGTCGAAGGGGTACCGCGTGCGCGGCGGCAGGAAGGCTGAGCCTGTCGAGCAGATAACGGTCGCGGGCAACTTCTTTGATATGCTCAAGAATATCAAGGCGATTGGATCGGATCTGACGTTCCCGTTCGGCGGGACGGGAAGCCCGTCGGTATGGGTTGGCGCGCTGTCGGTTGCTGGCAAATAATATTTATGTGAGGACGGGTTGATATGCCGAACACCCTTGGCGGCGGGCGCGCGCGCTCTCTCGCGTTCGAGACGCTGGCTCTGCACGGCACGCGCGAGAACGCCGATAAAACCGGATCGCTGACCACGCCTATCTATCAGGCGGCGACTTTTGCGCATCTGGGAGTGGGCCGCAGCACCGGATACGATTACTCGCGGTTGCAGAACCCGACGCGCCAGGCGCTGGAGGAGACGGTCGCGACGCTGGAAGGCGGTTGCGACGCGATAGCGTTCTCGACGGGCATGGCGGCTTTGGCGTGCCTGATGGACCTATTCGCGCCGGGGGATCATATTGTCGCGTCGGACGATCTATACGGCGGATCGGTGCGGCTGTTCACGGCTGTTAGCGGTAAGAACGGTATCGGCGTGACATACGCGGACACGTCCAGCGCGGACGCTGTCGAGTCCGCCATACGGCCTAACACGAAGGCCGTATTCGTCGAGACCCCGACGAATCCGATGATGGTCGTAAGCGATATAGCCGCGCTGGCTGGATTATGCAAGCGGCGCGGCTGTCTGCTGATCGTCGATAACACATTCCTCACGCCGTATCTGATGAGGCCGCTCGCGCTGGGAGCCGATATCGTTCTGCATAGCGGAACGAAGTATCTTGGCGGGCATAATGACGCGCTGGCTGGGTTTTTGGTTTGCGCGAGGGCTGATCTATCCGAGCGGTTGAGGTATTTGTATAAGACGACGGGCGCTTGCATCGGGCCGATGGACGCGTATCTGGTTCTGCGCGGGATCAAGACGCTTCCGGTCAGGATGGAGCGGCAGCAGGAGAACGCCGCGGTTATCGCGCGGTGGCTGAAGGAACAGACAGAGCGCGGCGGCGCGCTGGTGACGGACGTGTATTACCCCGGGCTGGACGATCATCCGGGGATTGAGGTTAGCAGGAGGCAAGCGTCCGGGTTTGGCGCGATGATATCGTTCGCGACGAGGGATGAGGCGATCGCGCACGGGGTGCTGGAGCGGGTGCAGGTGATCCAGTTCGCGGAGAGTCTTGGCGGGATCGAGTCGCTCATTACTTATCCCGCGATGCAGACGCACGCGGACGTGCCGCCCGAGGTAAGGGAGGCGCGCGGGATAACCAATCGGCTGTTGAGGCTGTCGGTAGGGATCGAGAATGCGAAGGATCTCGTCGCGGATTTGAGACAGGCCGTTTACGGGGAATAACGAGGGGTTAGGCGCCGGGGTGTATTATCCTTTGGGTTGGCGCGCTTGGTCTTGGAAGAATACCCTCTCTGTCGCGAAGCGACAGAGAGGGTATTCTTCCCGGAAGGCGCGCTTCTCCGGCGAGGTACTCACAGCGACAGAGGGGGCGTTCTTATCATAGCATCACGTCCCCGCCGCAACCGCCTCCGCAGCCTCGACTCCCTCGCGTATCGCCCACACTACCAAACTCTGCCCGCGACGCATATCCCCAGCCGCGTACACATTCCGCAGATTAGTCGCGTACCCCCGCGTCGATAACCTCCCCCTCCCGTCGATATCCAAACCCATAGCCCGCGTCACCCTCCGCTCCGCGCCTATGAACCCCATCGCCAGCAATACCAACCTCGCCGGGAATTCCCTCGACTCTCCCTTTACACGCGCTCTAACCGCGCGCACCGCGTTTCCATCGCCGATGAACGCCTCCGTCGCGGCCTCGTATACTCGCGGATCGCGTCCGAATAACGCCAGAGACTCCTCGTGCCCGTAATCCACCCTTAGAACTCGAGGCCACTCCGGCCACGGGTTCGACGATTGACGCGACTTGGGCGGCGCGGGCATTATCTCCAGTTGCGTGACGGACTTACAACCTTGACGGATCGCAGTCGCGGCGCAGTCGTTGCCCGTGTCGCCTCCGCCCAGTATGACTACATCCTTCCCCGACGCGTCAAGCCGAGGCCGCGCCCCGTCCAACACAGCCTTAGCCGCTTGCTCGAGATAATCCACAGCGAACGCGATCCCGTCCAGGCCGCTTCCTTCCGTATCCAGCGCGCGCGGCTCCCTCGCCCCGCAGCATAACGCCACCGCGTCATACTCCCGGGACAAAGCGTCTATGTCGGTTACTTCCGCGTTCAGTACGAACCTTACGCCGGAGTCCTCCATCCAGGATACGCGGCGGCTGATGATCCCCTTCTCCAGTTTCATGTTCGGAATACCGTATGTCAGCAGTCCGCCCGGTCTGTCCGCGCGCTCGAACACCGTCGCGCTATATCCCAGTTGACGCAGACGTATCGCGCAAGCCAGCCCCGCGGGACCCGATCCCACCACCGCCGCTTGCCCGCGCTCGCCCGCGTTAGCTATACGTTTCATCCAGCCGTTATCAAAACCCATCTCTGCCAGGCAGTATTCGTTCGCGCGGATCGTGACCGGAGTCTGATTGAATCCGCATAAACACGCAGCCTCGCACGGAGCGGGGCATACCCGCCCGGTCATCTCGGGCAACGGATTGGTCAGAAGCAGCCGCCCCAGCGCGGCTTGATCCAGTCCGCGATATAACAGATCGTTAAACTCCGGAACGAGATTCCCAAGCGGGCAGCCGCTTGCCATGCCGCTCAGCGTTCGCCCGCCATGGCAGAACGGCACGCCGCAATCCATGCACCGCGCGGCCTGCTCGCGCTGCTCGGGCAGAGGCAGCGCGCCGTGTATCGCGCGCCAGTCTCGCGCGCGCAGCGCCGCGTCACGATCGCCGGCCTCGCGCCTTTCGTATATCAATCTCCCGTTCAACCGACCCATTGCGCGAACCCCTCCTTCCACGCGGCCCTGTACTCGTCCGGCATCACGCGCACGAACTTAACGATCCAATCGTTCCAATTCTCCAGTATCTCCAGCGCGAACGGACTGCCCGCGCGCGCTCGGTGAGTCTCCAATACCCGGCGCAGCCAGATGGTTTCCTCCGGTTGATCCATCGGTTCCAGAGAGACGCTTCCTTGATTGCATCTTGACGCGAAATCCCCGTCAACGTCGAGCACATAGGCCGCGCCGCCAGTCATGCCAGCCGCGAAGTTGCGCCCGGTTCTGCCCAGCACGACCACGCGCCCGCCCGTCATGTACTCGCACCCGTGATCCCCCGCTCCCTCCACGACCGCCAGCGCGCCGCTGTTGCGCACCGCGAACCGTTCGCCCGCCGCTCCCGCGAACAGCGCCAATCCGCCAGTCGCGCCGTACAGCGCGACGTTGCCCAGCAGGATGCTCTCGCGCGCGTCGTAAGCCGCGTCCCTCGGCGGGCGTATGATCAGCCTGCCTCCCGATAATCCCTTTCCGACATAATCGTTAGCCTGGCCCGTCAGCGACAGCGTGATCCCGCGCGGCAGCCACGCGCCGAAACTCTGCCCGGCGTATCCGCTCAGATCGAAACGTATGGTGTCGTCGGGCAATCCCTTCGATCCAAACCTCCGTGTGACCTCGCCGCCCAGCCGCGTCCCTATCGCGCGGTGGATGTTCCGCGCGGACAGCGAGCCGCGCACGCACTGGCCTTTATCAAGAGCCGGCTTCGCCAGCACTATCAGCGTGGACGAGTCCAGCGTGTCGTCCGGGGCGTGGCTGCCCTCGTGATACCGGACGGCCGCCGGAGCGCGGCGCAGCAGCCTGTCAAAACGCAGGGTGCGGCGCTTCCAATGATCGGTCTTGGCTGGCTCCAGCAGATCGGAGCGGCCAACCATCTCGTCTACCGTGCGCAGTCCCAGTTCGGACATTATCCCCCTTAACTGTTCCGCGACGAACGTCATGAACCGGATCACGTACTCCGGCTTGCCGATGAACCGCGCTCGCAGTTCCTCGTTCTGCGTGGCTATGCCCACTGGACAGCTGTCCAGGTTGCACGCGCGCATCATCATGCATCCCATCGTGATCAACGGGCCGGTGGCGAATCCAAACTCCTCCGCGCCCAGCAGAGCGGCGATAGCCACGTCCCGGCCTGTGAGCAGTTTGCCGTCGGTCTCCAGCGTGACGCGGGAGCGCAGACGGTTGCGCACCAGCGTTTGATGCGTTTCAGCCAGACCCAGTTCCCACGGCAGTCCCGCGTGCCGGATGCTGGAGCGGGGCGACGCGCCCGTCCCTCCATCGTATCCGCTTATGAGTATAACGTCGGCCATGCCCTTGGCGACTCCCGCCGCGATAGTGCCCACCCCGGCCTCCGCGACCAGCTTGACGGATACGCGCGCGGCGGGGTTGGCGTTCTTCAGATCGTATATGAGTTCCGCGAGATCCTCTATCGAGTATATATCATGGTGCGGCGGCGGCGAGATCAACCCGACCCCGGGAGTGGAATGGCGGGTGCCGGCTATGGACGGCGATACCTTCGCGCCGGGCAGCTGCCCGCCCTCGCCAGGCTTCGCGCCCTGCGCCATCTTGATCTGTATCTCGCGCGCGGATACCAGGTATTCGCTTGTCACGCCGAATCTGCCGGACGCGACCTGCTTGATCGCGCTGCATCGCTCGTCCGTGAATCGCGATTCGTCCTCTCCGCCCTCGCCCGTGTTGGACTTGCCGCCCAGGCGGTTCATCGCGACCGCCATGCACTCGTGCGCCTCCTGGCTGATAGAGCCGTATGACATCGCGCCCGTCTTGAACCGTTTGACGATGGACTCGACCGGCTCGACCTGATCCAGCGGGATCGGGTTCGACTCCTTGAAACGGAGCAAAGAGCGCAGGGTGATCGGCGCGCCTTCGTCTATGGTTCGCGCGTACTGGAGGAACATGTCCTTGTCGTCTTCCCAGCACGCGCGCTGAAGCAGATGGATCGATTCGGGGTTGAGAAGATGCGGCTCGCCGCCTCGGCGATAATGGTACTCGCCCCCGGCGGGCAGTCCCTGTTCCTCGTCCGCTCCCGGCCTGAACGCGGACGCGTGCCGCACCTCGGTCTCCCGCGCCAGCTCGTCCAGCGATAACCCGCCCAGCCTCGACGGCGTGCCGGGGAAGTATCCGTCGATGATCTCCGCGCCCAGTCCCACCGCCTCGAACGGCTGCGCGCCCCGGTAACTCTGCACCGCCGATATGCCCATCTTAGAGAGCATCTTCAGCAGTCCCTTCTCCAGCGCGCGCAGGTAGTTTTCCTCCGCCTCGTCCGGCGGTTTGCTAAGGAAACCGCCGCGCGACATCGCGCGCACCGTCTCTATCGCGGCGTATGGACATATAGCCGTCACGCCATAACCCACCAACAGCGCGATATGATGCGTCTCGCGCGGCTCGGCGGAGTCCAGCAGGATGCTTAGGCGCGTGCGCATACCCTTGAGCACGGTATGCCGCTGTACGCACGTCACGGCAAGCAGAGCGGGTATCGCGGCGTGATCGCGGTCGGCGGTTCGATCGGATAATATCAATATGGAACAGCCTCGGTTGAACGCGTCTTCCGCCGCGCGCTCGAGTTGAGCCAGCGCGGCGCGCAGTCCCTCTCCGCCGTCCGCGGCGATATACACGATGGGCAATATCGCGGCGCGAAGCCCGTCGTTTCCTGTCGGTTGATCATCATTACGCGCGGTCGAGCCGTGTCCCGCGCCCAGCGCCGCTAGCCCGCGCATATGCTTCTCCGATAGGATCGGGCTGTGCAGGCGAATCTGCTTACAGCACAGCGGCGACGGATGCAGAAGATCGCCCTCCGGACCGATATACACGCGCAGCGATGTGACAATCTCTTCGCGTATCGCGTCGATGGGCGGGTTGGTCACCTGCGCGAATTGGTGATGGAAGTAATCGTACAGCAAGCGCGGCGAGTCGCTGAGAACGGCTAGCGGCGAATCGGTTCCCATCGACCCGACCGCCTCCTGTCCCGTCTCCGCCATCGGGCGCAGGAGTTTATCGCACTGCTCGTATGTGTATCCGAACGCGCGCTGGGTCCGCTCGAGAGTCAGCGCGCGCGGAATCTCGGGCAGAGACGATCCGTCAAGCGGCAGAGCGTCTATGTTTACCTTAAGCCGATCGATCCAGGCACGGTAGGGCTGCTGTCCCGCCACCGCGCTCTTTATCTGGGAATCGGTGTAGAACCGTCCGGCGGCGGTATCTATCATCACCATGCATCCGGGCTGAAGCCGATCCTGAAGCCGCACGTTCGACGCGGGCAGATCGACCGCGCCGGCCTCGCTGGTGAGAATCACCATATCGTCCAGCGTCACCGCGTACCGCGCCGGACGCAAACCGTTGCGGTCGAGCATAGCGCCGACCGACACGCCATCCGTGAACGCTATCGCGGCCGGACCATCCCACGCGGCGAGTATGTGGCTGTGGAACTCGTAGAACGCGCGAAGCGCGGGAGGCATCTCGCGGTGTTTTTCCCATGGCGCGGGGATCATCATCATCGCCGCGTGCGCGAGTCCGCGCCCCGTCAGGGTCAGGAACTCCAGGCAGTTGTCGAACATAGCGGAGTCGCTGCCGTCCTCGCGGATGATGGGCAGAGCCTCCTCTATCGGCACGCCGAATATATCCGTCTTGATATGCTGCTGGCGCGCGCGCATGCGCTGGACGTTGCCCTTGATCGTGTTGATCTCGCCGTTGTGGACCAGATAGCGGTTGGGGTGCGCGCGCTCCCACGACGGGAACGTGTTCGTCGAGAATCGCGAGTGCACCAGCGCCAGCGCGCTCTCGTAATCCAGATCGCGAAGATCCGGATACAATTCTTCCAGCTGCTGGGCTAGGAGCATGCCCTTGTACACGATCGTCCTGCACGAGAGGCTGCACGCGTAGAAGTCCGACGGGTTTGGTTCGCGAAGGAGACGCTCCGCGCGCTTGCGGATTATGTACAGCGCGCGCTCAAATGACAGCTCGTCCTCGACGCGCGCGTTTTTCGCTATGAACGCCTGGCGTATCGCGGGCATCGCGTCCAGCGCGGACGCGCCTAGATGCTCCGTCCTTACGGGCACGTCGCGCCAGCCTAGGAACCGCTGATCCGATTCCTCGACAATCCTCGCGAAATCCGACTCTATCCGTTCGCGCCGCGCCCCGTCCCTTGGGAGGAACAGCATGCCCACCCCGTACTCGCCCGGTCTGGGCAGCAGCATGCCCAGCGGCTGGCATACCTTCCTGAAGTACGCGTCCGGTATCTGGGTAAGCACGCCCGCGCCGTCGCCGCTGTCCTGCTCCGCGCCCGAGCCGCCGCGATGGGTCATATTCACCAGCGCGTCCAGCGCGCGCTTTACCAAACCATGGCTACGCTCGCCGCGTATATGCGCGACAAGCCCTATCCCGCACGAATCGCGTTCATGGCTGGGATCGTAAAGATCGAATCCCGCGCCGCCGCCGCCGCGGTTGGACTCTTGATCCGCCGGCCGTTCCTGGCCCATTGGTTGCATCGCCTCGTTTCGTTGCCGCGTTCCCCCGTTCAACCCGCGTCCATTATAGCGCGTCCGGTCGAAAAATGCAAGATAACCGTAATGATCCTTCATTACACGCGCGAAAAACGGCGGAGCCGCTTGCGCGAATCCGCCGCCGATGGAGATAATATTGGTATGGAAATATAGGGGTGTTACTTCGCGCAGCCGCAGGCGGAGTACGCCGGACGCGCGGACGCGGGCTTCGCGGCGGAAGGCGCCACGCTTACGCAGCCCTCTCCGCACAGCGAGGCCGGCGGGAACAGCGGCAGCGAGAAGAACTCGTCGCACACGTTCTCCGCGAACTCTTCGCAGGGCGGGATGCTGCAGAATCCATAGCTGGGCACAAGGATCTCTACCTCGGCTAGAACCTTTAGGACGACGGTGACGCACACGGTCATCTTGAATTTGTTGTTGCCTATGTAGGATCCGGACACGCATATAGCGCTGCCCATCGACTCGATGCTGTACGGCACGATCGACTCGTCGGGAATCGAAAGCAGCACGTCCTTGTGGACCGTGACTACCGCGCGCCCGATGAACTCGTTGCAATGCGCGTCGGAGAAAAGGATGTCGATCGGCACTTCGATCGTGGCGCGCACGCGCGCGAAACACGGGCGGTCGCACAGACGCTCGACGGTCAGCGACGTTATCTCGCTCTGGGTGGTGGAAGAACGGCAGCTCTCAAACACGATGGGCGCTACCGGCTGGTTCGTCGTGTTTTCGTCGGCCGCGACGCACGCTCCGCCGTGTGTGCAGGTTGTCTTGGGCACCGCCGCGAACTGCGAGAACTCAACCTCGACGTTCTTCAACGGATCCTGAGACAGGCATGAGTCGTAAACCCGTTTAACCTGAACGCAGACCTTCTCGCTTAGGCCGCCCAGGGCGTCGCCAGCAATCACACCCGGACAGCTGCCCGGGTTGCCATTCTTGTAAGAGTAAAAAGACATGCAAAAGCCTCCTTAATTCGGTTGTGATGAGGTCTTCTCACATTCACATCGTATGCGGGAGGCGTAAATTCGTTACACCCTGCACAGCGCATACTATTCGGCAGGGGCGGTTTGCATGCCTGGAAAATTAAGTTTTCGCGCCGATATCCGCGCGGGACGCGTCAGCGGACGCGGTCGGGGGGTAGGGTGATCTCCAGCATCCTGCCGTACACATAATAGCGGATCGTGAGCGCGCGCGCGGGATCCCCTCCGGACCTGGCGAGCATCGCGCCCGACAGCGCGCCCGTTGAGAACGGGGCTAAACTGAAACCTCGAGGCTCTCCCAGCGCGATCACGTCCCAGTTTGGATCGGGCTGAATCTCCATCCTGATCCATTCCGCGGGCAGAGCGCCATAATTCCTAAGCCTCACCGTGTACGATAAAAACTCATAGCCTTCGGGCGAGCCTAGATCGGCGTCCGATATCACCTCGCCAACGAACGATCCGTCGGCGAGCCGGCTCTTTAAATCCTCAAACGCCGCTATCGATTCTTCAGCCGGACGTATCTGCGCGTATGATCCGGCAACGGATAGGTTAGCCGCCAGACGCAGGTACAGCGCCGCGCATCCAGCCAGCGCGGTAAGAACGAATAACGCGGCGGCAAGCCGCTTCATCCTAAGCCGCCTTCTTTCCAGGCTTCACTGGTAATGGTATGACCGTTGTATACCCGGCGTGCAATTTTTTGCGCGCTCTCGTCAATATCCGTGAAAATCAGCGGCGCGCGCGATTCCTGTTGAAGGCGCGGGATCAGCGCGCGGTAAACCCGCGCGTCGGCTAATCCGTCCAGATTGACGCGCAGCGCGTCCGCGCCCTCGTCTATCGCGTCGAAAGCCAGCTCCATCGCCGCGTCGGCTTGATCGTCCGCGCCGGATATCCCCGACAGTATCTCCCGGAAGCGAGGGTTAGCCCGCGCGTCGAGAGCGTCCGATATGTTGACGATCTCGCTGGCGTCGTATGTGCGCGACGCGGACGTGATCGCTTCGGGGACGTTTGCTGGACGAGCGCGCATCGATAAGCCTCGGCTCGAGGCGCGCAGCGCGCGGATATGATCCGGCTCCGTCCCGCAGCAGCCGCCCACCATCCAAGCGCCTTCATTAAACAGCGCGCACGCCAGCGGCGCGTAATCCTCCGCCGTCAGCCGATATACGGCCTGGCCGCTTTCCATGTCGGGCAGTCCGGCGTTGGGATTGGCGAACACGGGCAGGCGCGTCGATCGCGCCAGCGCGCTTATAATGGAAGACATGCCGTCCGGGCCCATGCCGCAGTTCGCGCCTATCGCGGCGGCTCCCAGCCCCTCGAACATGGCGGCTACCCCTCGCGCGTCCAATCCGGTCAGCAGCCTCCCGTTTTCGCCGAACGAGAAGGAGACCATTACGGGCAGATCGGAACGCGATTGAGCCGCTATCAGCGCGGCTTTCGCCTCGTACGCGTCGGTGAACGTTTCCAATAGTATGCAGTCGGGCTGTTCAGCCGCTCCCGCTGCGATTGTCCGCGCGAATCCCTCCACCGCGTCCTCGAATGGCAGGTCGCCGAACGGCTCGAGCATCCGCCCCGACGGGCCTATATCCAGCGCGACTACCCCGCGCCCCAGTCCGCGCGCGACGCGCACGCCCGCCGCCGTCGCCTCCTCGGCCTTATCGCCTAGAAACCAACGGTTCGATGTAAATGTATTGGTTGTGACCATGTCCGCGCCAGCGTCCAGGTACGCGAGATGTACGCCGCAGACAGCCGACGGATTCTGAATATTCCACATGGCGGGCGGAACGCCGCTAGGCAAGCCCAGCCGCTGCAGCCGCGTGCCGAAGCCGCCGTCAAATATGACCGGACGTTCGCCTAGTCCCGGGATGATTGACGAGAGTATCTTGCTCATGCGGCTATCATATCAGATAGGCGGGCGGCGTGTAAAGGGAGGGATTATATAGCCGCCGCTGTTTTGAGTCGATATATAGCCGCCGCTGTTTTAAGCCGATCGGCTATAGTTCGGTGTGCACCCTCACCCCGGGCAGACGCGATGATAACGCCTCGCCGAACGGCTTTGACGTGCCGGCCGCAGATATGCCCAGCACCACGCACTGCGCGCCTAGGCGCGCAGCCAGCGCGGCGATCGCGTCAAGCGGATTGTCATTATGCTCCACGATCATGTCCGCGTTGAACGAACGCGCCGCGCGGTACAGGAAGTCCAGCGCCTGCGAGTCGCCGCCTACGTTCTCGCCGTACAGCAGAGGCTGATCCATCGGCGCTACATGCACCACCGATAACTCCCCGCCGCGCGCTATCGCGCTGCCCGCGCGTATCAGCCGCTCGCACTGGCGCTGCGCCGTCACGCATACCATCACGCGCACGGGCTGATCCGCGCCGCTCATGATAAGCCTCCGCGATCCATGTCGCGCGAGACTTGCAGCGTTATTACATCGTTGCCATGGGCGGTGGCGCGCAGCGTATCGCCTACGCGCCAATCCGGGAACGGTTTCTGCGCGTCCCAGTACAGCAGCCGCTCGTGCTTGGGATCGGGGCGCGCGCTGTCGCCGACGTTCACGACGAACGCGTAACAGTCTATCCCCTCGCGGAACGTGAGGTGCGAGTTATCGACGCGCTCAAGCCAGCCCTCTACGTCGCGGGATAGTCCGGAGTGTATCTCGCGCAGGTGCTTGCGGTAGCTGAGCGCCGGGGTTATCTTCATGCCCCATAGGAATATGCCCAGCCCGCCCAGCGCGACTGTGACCAGTATCGTCGCCCACTGCAAGCGCAGGACAAGCGTGGGTATCATCGCGGCGGCGAGAATAGCCGCGTATACCCACGCCGCGATCCAAGATCGGCGAAGCTGGCGCGAGAGCGCCTCTTCGTCCGCGGCGGTGTAGACGGCGTGCGGACTATCGATAATAGGAAACGCTCGGCCCTTGATCCGCGGCATACGCATTCCTCCACGGGTGTTTGTTTGATACGGGCGCGTTCCGCCCGTCCCTGCAATTTAAACGAACCACCGCGCCAAGAGTTTCCTCCGCTCCCCGCGCGCGCGGCATTGTTCACAATTTTACCATACGCGCGGTCGTCGCGCCGCTGCCCGCGCGCCGATCCGGCGAGGCCGAGGCCAGCGCGGATACAGCTTCCGCCCTTATATCCAGCTGAAACACCGGATCATAACGAAGCCTGCCCGCCTTGTAAACGATGGGTATGCGCGCGTTGTCGCTGATCGAGCGCAGAAGCGGCCTCGCAGACTCGCGGAACCCCAGCAGCCGCGCGTACTCCGGCGCGGGATGCTCCGCCGCGAGCGTCTTGGTCACGCCGATCATCGACTGCGCCAGTATCCTGGACAGCCGCGCGTATGTGTAGCGCTTGCACTTCACGCGCGCGATGAGAGCCTCGCGGGTTGACTCGATCGTCGCGGCGGCTAGTATGCGGTTCTCGAGTCCCTCGCTTACGTCGGCTACGCGGGATAGATCCCTCGCGGCCATCGTCCTCAACGAGCCGATTATGAATGAATCCAGGTTCGCGGTATACCTTAACGCGCCGGGATCGTCCCTGATCGACTCGTACACGATGCGCGGCACGTATGGCTCTATAGCGTCCGCGTCGGGCAGTGACGCGCGCAGAACGCTGGCGGGCTTGACCGACTCCGTTACGCGGGGTATCGCGACGGGCTGCATCTTACTGTTTAATCCGGCGAGCGCGCGGCGGTACTCCACCCCTAGGATAAGGTTGGGCAGGTTGGGCAGTCCGCGCGCCCGCGCGAACGACTCGCCCCTGGCTAAACCCTCTCGCAATGATCCGCGCGCGGACGGATCGGATTCGTCCATCGCGCACGCCGCGTCCAGCGCGGCGGCGTCCTCGCACCCGAACGACAGCCATCCGCATACGTTCAGCGAGTCCAGCAGAGCGACCGCGCCTGTGGCGAACGCGCGCGCGTCCCTCGCCGCGTACAGCGCGGGCAGCTCGAACACCGCGTCCGCGCCGTTCATCAGCGCGAAGCGCGCGCGGGTTCGCGCGTCCAGCACGGCGGGTATACCCCGTTGAGTGAACGCCCCGCTCATCACGCATACGATCCAGCCGCAGCCCGTTCTCGCCCGCGTCTCAATCAACTGGCGCGCGTGCCCGTTATGGAACGGGTTGTATTCGCATACCACCCCGGCGGTCGATTGCAACCTTACCGTAAACGTTTTGTTACAACCCTTTCAATTACCGTCTGAATCGTGTACAATGATCCCGATGCTTTCAATTTAGATAAAATGTACCACGGATTAGGAGGTTTGTCCATGCCGATATTGGATTCCATCAACGCGAAGGCGCGCGCCGCGCGCAAACACATCGTATTAGCGGAAGGCGGCGAGCCGCGCACCGTCCAGGCCGCGGCTATGATAACGCGCGGCGGACTGGCTAGGATAACGCTGATAGGCGATCCTTCGACGATCAAGGCCGAGGCCGCCGGGAGCGGATCGGATATAAGCGCGTGCGCGATAATCGACCCGGAAACGTCCGAGCTTGCGGGGCAGTACGCGTCCGCGCTGTACGAACTGCGCAAGGCCAAAGGCATGACCCCCGAGAAGGCCGCCGCTTTGTCGAAGGATCCCCTCTACTTCGCCACGATGATGATCAAACTAGGACACGCCGACGGCATGGTCGCGGGAGCCATCCACTCGACAGGAGACACGCTTCGACCCGCGCTGCAGATCATCAAGACGAAGCCGGGCATATCGGTGGTATCGTCCTGTTTCCTGATGGAGATGACGGGTAATCCCGCCGCGCCGGACGGGCTTATGGTGTTCGGGGACTGCGCGGTCAACCCCGAACCCAACGCGGACGAACTCGCAGCGATAGCGATAGCCAGCGCGGACACGGCTAGGACGCTGGGCGGACTGGAGCCTAGAGTGGCTATGCTCTCATTCTCCACGAAGGGCAGCGCTAAGCACGAGCGCGTTACAAAGGTTCAGGAAGCGACGGCTAAGGCGAAAGCCCTCGCGCCCGATCTTAAGCTGGACGGAGAGCTTCAGGCGGACGCGGCGCTGGTCGAGTCCGTGGCTGGGTTGAAGGCTCCCGGTTCGAATGTGGCGGGCCGCGCCAACGTGCTGGTGTTCCCCGATCTTGGCGCGGGCAACATCGGCTATAAGCTGGTGCAGAGGCTGGCGGGGGCGGAGGCTTACGGGCCGATCATCCAGGGGCTGGCAAAACCTGTCAACGATCTATCGCGCGGATGCAGCGTCGGCGATATAGTCGCGATGACGGCTATCACTGCCGTGCTCGCGGCTGCTCAGTGAGGTGCGCGGCATGAATATATTGGTGGTCAACGCGGGATCATCCTCGCTTAAGTATCAACTAATAGACATGACTTCGGAGTCGCTGCTGGCTAAGGGATTATGCGAGCGTATCGGGATAGAAGGCTCCAACATCGAGCAGAAGGCGAACGGCAGGGTTTACCAAAAGACGCTGCCGCTTAAGAATCACACCGAGGCGTTCGGCGCGCTGGTCGGCGCTCTGACCGATCCGGAGTATGGCGCGCTGAAAGATCTCTCGCTGATAGGCGCGGTGGGGCATCGCGTCGTCCACGGCGCGGAGGCGTTCACGGGCTCGGTCGTGATAGACGGCGCGGTGATGAAGGCTCTGCGCGACAATATCCCTCTCGCGCCTTTGCACAATCCCGCCAACATAATGGGCATAGAGGCCTGCCGATCGGTGATGCCAGGCGTGCCGATGGTCGCGGTGTTCGACACGGCTTTCCATCAAACGATGCCGCGCCGCGCGTATCTATACGGTCTGCCTTACGAGTATTATGAGAAGTACAGGATACGCCGCTACGGCTTCCATGGCACCAGCCATAGGTATGTGGCCTCAAGAGCCGCGGCTCTGCTGGGCAAGCCGATAGAACGGCTTAAGCTGATATCCTGCCATATGGGCAACGGCTCGTCGTTCGCGGCGGTGGACGGCGGCAGGTCGGTGGATACGACGATGGGCTTGACCCCTCTTGAGGGATTGATCATGGGCACCCGAAGCGGCGACCTGGATCCCGCCGTCATCGAGATGCTCGCGCAGACTGAAGGGATCTCGCTCAAGGACGCGATAGGCGTTCTCAACAAGAAATCCGGACTGCTGGGTTTGTCCGGCGGACTGTCCAGCGACTGGCGGGATATAAGAGCCGGACTGCAGGCCGGAGACGACGCGGCGGCGCGCGCTGCGGAGGTATTCGCCTACCGCGCGAAGAAGTACATAGGCGCGTATATAGCCGCGATGAACGGCTGCGACGCGATACTGTTCACCGCCGGGATCGGCGAGAACGACGGATGCGCGCGCGAGATGATATTAAAGGATATGGATTACCTGGGCATAGAGCTTGATCCGGAGCTGAATAAGGCTCGCGGCGAGGCTCTTATCAGCGCGAGCGGCAGCCGCGTGAAGGTGTTCGTCGTTCCCACCAACGAGGAGCTGGCTATAGCCCGCGACACGCTGGCGCTGACGGGAACCGCGCGGGCCCGGTTCAACACCCCGGCTATCGAAAGGAGCTTTGCTTGAACGATCAAACCGATAGCAATGAGAAGATAGGCACGAAATACGGTGGGACAAGGATGCGTAACTGGGTCGTCGGCGGTTTGGCGATGGTGCTTATCATCGCGGTCGCTGCGGTAATGGCGTGGCGGAGCTATGTCTCGTACACGAAAGAGGGATCGCTGGATGATCCCATCGTGATAGAGATGAAGCCGGGCGGCGTAAAACGCTCCGCCGCGATCGATTACTACGAGATGATCCGCTCCGATTACGAGAGCGACGGTTACGATCTTAACGATCCCGACCTGCTCACGGAGATCAAGACCGCGGCGTTGATCGATCTGGCGCAGCGGCGCATCGCGGATATTAAGATCGAGGAAATGAAACTGAACGCGCTGACCGACGAGGATCGCGCGAACGCGCAGAGGGACGCTCAAGCCGAGTTCGACGGCGCGGTCGAGATGTACGCCCCGTTCTTCCAAAACGAGGAGGGCACGCTCACCGACGACGAACTGCGCGCGGAGGTGCTCAAGTATTTTGAGGAACAGCAGATCACGCTGGAGGGTGTGACGCAGTATTATCTGTCCGAGACTCCCACCCAGCGGTTGTTGGAGAGCATCTACAAGGACGTGATCGTGACCGACGAGGAGACGGAGGCCGCGTTCCAGAGCCGGGCGCAGGAGCATAAAGAGCTGTACGGCGGCGACGTGCCCAACTATGAGATAGAGCGCGAGTATTACGGCGTGGACGTGCTGTACACGCCGCCGGGATACAGGGGCGTGAGGCATATACTGCTAGCGCCGGACGGCGAGCTTCAGTCGAGGCTGGAGGCGCTGGACGAGGAGCTGTACACGCTCAAGGGCGAGTTGATTGAGCTGCAGTATCCGCAGGATTTCGCGACCGGAGACGGATCGGCGAACCTGAACAGCACGCACGTGGACGACACGCCAGCCACGCCCGAGCCTGATCAAGAGGCGATCAACGCTAAGGCCGCGCTGATCGAGGCGAAGACCGCCGAGCTTGAGCTAGCGCGCGAGGGGATACTCCCGTCCGTCGAGCCGATTATCGCCGAGATACAGGAGAAACTCGAGGCCGGAGAGTCGTTCTCGTCCTTGATCGAGCAATACGGTTCCGATCCCGGCATGGAGGAGGAGCCGGCTAAGTCGGGAGGCTATCCCGTGCACGCGCAGTCCGTGCTGTATGACGAGGCGTTCCAGCAGGGAGCGATGGCGCTGGAGAGTATCGGCGATGTAAGCGAGCCCATATTATCATCGTTCGGCGTGCACATCCTCGAGTATACGCGCGACGTGCCCGAAGGCTTCGCGGAGTTGACCGACGCGCGCAGGGAGGAGTTCAGCGGCGAGGCTCTGGCTGAAAAGCGCAACGCGGCTATCGACGCGCAGTTTGATATATGGATGTCGGATTACGGCGTGGTGATCCATCCTGATTTGCTGTAAGGGTTATTTCTAGAAATGAGGAGGGGAGGCGCTGGCGTCTCCCCTTCGATAACAGGTTATGCGCCTTGCCGGGGATTGTGCGTGATATTTCGCGTCGAGGACGGATTAATCGCGCGGGGTGTTTGTCACAGGACGTGCAGACAGACAGTCGCGCAGATTTTCCTGCCCACGGGAGCCGCTGGCGTGCTGGGAGGCGTTGCGGCGGGCGCGCTGGATACGGTGGACGATCCCCACGTCACATAACCGTTGTTTCGGCCAGGCATATATCCGCCGCCGCCACCGCCGCTGCCACCACCGCCGCCGCCGCTAGCCGCCGGGTAGGCAATGTCCCAGTTGTTGTAGCCTTGCGTTGCGTTGCTAGACCAGGTAACATTTTGGCCTATATTTGCATCGTACGTGGCGTTGTCGGCTGCTCTGCGCGATCTGAGTGCACCCGCAGC
>JAIRSO010000045.1 GCA_031255415.1 Oscillospiraceae bacterium
CGCGTCCTCCGCACGGACGCGTTCATCCAGTCCGGCTTTGTTTAGTATAGCTTTCGTTTGATCGACGCTCATGCCGAACGCCGCGCGCAGGTTATTGTATAGAGTCTTGCGCCTCGACGCGAACGCCGCGTCCACTATCCTACCAAACCTCGCGTAATCCTCCGGCTTAACCACTGGATCGGCGAGTTCTGCGCACGTTACGAATTGTGAGTCCACGTCGGGCGGCGGGCTGAACATGATCGACGGCACGGCTATCGCCGCGCGAGGCTCGAACCTCACCCTTGCCCATACGCTAAGCGGTCCGTATCCTTCGCCGCCAGGCTCCGCAAGCAGCCTTTGCGCGGCCTCTTCCTGCGCCATGAACGCTATGCCCGCGAACGGCGGATCCATCCGGAACGCGCGTATAAGCAATGGCGTCGTTATGTAATACGGCAGGTTGGATACAAACTTAACCGAACCGCCGGACTCGCCGATCCACTTCGCCCAGTCCAGCTTCATGCCGTCTATGATCAGCACCTTAACGTTGCCGAATCTCGACGCGGCGGCTCGCAGGCCTGGCTCCAGCGATCCGTCTATCTCGACGGCTGTCACCGACTTCGCGCGCCGCGCCAGAGCGGCGGTCAGCCCGCCCAGCCCCGCGCCTATCTCCAGCACGTCGTCGCCGTCCGTTACTCCCGACGCTTCGGCAAGCCTGTCCAACAGCGTTTCATCCGTTAGGAAGTTCTGCCCGAGGCTCTTGCCGCGCGCGGAGTTATGCTTAACCCTCGCCGCCAATGCCGAACACCCTAAGCGCGTTCGCCGTCGAGGCTTCCGCCAGCTCCTCTAGCGGTATGCCGCGCAGCCGGGCGATCATAGCGGCGGTGTGCGATACATACGCCGGCTCGTTGCGCTTGCCCCGAACGGGTTCGGGTGCTAGATACGGGCAGTCCGTCTCGATAAGGAGCCGGTCGAGCGGCGTCTTGCGCGCGCACTCGTGCAGGTTCCGCGCGTTCTTGAACGTGACGTTTCCCGCGAACGATATCGTGCATCCCATGTCGAGATACCGCTGCGCCTGGCTCCAGTCACCGGAGTAGCAATGCAGTATGATCTGCGGCGGCGCGATACCGTGCATCGCGCTCAAAGCCTCCAGCATATCCTCGTGCGCGTCCCTGATGTGCAGTATCACGGGTATATCCCACGCGGCCGCCCACGCGTATTGAGACGCGAACGCGGGCCACTGCGTTTCGCGCGGCACGCCGTAATGATAATCCAGGCCTATCTCGCCTATAGCCGCCGTCTTTGGACGCAGCGCCAGCGCGCCGATCCACTCCATATCCGTTTGTTCAAACGCGGCGGCAAACTCGGGGTGCACCCCCGCCGCCGCGTATATCCCTTCATACGACTCCGCGAGCGTCACCGCGCTCTCGGACGACGCGCGATCCGATCCGGCGCAGACGCACCGCGTCACTCCGGACTCGATCATGCGCTTGACCGCGTCGGGTCGATCCTCGTCAAACCGCTCGTCGTTTAGGTGCGTGTGGGAGTCGAACAGGATCATGCGTCATCCTATCTCGCTGCCGGCGGGCATGTCGCCGTCCAGCGTCACCAGTTTTAAGCCGCCTTTATCGTCGGAGGCCGCGAGGATCATCCCCTCGGAGACCACGCCGCGCATCTTCCGCGGCGCGAGGTTCGCCAGCAGCGCGACCGTCTTGCCTACCACGTCCTCCGGCGCGTACCACTGCGCTATCCCGCTCAACACCGTGCGCTCGCCCGCGCCGTCGTCCAGCGTGAGCTTTAGCAGTTTATCGGACTTGGGCACCCTCTCCGCCGCCAAAGTTTTCGCCGCGACCAGCTTGATCTTCGCGAAATCGTCTATCGTGATAGTGGCGGGCTGCGTGTCCTGCCGCAGTGGCTCCGCCGGGACTGGCTCGGGTTCGGCCTTCGCGGCGGGAGCGGCCAGTTCCGCCAGCTCTTTCTTTATGTCGATGCGCGGGAACAGCGCCTCGCCCTTGGTCACGGTATGGCCTGCCGTCCGATCCGACAGCGACTTTAGGGATGCCCAGTCCATCAGATCGGGTTCGGTTATGCCCAGTTGATCATATATGCGCTTGGGGGTGCGCGGCATGAACGGACTTATTAGAATCGCGGCGAATCGCGCGGCCTCGGCTAGGTAATACAGCACCGTCGCCAGCCGTCCGCGCTTTGATGGATCTTTGGCTAACAACCACGGCGTGGTTTGATCGATGTATTTGTTGCACTCGCCTATTACCCTCCATATCGAGGCCAGCGCGGATGAGAACTGCAGCGAGTCCATCGCGGTCTCGACTTCGCCGGGTAAAGCGAGCAGACTCGCCTCCAGCGCGTCCTCCAACTCCGTCTTTATGTCGGGCGCGGGCAGTATACCGCCGAAATACTGCGCGATCATCGCGGTCGCGCGGCTGACCAGGTTGCCCAGGTCGTTGGACAGATCCGCGTTCATGCGCGTGAGCAGGGCCGCGTGGGTATAGTTGCCGTCCGCGCCGAATGGAACCTCCCTCATCAGGAAGTGGCGTACCGCGTCCGAGCCGTATCTCGCGCATAGCTCCGCCGGGTCGATTATATTGCCCAGCGACTTGCTCATCTTCCGCCCGTCGATGATCAGCCAGCCGTGCCCGAATATCTGGCGCGGGATCGGTATATCCAGCATCTTCAGCATGATGGGCCAGTATACCGCGTGGAAGCGGACGATCTCCTTGCCCACCAGGTGGACGTTGGCGGGCCAGTACTTGCGGTATAACCGATCGTCGTCCGACGCGTAGCCCAGGGCGGTGATGTAGTTGGACAAAGCGTCTATCCACACATAAGCTATATGTTTCGGATCGAACGGCAGCTTGATCCCCCAGCTGAACGACGTGCGGCTTACGCACAGGTCGTTGAGGCCGCCGCGCAGGAACGACAGCATCTCGTTCGCGCGCGCGCGAGGCTGGATGAAATCCGGATGCGCGCCGATGTATTCGATCAGCCAATCCTGGTACTTGGACAGGCGCAGGAAGTAGCTTTCCTCTTTCTCCGGGTGGACGGGTCTGCCGCAGTCTGGGCACAGTCCGTCCTTCGCCTGGGTCGGGGTCCAGAACGCTTCGCACGGGGTGCAGTACAGCCCTTCGTATTCGGATTTATACAGGTCTCCGGTCGCCAGCAGGCGCTCGTATATCTTTTGGACGGCTCTTTCGTGGCGAGGCTCGGTCGTGCGGATGAAATCGTCGTAGTCCACGTCCATCATGCGCCATAGCTCCGTTGTGCGCGCCGCTATCGCGTCTACGTGGGATTGGGGGTCTTTGCCGTGCTGCGCGGCCTTCTCGGCGATCTTCTGCCCGTGCTCGTCCAATCCGGTCAGGAAAAACACATCGTGTCCGGTCAGTTTCTTGAACCGCGCGAGGGCGTCGGCCGCCACCGTGCAGTAGCTGTGGCCTATGTGCAGGTAGTCGCTGGGATAGTATATAGGTGTGGTGATGTAAAATGTATCGGGCATGGAGATTCCTCCCTTAACGCTAGTAGTCTGCTAAGTCCTAACACTCAGTTATGAGCGGATCTTTTCGCCGCTCGCGTCGGCTCTTTCCGTCGACGGACCTCCAGTCCGCCTCCTCCACTCGCCTTAGCGAGCAACGAAAATCTCTCGCTCATAACTTGAGGTTTGGACTTAGCAGACTACTAGGATACTCGCCACAATCTCAACCGTTTTTACCCGATGGCTGTGAATATAGCCCAGATGTACCAATGCACTGCATCGACATGATATTTTGTCATTAACCCAGTCCAGTACTTAGGCTGCAAAGCGGCAGCACAAAACTCTTGCGATCCGCCTCATCCAACTTCCACATCCCTATCAGGTTAAACTGCACATCCAACAGGTTAAAACCATCCATTGATAGTGTTGCGTATCTGTGCTATTTTATTATTAGGGACGGTTGACGCAGCCGTCTTGCTATATATAAGTCCATAAGGGAGTGGCGCGCGTGTATAACGCTTCGGACAACCGCTATCAGGGCATGACATATAAACGCTGCGGGCGCAGCGGGTTGATGCTGCCGCTGGTCTCGCTGGGATTCTGGCATAATTTCGGCTATGCCGCGACCTTTGACCGTTCCAGGACAATGGTGTTGGGCGCGTTCGACATGGGGATCACGCATTTTGATTTAGCTAATAATTACGGCCCTCCGCCGGGTTCCGCCGAGACAACCTTCGGACGTATCTTGAAATACGACCTGAAGAGCTATCGCGACGAGATCATCGTATCAACCAAAGCCGGATACAGGATGTGGCCCGGCCCTTACGGCGACTGCGGCGGCAAAAAGTACCTGCTCGCAAGCCTGGATCAGAGCCTGGCGCGCATGGGTCTTGACTACGTGGATATCTTCTATCACCATCGCGCGGATCCTGAAACCCCGCTTGAGGAAACCATGGACGCGCTAGCCTCCGCCGTGAGGCAGGGTAAGGCGCTGTATGTCGGCATATCCAATTACGACGCGGAGCGAGCAGCGTCCGCCTGCGGTATACTCCGGTCGATGGGCGTGCGGATGCTGGTATGCCAGCCGCGTTACAGCATGTTCGACCGCCGTCCGGAGGAAGGCCTGTACCGGACGCTTGACGAGCAAGGCGTGGGCTCCGCTCCGTATTCGCCGCTGGCGCAGGGGCTTTTGACCAATCGCTATCTGGACGGCGTACCAGAGGATTCGCGCGCCGCCGGCGCTAGCGTGTTCCTACGCGCGGAACAGGTGACGACCGATCGCGTCGAACAGGCGCGGAGGCTTAACGAAATCGCGCTGGAGCGAGGCCAAACGCTGGCGCAAATGGCGCTGTCGTGGCTGCATCGCAGTCCCGTCACCGCGACCGTTATCATCGGCGCGAGCAAGCTATCGCAGATTCAGGACTGCGCCGGAATAATGGGACGCCTCGATTTTACGCAAGAAGAGCTTTCGCGCATCGACGCGATACTGTCGAGCCCGGCGGCATGAACAACAGCGCGCTGTATCTCGACTCGCTGCGCCGCGAGGTGGTTATGGCGCGAGGTTGCACCGAACCTGCGGCTGCGGCTCTATGCGCGGCGGCTGCGGCGCGCACGCTGGGCGAACCCGTTCGGAGCGCGGCGCTATCCGTAAGCTCGTACGTGTATAAAAACGGGATGAACGTGGGGATACCGGGCGTGCCTAACGAAACCGGTATCGCGATTGCCGCCGCGTTAGGCTGTGTGGTCGCCGATCCCGAGCGCGGACTCTCGGTCATGCAGCAGCTTTCCGCCGACGAAATTCGCCGCGCGCGCCGCATGGTTGACGACGGCAACGTGACCGTGTCCATACAGCCAACGTCGGAAAAGGTATATTTCCAAGCCGAATGCCGTTCCCAGAACCATGCGTCGCGATGCGTGATCGCCGGATATCACGACCGTATCCTTCTAAAAGAGCTGGACGGGAGGATCGTATACCGAGCGTCGGACGACGAGCGCGGCGATCAAGCGGATAAGAACGGCGGCACGGAGGCTATGACTGTGCGCGGCATACTCGACTTTTGCAGAACCGCGCCCGTCGAGTCGCTGCTGATGCTAAGAGAAGTAGCGGCGGTCAACTCGCGCATCGCGCAGGAAGGCTTGCGCGGCGAGTGGGGGCTTAGAATCGGTAAGACGCTCGCTGCGGCGCGGCGCTCTGGATTCTACCACTCCGGCGCGGCGCAGGAGGCTATTGCGCTGACCGCCGCCGCGGCTGACGCGCGCATGGCCGGATGCGATCTGCCTGTGATGAGTACTGCGGGCAGCGGCAATCAAGGCCTGACCGCCTCTTTGCCGATCATCGCAGCCGCGAAACACGCGTCCGCGTCTGAAGAAACGACGCTGCGCGCGCTGGCGATAAGCCTGCTCATTACGATACATACGAAGACATACCTGGGTAGGCTCAGCGCGCTGTGCGGATGCGGGGTCTCGGCAGCCATAGGCGTGTGCGCCGGGCTGGTGTTCATGATGGACGGCGGCGACGATGCGGTGTATGCGGCGATGCGCTCCATGGCGGCTGATATAACCGGCATGTTCTGCGACGGCGCGAAACCAGGCTGCGCGCTGAAAATCGCCACCTGCGTCCACGCGGCTTATCAAGCGGCGGCGCTGGCGCTGGCTGGAGTGGGTGCGAACGCGCGCGACGGCATCGTCCGCATGGATATCGAGGAAACCCTGGCTGGTATCGGCAGACTGGGCAGCGACGCGATGTCGAGCGTAAACGACGCGATACTCTCGCTGCTGAAAGAAGCCTGAACTAATAAGGAGGAATGACATGGACAAGAAAACAAGGGTCATGAACGCGCTGCAAGGCAAACCCGTGGATCGCGTGCCGTTTAGTTTTTGGTACCATTTTGGCGGTGAGAAGGCGCAGGGCGAAGGCTGCGTCAAGGCGGAGATGGATTACTTCCGTCGCACGCAGGTTGATTACATGAAGATAATGAGCGACGGATTCGGACTAGCGCAGGCGGATTACGGCGCGCGCAAGGCCTCGGACTGGTCTCGCGTAAAGAAGCTGGGTAGGAACAGCCCGTATTTCAAGGAGCAGGTCGAGCGGTGCAAGCGGATCAACGACGAACTGAAGGGCGAAGCCCTAACGTTCTACAACATATTCGCGCCGTTTTCAGTGATGCGCTGGCCTGGCGACGATATGGTCATGGCGCACCTGAAGGAAGACGAGGCAGCAACGCTGTCGGGGCTCGCGGTCATTGCGGATGAATGCGCCGACTTAGCCGAGGCCGTCATTCGGGAAGGCGGTTGCACCGGCGTATACGTCGCTCTGCAAGGCGCGGAGAAAGGCCGCTTCACGCCGGAGGAGTATCGTAGGTTGATCATGCCGTCCGATCTGGCTGTGTTCGACCGCGCGAACGCCGTCGGAGGCGTTAACATAGCGCATCTGTGTGGTTGGGCGGGCGTGCCGAACAACCTGGAGGTATGGAAGGATTATCCAGCAGCCGCGTTCAACTGGGCGATATTCATCGAGAACGTCTCTTTGAACGAGGGCCATCGGATGTTCGGACTGGATAAAACGGTCATAGGCGGCTTTGATAACCGTAAAACCGGACTGCTCTATAAAAACGGCACTAAGGACGAGGTTAAGGCCTTCGCAAAGAAAGTCGCGCGTGATTATGTCGAGGAGTTCGGCTCCAACGAGCGGCTCGTCATCGGCGCGGATTGCACCATCCCGGGCGATGTGGACGACACGCGCTTCCTATGGGTGAAAGAGGCGCTGGAGGAGATACGATAGATACCCGGATACCCGCCGCGCCGCGCGCGGACAGGCTAACGCCAGACGTTTTAGGATTATATCAAGCAAGGATCGCAAGCGCCGGGCGTTTTGGATTATGCCGAGCGAGGATCACAAGTCCTGCCGGTAATATAAAAGGAGTGTGGATGTTATGAAACTATCAAGGAGACTACTCTCGGCGGCGCTGTCGATCGTGATGGCAGCGTGCCTGTTCGCTCCCGCGTTCGCGGAGTCGGAGGGCGGCGTGGAAGGCTTACCGTCGGAGCTGACCATCTGGTCGGAGCTGGGCAGCTGGCTGGTTAAGGCGGGCAACGATATACACGCGTCGGTCGCCTACGAGGAGCTGGAACGCGTAACGGGAACCAAGATCAACTGGATCCACCCGCCCGCAGGCACGGGCGTTGCCGAGCAGTTCAACCTGATGATCGTGTCGGGCGATCTGCCGGATATCATCAACTATAGCTGGATGACCGTCACCGGGGGTATTCAAAAGTACATCGACGACGGCGTTATAGTGGATATGACCCCGTATTACGACAACGGCGATATGCCGTATGTCGAGCGGCTGTTCGCCGACCTGCCCAAGATTGAAAAGCAGGTTCGACAGGATAACGGCGCTATCTACTACATGCCCTCCGTGCGCAAGGATGACGAGCTGCGTATCTGGAACGGACCGCAGATTCGCGTGGATTGGCTGGAGAAGGTGGGCATGCCCATCCCCGACACCGTAGACGATCTGTATGAAACGCTGAAGGCGTTCAAGGAGCAGAATGTATCCGACGCGGACAACTTCGTGCCGATGATGGCGGGCAAGTTCCGCACGGATACGTCGCAGGGGCTGGGGCAGCTGCTGTTCTCCTTCAACACCACATACGACTTCCTGACCGATCCGACCGGCACGACGGCAAAGTACGGCCCCATCGAACCGGAATTCAAGGAAGGCGCGGCCTATATACGTAAGCTTGTCGAGGAAGGACTCGTCGATCCGAATTACGTCACGAACGACCGCGATATCATCGACGCTGCCATGATCGCCGATGAAGCCGGGTTCATGTTCAACACGCAGGTGACGAAACTGGCTCTGCTATTTGAGGAACACGGCATAGAGAATCCGCTCAAGCCCATCCCGTACCTGCGCGGGCCGAACCCGACAAGCGAACTCGCGCCCGTGTTCTACAGTGAGGCCGGCGCGAACATAATGGGCGGCTGCCTCGCAGTCACCACTAAGGCGAAGGACATACTGTCAACCGTCAAGTGGGTGGACTTCAATTACAGCCCGACGGGCGAGTTGATCCGCAACTATGGCGTGGAGGGAGTAAGCTATAACCTGGTGGACGGCGAGCCCATCCTCACCGAGATCGTGACGAACAATCCGCAGTATGACATCAACACCGCGTCCGCCATTTACACCCCGGCTAAGGTCAGCGTGTTCGCGGGCATCCAGAGGTACGCTTCTTGGAAACAATCGACCCATCCGGACGGCGTGGACTGCGTGGTGCAGTACATGTCCCGCGTGGATCAGTCGATGATCATGCCGCCTACGTCGATGACCGGTGACGAGCAGGCTGAATACGCCTCGCTCATGACCGACATAACGACATACTTCGACGAGACGATTGACCGCATCATACTAGGCCAGCTTCCGCTGGAACACCTGGACGCGATGGCGGATCAAATGAAAGCCATGGGCGTAGAGCGCGCTATTGAGCTGAAACAGGCCGCTCTGGATCGGTACAACGCCCGCTAGGAATCTGCGCGAGGCTGCCGCGCTTGCGAAAGACGCGGCAGCCCGCGTCATTCTCGTTTGCGGTTGTGTTACCGTGACGCCGTGGCTCTTTAGTTTGCGACAGAGTTACCGTGACGCTGTGGCTCTTTAGTTTGCGACTGAGTTGCCGTGACGCTGTGGTTCGATAGCTTACGATTACATTGCCGCCGCTACGCGGCATACACCAAGTTGCTCACGCGCTATGAGGAGGGGTGATCATGACCCAGCCAGCCGTTGCGCCGCGCAGGCGTTCCATATTGCGCCAGATGGCTAAGCATCGGCAGGTGTACGTGATACTGCTGCCCGTACTGCTGTTTTATCTGATATTCAACTATGGGCCGATGTTCGGCAACGTGATCGCCTTCCAGCGCTACTCTATCACGCGCGGGATATTGAAAAGCCCGTTCGTAGGGCTTGCGCATTTCAGGAGCTTCCTGAAGAACTATACGTTCTGGCGGCTCCTGCGAAACACGGTGATGATCAACCTGTACGGTTTGATATTCGGTTTCCCCGCGCCGATAATACTGGCTCTGCTGCTCAACGAGCTGCGCGGCGCTAGATTCAAGCGCACCGTGCAGACGCTGACCTACATGCCTTACTTCATATCCACTGTCGTAGTGTCGGGGCTGATGGTGGACTTCCTGAGCACGCGCGGTATGATCAACGAAATCGTCAAGATATTCGGCGGACAGCCGGTGCAGTTCCTGGTGCGGCCTGAGTTATTCTGGGGCGTGTACACCGCGTCGGAGGTCTGGCAGGGCGTAGGCTGGGGTTCCATCATATACCTTAGCGCGCTTTCCGGTATCGATCAGGAGCTGTACGAGGCCTCGGCGATAGACGGAGCGAACCGCGCGGGCAGGCTATGGCATGTGACGCTGCCTGGCATTCTTGGCACGATTATGATCATGCTGATCCTTAGGATCGGGCAGATGCTCTCGCTCGGTTATGAGAAGATCCTGTTGATATACTCCACCACCGTCTATTCGACGGCGGACGTTATATCGACGTATGTTTACCGCAAGGGCCTGCTGGATCAGGATTTCAGCTATTCAACGGCGGTCGGCCTGTTCAACTCCGTTGTCAACTTTGTACTGCTGCTGTCCGCGAATAAGCTGTCGCGAAGCGCGACGGGCGGCGGGTTGTGGTGAGGGAGGCGGTGCGGTTATGATAGGCAAGCGATCGACGGGCAGCGCGGTGTTCGACGCAGCCAATTACGCGATACTGACGGCGCTGGTGATCGTATGCGTTTATCCCGTTTACTATGTAGTCGCGGCTTCCGTATCCAACCCGGTGGCTCTATATAGGGGAAGCAAGTTCCTGCTGTGGCCGCGCGAGTTCTCGCTGGCGACTTATAAGCTGGTGTTCCAGTATCCCGCCATATGGACCGGGTACGCCAATACGCTCCTATATGTCGGCGCGGGCGTAGCCATCAGCCTCGCGCTGACGGTGTGCGGCGCGTTCGGGTTATCGCGCTCGTACCTTATCGGCAGGGTAGCCATTACGATGTTCATCGTGTTCACGATGTACTTTTCCGGCGGGATGATCCCATCGTTCCTGTTGATACGCAGCCTGGGCATGTATGACTCGCGCTGGGCGATGCTTCTGCCGGGCGCGGTGTCCACGTTCAATCTGATCATTATGCTAACGTACTTCAGGGGGATACCCGAATCGCTGGAAGAGGCGGCGAAGATCGACGGAGCCAGCGAGTACCGGATACTATGCACGGTGTATCTGCCGCTGTGCGCGCCTGTTCTGGCGGTCATCGCGCTGTATTACGCCGTGGCGAAGTGGAACTCATACTTCCAGGCGCTGATATACCTGCGTTCCCGCACGTCGTACCCTCTGCAGCTGATACTGCGCGAGATATTGATTCAAAACGACCAGTCGATGGTGTCGGGCGGCGGCGCGTATGACGGACTGGAGGCTTACGCGCAAAACGTCAAGTACGCCTCGATAGTCGTGGCGACCGTGCCGATACTGACGATGTATCCGTTCCTGCAGAAATACTTCGTCAAGGGGATCATGATCGGCGCGGTCAAAGGGTGACGGTATGGAGCGCCAAAAGCGCCGGCGGTCGATGCGCACGCTCGCGCTGCGCATGGCGCTGCTGCTGTTGGTTTTGCCCGCGCTGGCGGTTTCTGCGCTGTTCATGGTGGAGGTGGAGCGCAACGCCATCGCCGACCGCGATCAGTTGCTGAACGAGTACGCGGCGCAGGTCGTGCGCTCGCTGGACTCGATCCTTGAGGAGATGCAGCGTATCGGGGGTATACACCGCACGCGGTACGACATACTGCTGACGCTGCGAAGGGATTACGCTAAGGATCCAACGGCGAGGCATTCGGATCTGCGCGTTATGGCCGATTTGATCGGAGCGGTGACGCGCGTCAATCCCCGCATATACCGCATGGCGATCATTGGGCGGTACGGCCAGATATACGCGGGTTTCGCGTCGCCTTATCTGGAAGATATCGCGGCGCTGGAGGATCGCGCCGCGTTTGTCGGCGAAAAGGGATCGGGGATGATGCTGTTCCCGCCCGTCGCGTATGAGAACGGCGAGAGCGGCGTATACATCCCGATGGTGATGGAGATGCGCGACCCCGACACGAACGTCGTCGTCGGATACATGAACATCGACATTGATTACAGCGAGATCGCCGCCGTATTCTCCGCAAAAAGCCCTGGCGCCAGCCTCAACGTGTTGATATTGAACGAGACCGGCGTGCTGTATGATTCGGCGGTGCAGTCGTGGTCCGCGGGGGAATGCCGAGAGTCCGCGGGCAGCCAGGCGCTGGTCGCACGCGCGGACGACGGGACATGGGGCAGAACCGTCCGCGTTCAGAACGACGGACGTTGGGAACTGTACGATATTCGCGCGGTCGATATCGCCGACAAGGGGTTGTCGGTGGTCGTGTACGCGTCTCAATCGGAAGGCCAGGCTGTGCTAGGCGCGCACGCGCTGACTTACGCCGCGTTCACCGCGCTGTTTGTCGCCGCAGCCGCGCTATTATTCAACCGTGTGTTCAACGGGTTCATGCGGCAGATCAACATACTACGCGCGTCCATGCGCGACGCGCAGGACGGACGCGCTCTGCGGATACAAAGAGAGAGCGGCATACTGGAGATACAATCGCTGTACGATAGCTACAACAGCATGGCCGACCAGATCGTAAGCTCCATAAAGAGCGAGTACGAGCTGCGCCTGATGAACAAGAAGGCGCAGATGGACGTATTGCTGCTGCAGGTCAACCCGCATTTCCTTTACAACACGCTAAGCTTGATCCGGTCGATCGCTCAATGCAGGCGCGAGGAGGAGATCGAGCGCGTCAGCGTATGCTTGAGCGCCATGCTGCGCTACACGCTGGCTCCGGAAGGCGAGGTGATGCTGGAGGATGAGATCAAGCAGGTCTGGAATTATATCACGATCCAGCAGATCCGCTTCCCCAACTCCATCACCGTCGATCAGGACTGCGATCCGGAACTGACGCGGCGCAGGGTGATGCGGTTCATCATGCAACCGATCGTTGAAAACGCGTTCAAGCACGCTCTCGAGCGCAAGAAGGGCGAACGCCGTCTAGGCATACGCGTTATCCGGCGGCAGCGTACTCTGGTTATCGTGATAACCGATAACGGCGAGGGGATTCCTCCGTTGAGGCTGGAGGCGCTGCGCGCGTCGTTGCGACGCTCTCAATCGGCGAAGGAAACGCTGTCGCTCGAGGATGCCGATTCCACCGGCATAGGGCTGCTTAACGTGCATCGTCGGCTGGTGTTCGCGTATGGCTGCGAGTATGGGTTGAGTATCGATAGCGCCGTCGGCGGCGGAACCGCGGTTTCGATCCGGCTGCCGCTGTCTCCGGATGAGCGCGCGAAGCAATCGCCCGCGATTAACCAGGGAGGCGCGCATGCGCATACTGATAGCGGAGGATGAGCTTTACGCGCGCGAGGCGCTTATACGGGTCGTGCGCGATTACGATCCAACCGTTCAAATCGAGACGGCGGAAGACGGCGACGCGGCGTATGCGATATTGTGCGCGAAGCGATATGATCTACTGTTGAGCGATATCCGCATGCCGGGGTTGGGCGGGCTGGCGCTGTCGCGCCGCGCGGTCAACGAGAGGCTGGTTGACTGCGTTGTGCTGTTGACCAGCTTCGCCGAGTTTAAGTACGTGCTGGAGGCGCTGCGCATCGGCGTGCGCGATTATCTGCTCAAGCCGGTGGACACGGAAAAACTCTACGCAATACTGGACAGTCTGCGCGCCGCGTCTGCGCCGAAGTACGGCGACGCGCTGGCGGATACGATATCCACATACATCCTGAACAATCTCGACCAGAAGATCAATATATCCTCATACTGCCGCGACACGCTGTTCATGCACCCCGTATACGTAAGCAGACGCTACAAACAGGTGACGGGAGAGACTATAATGGCCGCTATTCAACGGCTGAGAATGGATCGCGGGTTTACGCTGCTGCGGAAAAGCCAGCTCGCGATACCCGAGATCGCGCGGCGCTGCGGATACGCGGACGCATCGCAGTTCGCGCAGACGTTCCGTAAGACGTTCGGGTTAACTCCCAGGGAGTGTAGGGATCAGGTAGAGCTAGGGGAACGGTATGATCAACCAACTTGAAAGCGCGCTATATTCGCGAATTCTTTTACCTTACGCGCCTATCTCCCGCAGTCGTGGGATTTTCGGTTGGTTGTTGCTTTAGGCGTTCGTCCAACCAGTAACATCCCTTCCTCGCCTTAGCGCAGACTAAACCCTTCGCGCGTATGCCCGCCTTATTGAAAGTGGTTGACCATACCGGATTTCCGTGGGTTCCAGTGTCATGCCTCGGATATCATCAGCGTTGTCCAAACATCCACCCTCTCCACCGTAAACGATAAGGCGCCGCCCCTGCCCTTTTGAACAAACGGCAGGCTGGTGTTCCGCTGCATATCGCGAACCGTAGCGGCGAG